>JAGYLC010000001.1 GCA_018401235.1 Kiritimatiellia bacterium
TATCGATGAGGGGGCCCCCGCTATTGCCCGGATTGATGGCGGCGCTGGTTTGAATGAAATCCACAATCGGCAGATTCGCCTCTGCGCGCCCTTTCTGGCTGATCAATCCATTGGTGACAGTACTGCTCAAGCTGTAGGGAGATCCAATGGCCATAACCATTTCCCCGACCCGGATCGCATCGGAGTCGCCGGGCTCCATGGCCGTGAATACCTGATTTGTTTCGCCTTTGATTTTGAGCACCGCGATATCCGTCTGCTCGTTGCGGCCCACCAGTTCGGCCTCGTAAATGCTTTCGTCATGCAAGACTACCTCGATGCGTTGTCCGCCTTGAAGAACATGGTTGTTCGTGATGACATATCCCCTCGAGTCGATAATTACCCCGGAACCTTGGCCTACCGGGCGTTGGGCCTCCCGCAGGAGCCGACCATACCAGTCGACGATATACTGGGTGGCTTCGGTGCGAATCACCACTACCGACGGCAGAACCTTTTCCACGGTATCCGCCATGGCCGTATTGAGGGCTTTGGCCACCTGAAGAGGTTCTGCCTCCTTAAAGTCGATACGGGTGCGTTCAATAATGGTGGGTGCGAGAGTGGAGACCGGTTCACCCTTCGAAGAAGATGATTCCTGGACTGCACCGCATCCGGATATCAAAAGGATGGGGAGGATTCCGTAAAAGGTCCGCATACGAAACAGATTCATACCTTAGGAGGGTTCGGGGTCAAACGGTTCAGTTTCAATTTTCCCATCTTTTTTGACCAGCTTCTCGATGCGGCGCTCAACTTCGTTCAGCCGTTTTCCGCATTTCTCTACCAGCCCGCTGCCTTCCTCGAAGTGCCCGATCATCTGGTCCAGACTCAATTCACCGGCTTCCATTTCCTTTACCAGTTGTTCCAGGCGCTTGAGGGCATCCTCGAAGGAGGGTTCGTCTGTTTGGGTTTTTGCGCTCATACTGTTTTCAGTTTGTGGGTCATATCAATAAAGGTGCGGGCCAATTGGTAGGCCAGGGCGGGACGAACTTGGTTGAGAATGTAGAGATGAATGCCCGGTACCCCGTGTTCCAAAAGGTCGATCAATTGTTCCGTGCACCACATGATTCCAGTGTTCATGGCCGCTTCGGCATTATCGCCGGCACTTTCGAGTTTGCCCAGCAGGGGAAGGGGAAGATCGGCACCGCACATGGAGGTGATGCGGCGGATTTGACCCAGTGAAAGCGCGGGCATAATGCCGGGAATGATGGGAATGTGGATTCCGGCCTTATCGCATTTTTCCACAAAACGATAGTAGTATTGATTTTCAAAAAAGAGTTGAGTGGTGATAAAATCCGCGCCGGCATCCTGTTTGGCTTTCAGGTAGTCGATATCTTCTTGATCCCCGCGGGATTCGGGATGCGGCTCCGGATAGCCCGCGACTCCCAGGCAAAAATCGGGATGACGTCTCTTCAGGAGGTCCACCAAATCGCGGGCGCAGGCGAGTCCGCCCTGCGCGGTCACAAAGCTGTTCTCTCCCTTGGGCGGATCCCCGCGCAGGGTCATGATGTTGCGGAAACCCTCTGCATGGATATAGTCCGCAATATCCACCAACTCCTCTTGGCTGCTGCCCACGCAGGTCAGGTGGGGCATGATGGGTTGATAGCGAAAACGGCGCAGCAGGGCCGCGATTTCAAAAGTGAGCTTGCGGGTGGAGCCGCCGGCACCGTAGGTTACGGTGACAAAATCGGGATCCGTATCCCGTAATTCTTCCACGGTGTCCCGCAAGGAGGCCATGCTTTTGTCGGTTTTGGGCGGGAAGAATTCATACGACAGCAATGGACGCTCCGCATGCTTCAGTAACTCGGAAATTGGGGTATCTATGGGGGAAAAGAGTTTTGACATAAGAGCCTCTTTTATGTGCCAGAAAACGAAAAAGGCAAACCTGAATCCGCGGGATCTTTCATTTGGTCACTGGTTTTGTTTTCGGTTTGTGTATAATTTTCATTGTTCGAACAGGGCCGGGTACTGTACAAAGACAGGCAGAGATGAAATTTTACAGCGCACAGTCAATGAGGAGCTTGGATGAAGAGGCCATTTCGGCGGGAAGTTCCGCTCGGCGGTTGATGGGACGGGCGTGCAGGGCATTGGCGGAGGAATTTTTGTTTTTTTCGGAGGGTCGTCCGCAAGCGGTGGTGATCTTGTGCGGGCCCGGTAATAATGGAGGAGACGGGTTTGGCCTGGCCTGGCAGTTGCATCGGCGGGGATGGCCGGTGGAGGCGTGGTCAGTGATTCCGGAGGAAAAGGTGAAAGGGGATGCGGCTTTTTACCTGTCTGAGGCCCGTTCCGCGGGGGTGAACGTTCGGTTCTTTGCGGATGAGGAGGACTGGCAGGAGGCGGAGGTGTTTTTACCGACCGGGGCCTGGCTGGTGGATGCCTTGCTGGGAACGGGGGTAAAGGAAGCTCCCCGGGGATCGGTGCGGCCGGCCATTCGGTTTTTGCAGGCGAGGCAACCCAAGCATCGGATTTGGGCTGTGGATATCCCCTCGGGTCTGCATCCGGACACCGGCGAACCGTTTGATTGCAGCTGTTGTGTGAAGGCGGATCATACCTTGACGCTGGGGGGAGCCAAAATCGGGTTTGAAAAGGATCGGTCTGCGAGTTGGACAGGATCTGTTTCCGTACTGGAACTCGGGTTCGACTCCGGAATGTTGGATAAAAAAGGGGAAGGAGAGTGGCAGGTGCTCTCCCGTGAACAGGCGGCGGATTGGCTTCCACCGATGATGGAGAGTGACCACAAAGGAACCCGGGGACATGCGTTGTTGATTGGGGGAAGTCCGGGTATGTCGGGCGCCATTTTGCTGGCGGCCCGCGCGGCATTGCGGAGTGGCTGTGGATTGGTGACGGTGCTTACGCCGTTCACCTGTGCGCAGTTGGTGGATGGGGCACAGGCGGAGTTGATGGTGATACCGGGTCAACAGGGACAATTTCACACGCTGTGTGGTCAGGATATTTCGTATAGTTCGTACAGTGGGGTTTGTATTGGCCCAGGCATGCGGACGAACCGCGATACGGCGGAATTGCTGACCCGGGTGTTGTCGGAATGTCAATCGCCTCTGGTTCTGGATGCAGATGCGCTGAATGCCTTATCCAGGATTGAAAGAGAGTTAGGGTACCTTTTGTCAGGAAAATGGATGACGCCTCATCCGGGTGAGCTGGGCCAATTGCTGAGAATGAGTGCCGAGGACATTCAGCGGGATCGTCGATCCCATGTAAAGGAGTACCACCAACAAACCGGAGCGAAAATCGTGTTAAAAGGATCTCGAAGCCGGATTGCACAAGCGGAGGGGGATAAATGGGTGAATCTGAATGGCAACCCGGGGATGGCCACGGGCGGAACGGGTGATGTGTTGTCCGGGATTCTTACGGGATTTCTTGCGCGCGGGGTTGAACATTCCCGGGCACTGCCGCTGGCGGTATATGTGCACGGGCGGGCAGGGGATCTGGCGGCGCTGCGCAAGGGGCAATCGGGAATGTGTGCCGACGATGTGGTGGAGGCGATCCCGGCGGTGCTAAAGCAGCTTCAGGGACGCTGACAGGCCTCCCTTCAGATAGAGTATCGGAGAACGACGTGTTCCGTGGTTTAACCCACTATTTGTTCAAACTATAGTGTCGATACGCAAGCCCCAGGCCGAGGATTACTGCAAGACTGAGTATAAAAAACAGCAGTGGTTTGGATGAATCTTTTTCCGGGGGCAGCTCCGGGTCGTCCTTATCTTTCACGTCCTCCGGGGTACCGGGAAGAGGCGTGGGAGGCTCATCCAGCGAAGGGGGCTTCAACGCAGGATCTTCCGGAGTGGGTGTAGGCGTGGGAACCGGGGTTGGCATGGGAGTGGGGGTTGGGGTGGGGGCCGGGGTGGGCGTGGGTTCCGGCTCGGGTTCGGCAGGATCGTCCTCACCAACTTCGGGAGGTTCCTCTTCCGCGTCCTCAGGGGGCTTCTCCGCACCGGTTTCTCCGCGCTCTTCGATTCCTCCATTTTCAGGTGGACTTTCACCAGGTTCGCCGGGGCTTGGGGAAGGATCTGTTTCAGATCCGTCACCGGCTGGGGATGAAGCTGTGTCGGGGGTAGACGCATCAGTGGGAGTGGGAGGCGTTGGGGATCCGGCTTGCCCACCCAGGGCTTCGGTGGAGGTTTCGATACGGTCCACAGTGCTGGTGGTGAATTTTTCGTCCATCGCAATCAGCCGCTCCCTTAGGGTGCGCAGCTTGCGCTCGGCCTCTTTGGCCCGGTCGGGATTTCGAAAGGGTCCGAAATAATAGGTGAGGCCCTCATGTTGATAGAGCACGAATTCTCCGGGAATTTGCGGGGCTTGGCCGTCGGGAAGTTCGAGGGGGAGCCAGGCACGGAACAGGCTTTCCCGGTTCATGCGGCCCAGGTCGTCCACGGCCGCGGCCTCGAATCGCCAGGTTTCGGCGAACAGCAGGGTCAGGGGGGACAGCAACAAAAAGTAAAAGATGAAGCACTTATGCATCGGGTCTCCAACGACAGATGAACTCGTCAAATTGCAGGTGGACCTGTTCGGCGAAGCCTCCCAGGATGCGGGTGAGCTCGGATATCGCCTGGCCGGGCAGGTAGGGCTTGAGAAACACGCGATGGCGTCCGCGGGTGAAGACGTAACCGTCCGATTCGTTTTCCCTCGGCTGCGAATCGGGCAGAGCGGTGATTTCGTAATAACTAAAGTAAGCCTCTCCCTGGGGATGCAGGTGGCTGAGCAGTTGTTTGAGTACCCGGACCCGGTCGGGTTTTGGCAGCACATCGGCAATATGTTCGCACAGCAACAGGTGAAAACGGGTCTCCCGGGGGGATCCGGAAGCTGCGGGCCAGGGCTGAAGAATGGTTTCGACCCGGCGGGCCCCGCCCTGATAGAGTAGTTCATCTCCCGCGGGGTCGGGGGCTACCCGCGCCCGCAGGATGGTTTGATCGTTGACCCGATGATCCCTCCGCAGCCAGGGAAGCAGGACGCCTCCCTTGTGCTCGGCGTCGGGGTCGGTCAGGCGACTGGTTCCCAGAAAGGGGCTGTACTGTTGACGCTGAATAGCGGTTTCGGATTTTTCCAATTCGCACAGCATCCCGGCTTCGGAGGGAGACCAGGTATCGTCGTCCCACTGAAAACATTTGTTTTCGGGGCTAATCGCTTCCCAGCGTTCCGCATCCAGTGGGCGCAGAACCCAGCCCGCATTCAGCATTCGTTCCGACCGTTTGATCACTTTGTGCCCCGGGCATTCACTAGGTATCGAGACACTTGTTTTTTGTTGATCCGCAGATTTCACAGATTTGCACAGATGGGTTGTTTTTTAGAGTGAAGTAAATATCGGTTGAAATCGATCATCTCCATCCACGCCTCCGTCCAGATCCACAGACCAGGCAAGTCGCACGCTTTGACCTCTGGGATTGTGGTGGTCGAGCAAGGGCTGGGCATGGATGAGGGGACTAAGCGCGATGAGCAAGAGGGCGGGGATACGTTTTAGGGTCATAACAGGAACTTCGTTGGGTTGAAGGATAGGATTGTTTTTTTTTCAAATTAAGGGAATTTGTCAATGCCGGATCGACGAAATGCGGAAGAACAGATGGAGTGCGCACCTTAAAAATTGGCGCTGTGTTTCTTTCTAAAATAGTCATAATCACGAAGGATTTTCGATAGCGGATAGACGGACTGGCCACGGTGACGGTTAACGCGTCCTATGTGACAGGCCCACTGCCATTGAGTAAGCAGGATCCAGACCATTTCCCGATAATGATAGCGTAAATCGTAGAGATTGGTGGATTCACTGGTGAGACCGTTGAGTTCGATCAGTTTGAGGTTCTTGCCCGCTTTGAGATCCTCTTCGGAGGGTACCCGCAGGTCGAAACGACCAAAGTAGAAGCCGGGAAGACTTTTGGCGATGCGGTCTATGGCCGATTCTAATTCCGGAGTGATGAGATCCCGACCTTCAAAGAATTGTGTGCCGCGGGCATGATTCCCTATTTGGGTCAGGGTGATGCTGGTCCCTTCATCCGGGATTTCATAGATGCGCTCACCCAGAGACTGAATAAACATCCGGTATTGGCAGACCGTGCGGCTATCCGCCAAAATTAACTCCTCAATGGATCGGATGCCGTCGCCCCGCAACTCGGGAAAGGCTTTGCGGGTGAGACCAAAGATAACACCGGCTTCCTGTTCAGGGTCCCGGATATAAAAAACCCCGAATTCCTTCCCGGGAATGTAGCGTTGCACGATCCAGGGTTCCTCCGGGTTGGCCCGGAGGGCGGCGAGAACATGATCCCTGTCATCGGCAATCAGAACCTGACTTCCGCGTTGACCCGCATCGGGTTTGATGACCAGGGGGAAGGTGCCTCCCTGAGACTGTAGAAAATGGTCGATGACCTCAATCCGATCGTCCAGAGATTGGGTGGGTGACAGGACGACATAGTCCGCAATCGCTTCCCGCTCCCGGATCTGATCGAGGATCGCGGATTTTGATTCTTCTACAATCCCGCTGCCGGGGATGCAGGGATTGCAGGCGGTGAAATCAAGGAAGCGGTTTCCTCTGCGGAAGCAGCGTCCGATTAGATAGACATATATGGGCACATAGAACAGGGCGGCGGGCCAGTATTCGGGCCGGGTGAGTCTTCGCCCTTTGCCCAGCAGCTTGCGGCGTCCCCGCCAATTGAAGGAGGGAAGAAGAATATGATTGATCAGTACATAGAGCAGCACCCCGCCGATCAGCAGAGCGGGGGCGGTGTGATGATATCGGTCAATCCACCCCAACGCCTGTCCGGAGAGCAGTACGGAGAGGCTGACAAACAGCGGGGTCCACACGGCTCCGGCAAATACGAACCAGGCCGTAAATCGTTTAATCGGGACTCCCAGGATGCCGGCGGCCACGTAGGCGGGAAGTCGGGTTCCCGGGACAAATCGGCTGATAAGGATGGCCTTTTCGGCATGGCGGGAAAGCCATTCTTCCGTCTCCCGCAAGGCCATGGGAGCGATTAAAAGCAGGAAATCCAGGAGCCCTGAATCAGTGGTTCGGATGGAAAAACCTGACGGTGGCGGTGGGGTCACGGCCGTGAAGATCCAGGAGGCGATCAGTAACAGGGCATAGCCCGCCAGGAGGCGGGATCGGAAACGTCTAAAGAAACTGCGTTGGGTGGGAGTGGACATGCGCGGGAAGGATTTGCACATCCACTTGCAATTTTTTAAAAGAAAGGCAATAGCAAGCGCATGAATTTGCAAAGCGACCTGTCTAATTCCTCAGGCAACCCCCGGTACAGCGGGCTGGAGAGGCTCTATGGCGTGGAACCCGCCCGCAGCTTGAGCCGGGCCCATGTGTGCATTATCGGGCTGGGAGGCGTTGGCGGCTGGGTGGCGGAGGCGCTGGCCCGTTCGGGAATTGGCACTCTCACCCTGGTGGATATGGACGAGGTGTGCAGCAGCAACCAGAATCGTCAGGTGCACGCCCTGGACCATACCGTGGGAAAACCGAAGATCGAGGCGATGGCCGAACGGATTCGGCAAATTGACCCGGCAATTGTGGTTCGCCGTGAATTCCGCTTTTTCACCGAAACCAGTTGTGACGAGCTTTTGCGATGCGGGGCGGACGCGGTGGTGGATTGCATCGACAGTATTCCGCATAAGTGTTTGCTACTGGCGGAATGCCGGAAGCGGGAACTGCGGGTGGTAACAGTGGGTGCGGCGGGAGGACGCGCAGATCCCACAAAGGTACAGGTGGCGGATCTTTCGCGCAGCTACGACGATGCGTTATTGCAACGGGTTCGAAAGAAATTACGCCAAAACCATGGGTTTCCCGGAACACCCGGAAAATGGGGTATCCCGGCGGTTTCGTCGGAGCCGGTTCGGTATCCGCAGTCGGACGGAACGGTGCGGTGCGGAGGACGGAGTAATCTGCGACTGGATTGCGCCAGCGGCTACGGAACCGCCGGGTTTGTGACCGGCACCTTCGGATTTGCCGCCGCCGCCGCGACCGTGGAATTACTGCTATTGACCAATGACCAATGACTATTGACCAATGACTAATGACTATGTATGGCAGGAAGATATGAAAACGAGCAGCGACGCGAAAACCACCACGGTGGGAACCATTGACGACGAAATTCTGGCGTTTACCGCCGGAAAAGATCTGGTATTGGATCTGCAACTGGCCGAATCCGACTGCATTGGGTCGGCGGCACATGCGATTATGCTCTCCAAAATGCCGGTGAATCCGCCGGTGTTGACTACCGAAGAGGCGGCGGCGGTGTGCAAGGAACTGGGGACGATTCGCAAGTCGGTATTGGAGAGGGCCTTTGTGATCGAGGCGGCGGATCAGGATGTTCACTTGACGGTGGAGCGGAAATTGACGGAGGCTTTAGGTGATTTGGGTAAAAAAATTCATACCGGGCGGAGTCGGAACGATCAGGTGGCGGTGGACCTGCGGCTGTTCGCGAAGCAGGCTCTGCTGGAACTGATCGAGGACAGCGCGGATCTGGCGGAGGCCTTGACCCGCTTCGGGGAGACGCACCAAAAAGTGCCGATGGTGGGGCGTACGCATATGCAGCCCGCGATGCCCTCGAGTGTGGGGTTGTGGGCCACCTCCTACGCGGAAGCGGTGTTGGAGGACATTCAAAGTTTGCGGCTGGTGTACGAGTTGAATGACCAGTGTCCGCTGGGGGCGGCGGCGGGTTACGGGGTGCCGCTGCCGATTGATCGTCAGTTGACCAGTGATCTGCTCGGATTCGCGCGGCCTCTGCACAATGTGGCGCACGCCATTCAGGCCCGGGGCAAGTTGGAATATCAGATTCTGCAGGCGATGGGGCAATTGATGATTACCTTGTCTCGGGTGGCGCAGGATCTGATGCTGTTCACGCTGCCCGAGTTCGGGTATTTCACCATTCCCAAGGTCTTTGGTACCGGCAGCAGCATTATGCCGAATAAAAACAATCCGGACGTGCTGGAATTGATTCGGTCCAAGGCCGGTTTGGTACTGGGCTATGGCAGCGCGGTGGGACATATCCTACACGCGGCGCCCGGGGGCTACAACCGGGATTTACAGGACAGCAAAGAGCCTTTTTTGGAGGGACTGGCAACCACGCGCGCGTCGGTACGGATTCTGGCCCGCTGTGTGGCGGGGCTGACCGTGAACGAAGACAAGCTGCGGGGCGCGTTCGACGGCGGGGTATTCGCCACCGATGCGGCTCTGGCGCTGGTGGCGGCGGGCATGCCCTTCCGTGATGCCTATCATCAGGTAAAAGCGAATCTAGCCGATCTGGACAACGAAGACCCGGACGCGGCCATTGCCCGCAAAACGCATTTGGGAGGCACGGCGGGACTTCATTTTGGTCTCTATGCGGACCGGATTGCGTCCACCAGAGGGTTTGTGGAGAAAGGCCGGACGCATTTTGATCATGCGGTACGGCGATTGTTAAGTTAAACTCGCCCGCCTCACAAACCGATATTGTGCTTGTTTCATTTGCCCGAATAGGGGATAGGCTTAGAAATTATTGAACGACTCCTGCAGAATCTGTCCTTGATGATTGCCATGTGCGTCTTTTCACGCTTTGTGATGGATCAATGGCCGTCCGGCAAAAAAGTCCGATTCTGTGATTGCCAATACCGCGCGAATGGCGTATGGAGGCGCTTCCCGATTGTTCAAAGGCCGGAGTGGCGGAATTGGCAGACGCGCCGGATTCAAAATCCGGTTCCCGCAAGGGAGTGTGGGTTCGACTCCCACCTTCGGTACCATTGTTGGTACGGATGTTTTTGAAGGATTCGGGAGCAAAAGTAGACACTTTAACCTATTTTAGGTGGTGGGGTAGCGAAGCGGTCAAACGCATCAGACTGTAAATCTGACACCTCATGGTTTCGAAGGTTCGAATCCTTCCCCCACCACCACCTTTTCCCCGGTCGCAAGGCCGGGCTTTTTTGTGGCATGCAGTCGGGGCGGCCCTTAGCCTTTGCAATCCGGGCAACTGCCCGTGAGGGTGATGTCGTGTTCTTTGACTACGAAGCCTTTCGGGAGGCCAAGATCGTGTTTGAGCAGGCATCCGTCGAGATCGAACACCCGGTCACATTTGGTGCAGTGGAAATGATGATGATGCTTCAGGTCCGCTCTTTCGTATCGACTGGATTGACCGGGAAGATCCACCCGCCGCAACGTTTCCTCATCGACCATATCATTCAACGCCCGGTACACGGTGGCGATGCCAAGGTTTGGAATCTCTTCGTGCGCGCGTTCCAGCACCTCGTTGGGGCTGAGGGGGCCCTCAATACGTGAAAAAATATGTTCGATTGCGGATCGTTGTTTGGTGTGGCGTTGTGGCATTGTAGGTATGGTTTATAAGGTTCTATTGCTTTTGATCAATTTCCTTTTTCGCTTTTTTCTCCTGATAGGCGGCGTCTTTTGCCGCCAGTTTTTCGCGCACTTCGGGGTGGAGCACCTCATCCAGTTCATGCCCGGTGGTCGCTTCGATTCCTTTCATCAACTTAAACAGCGCCACCATCATCACCGCGGTGGTGGGAAGCACAATCACCGGCCAGCTCAGGGCGGTCATTTTGCCGATTTCACTATTGAAGGCCTCGGTTCCCGAGGGGCTGATGACCAGCCAGGAGGCCAGAATGTAATTCAGCACCGTACTCAACAGGAAGGAGGCCACTACCCACAGGGTGCAGGAGGAAATCACTTTTTCGAATTGGATCCGGGTTCCTTTTTCTCCCAGCGACTGTTCGATCAGGTCCACATCGAACAACTCTTTGGAAAAAAGCAGTGCCCGGATCAGGGGCTTTTTGGTGAAGGAGGAAAGGTAAATTGCCAGTCCGAAGAGAAAGGGAACCGCCGCCTCCTTGACCGCGATCCAGCGGGTGGGGATGTCCTCAATCAGGCCGATTACGCCGGTGATCAGCACACTAACGAAGCCGATCACGGAGAAAATATTCACCTTTTTGCGGACGATATAGTCGTAAATGCCATAGATGAGCGGCAGAGAGAGGGCAATAATCAGAATCGGGGCCGGAGGGAGACCCAGCCATTTCGCACCTTTGGTGAGGAGGAGGGATGGGAGGACCACGTTGAGAATAATGTTCAACCAGATGTTTTCGCGTTTGTGTGCAGGCATGTGTAAAAAATGGGGGTTTGATTAAGAGAGTGGTTTAGAGGTTTTGAAGGCAAGATGAAAGCAGGAAATGGGGATGAGATCGATTGATCACCGGCATTTTCATTTTGGCACGAATAAGCTGATGAAAAACGGCACTTGCCTTTCTGGTGGATTGTGGTTAATTCCTATACATCTCAACTAATTTCAATGGAAAAGATGCTTATGAATATCAAGAAACAGGAAGCGGCGGCCCATCTAGAGGTCAATGGTAAAAAAATGGACTTGGATGTGCTGTGCGGCGTGGAAAACGAAGTGGCTATGGACGGGTTGCAGCTTCGCAATCAAACAGGGGTCATCAATCTCGATCCGGGCTACGGAAATACGGGCAGTTGCGTAAGTTCGATCACCTTTTTGAATGGTGAAAAAGGGGTGATTCACCACCGGGGGTACGAATTGAAGGATTTGGCTGCCAATTGCAGCTTTCTGGAAGTCGCCTACCTGCTCATGAAAGGGGAGTTGCCAAATCCGGATCAGCATCGTCAGTGGACGGAATTAGTTCGGGATAACTCGTATTTGGGCCCGAGTTTGCAGGAGTTGTTGAATCACTATCCGGTAAAATCGCATCCGATGTCGGTGTTGGCCAGTGTGGTATTGTCGCTGACCGGATTTTATGGCGACCTCGGCCATGAAACTTATTATCAATTCGACATGGATGTGGTGAGGCTGATCGCGAAAACGCCGTTGATTGCGGCGCATAACTTTCGTCGCAAGCGGGGTATGAACTACATTTACGCCGACCCCTCTCTGGGCTATGCCGAAAACTTTTTGCATTCGATGTTTTCGAAACGGCTCCCGAAGGAGCGCCGGAAGATCATGGCTACTGCGTTGGAAAAACTGCTCATTATTCACGCGGACCATGAGCAGAATTGTTCCACCTCGACCGTGCGCATGATCAGCAGTTCCGATGCAAACGTGTATGCGGCGATTGGCGGAGGAATTGGCGCCCTGTGGGGACCTCTGCACGGGGGCGCGAACGAAGCGGTGATCAATATGTTGGAGTATATCAAAATGCGTGACGGAGACCTGGAGGCGGTGATCAAGCGGGCTAAAGACAAGGATGACCCGTTCAAGCTGATGGGATTCGGACATCGCGTGTACAAAACGTATGATCCCCGGGCCGCCATCGCCAAGGAAGTGGTGGATTCGTTGCTGAAGGATCTGGGCGTGGACGAACCCCTGGTGGATACGGCCATGGAATTGGAGAAAATCGCCCTGGAAGACGACTACTTCGTGTCTCGCAATCTGTATCCCAACGTCGATTTTTATACCGGGATCGCCTACAAAGCGATGGGTATTCCCAAAGAAATGTTCACGGTGATGTTCACGATGGGCCGGATGGCCGGATGGTTGGCGCATCTGCTGGAATTCCGCGAGGATGAAAATCGCCGGATTTGCCGTCCGCGTCAGATTTATGCCGGCAAACCCATTCGCGAGTATGTGAAGATGGAGGACCGGTAACGGTTTTGATCCGGTGACCGCCTCCGGGACCACTCTTTGTCCCTTACGTATCCAAGCGCTGCGGGCTGGGGATGTGCCCGCGCTGGTGACGGTGGAGGGATTCCGGAGTTACGCGGAGGTCGATCAACAATGCGCCCGTCTGGTCAGATGGTTGAAGGAGACCGGGGGAATCAAACCCGGGGACCGAGTCGCGGTGGTGGCGGCAAATCGACCCGAGTGGCTTCCGCTGTTGTTTGCCTGTCTTCGAACCGGCGCCGTGTTGTGTCCCCTGAATGTGCGACAGCCGCTGGCGGTGCTGTCTGAACAAGCGTCGAAGCTGGACCCGTCACTGGTGATCACGGACTGCGAACTGCCGGGACTGCATGTTTCGGTGAAGGATTTTGCATCGTTCCTAGATGAGGCGGTGGTACCTGCCGAGGATGAGGCGTTGGTGCGGGAGGATAGGCCCGCCACCCGGGTATGTACATCCGGAAGTAGTGGGGAAGGAAAAGCTGTCGAGCATCGTCTGTCAAACCATTTGTCTTCCGCCCGCGCCGCCAATCAGGTTGCGCCGCTCGGAGTCGGCGACCGCTGGCTATGCTCATTGCCACTCTATCATATGGGAGGCATCGCCATTCTGTTTCGATGTGTATTGGCCGGAGCGGCGGTAGGGTTTTCAGAGGCGGACTCCAAGTGGACGGAAGACGTGGAGAGACTTGGGGTCACTCACCTTTCGCTGGTACCCACGCAGGTGCAACGATGGTTGCGATCAAATGAGTTTGAAGCTTCCGCGAAAGGAATTAAGCGGGTGTTGATGGGAGGGGCGCCGATACCGGCCGGGTTGCTGAAGGAGGCGGTCACCGCCGGATGGTCAGTGGCTGTCAGTTATGGAATGACCGAAACCGCGTCGCAGATTGCTGCGACCCCGCCGGGCGAGCCCCCACAAGGGGCGGGGAGGGTACTTCCCCATGCGCGTGTTCGCATCAGCGAAGCAGGTGAAATTCAGGTGCAGGCCGGATCCGTGCCGGAGGACTTGATAACCGAAGGCTGGTTGCGAACGGGCGATTGCGGTCGATTGGTGGGAGATCTGTTGTTTGTGGAGGGGCGTATGGATCGACAGTTCATTTCCGGGGGTGAGAATATTCAACCGGAGCGAATCGAACGGGAATTGCAGGCCTGCAGCGGAGCGGGATGTGTCGTGGTGGTCCCGGTGGAGGATCCCGAATTCGGTCAACGACCGGCGGCCTGGGTGGACGAGGAAATTACGGACGAAAAAGCGGCCCAGTGGAATCGGGCGTTGCGCTTACGATTGCCGGGCTACATGATTCCGGTAAAGTACAAAACGCTTCCTCCGCAGGCGGGACTGAAACCGGATTTGGCGCAGTTACAGCGGGAGATGGCGGGGGAGCGGTCGGAGTAGAAGAGGTCAGAACGGAGATGTGAGAGAGTGGGATGGGCATTCTTGACTGTCGTTCTGGGAGGATCTTTGGAACTGGAGTCCAACTTTCCCCAAGTCATCGATACCCCCGAACTGCTGAATGAAGAATAGGTATTCTCTTTGTTTATGTCGTATTTCTCTGGTAGAATTTTCTCATGAGAGGTTTGATTTTTTTTGTGTTCCTGTGCGGGTGGATCGTGTGCGCGGATTCCAACAGGTTTTCGCTCATGCTGGAAGAATCGACACCGACTTCGTTTACCGTGAATGGAGAGCCCGCTGGTGTGCGCTATCGCCGAGTGGAGGCAACGGTGATTCCCGAGGCATCTCCACATCGGATCTGGGGATACGCGCATGACTATCGGGCGTTTAACCGCCGGTATCGAAATGACGTTTGGTCAACGGTGGGAGTTTCAACTGGAAGATGGGGTAAAGACCGAGATCACTCCTCCCGATGATGTACGGGGCTTTGCGTCTGTTCAGATACACTTCGAAAACACGGTTGCAAATCCGGAAGAAGGCTTTATCGAGTAATGCGTATTTATACTCCCGATTCTAAAATCCACTCTTTACGATGAAAACCACGAACCTCTGCTTTGTATCCGATCTGTCTCAGCACCTTGGCGAAACAGTTTGCCTGCGGGGCTGGATGCGGGCTATGCGTTCCAGCGGGAAAATCCGCTTTGTGGAGTTTCGGGACGGGACCTCGACTTGTCAGTGCACAGTAGAAGCATCGAAACCGGATGCGTTTGCCGCTTTGGAGGGATGTGGACAGGAAAGCAGCCTGACTCTGACGGGAACGGTGCGGGAGGAAGCGCGCTCCCCTGGAGGGGTGGAGCTGTCGATTGAAACGGTGGAGGTGCATCAGCAGGCCATGGAGTATCCGATTTCCCGAAAAGAACACGGGGTGGATTTCCTGATGCAACATCGGCATTTGTGGTTGCGCAGTCCGCGTCAGGGCGCGATTTTGCGCATTCGGCATCGGGTGATCACGGCAGCCCGGGAGTTCTTTGATCAACGTGGATTCACCCTGATCGACACCCCTATTTTTCAGCCGGGAGCCGCGGAGGGGGCGGGCACCCTGTTCGAGCTGGATTATTTCGGTTCGCCGGCGTACCTGGCGCAGACCGGGCAACTCTATTTGGAAACTGCGGCCATGGCCCTGGGCAAGGTCTATTGCTTCGGGCCCACCTTCCGGGCGGAGAAAAGCAAAACTCGGCGGCATCTGACCGAGTTCTGGATGATTGAACCTGAAATCGCCTTTGTTGAATTGGAGGATTTGCAGGAGTTAAGCGAAGAATTCCTCCTGCATGTGGTGGCCTCGGTATTAACGCACCAACAGGCCGAACTGGAGGAATTGGGGCGGGATGTGGGTGCGCTGGAAAGGATTCAGGCTCCCTTTCCGAGACTCACCTATTCCGAAGCGGTGGAGTTGTTGCACAGTCCCGAACTGCATGCCAAACTGGAGACCGAGTTGGCAGAAGCGCAGGATGCGGTCGCGCAGGTGAAAGAGGAGTTGAGTCAGAAGGAGCAGCAGGTATCACAGGTGACCAAGGCGTGGAAGGTGGAAAAATTCAATCAGGAGATTCAGGAGCTCCAGGACCAAATTCGGGAATTGGACCGATGGATCGCCCACCAGCCCGCCCACATTGAGGATGCAAAGACCTTTCAGTGGGGTAAGGATTTTGGCGGAGATGAAGAAACCATTTTAAGCCGCCAGTTTGAGAGTCCGCTGATCGTCAGCGAGTATCCCCGCGAGGTAAAGGCGTTTTACATGAAGCAGAATCCGGACGATCCCCGCACCGTGCGTAATCTGGATGTGTTGGCACCGGAAGGATACGGGGAAATTATCGGGGGCAGTCAGCGGGAGGATGACCTTGACACCCTTCTCGCCCGAATGCGGGAGGAGGGGATGGACCCGGAGCCGTACCAGTGGTATCTCGACCTGCGCCGATACGGATCGGTGCCCCACGGGGGATTCGGACTCGGAATTGAACGCACGGTCTCCTGGATATGCGGACTCAAACACATCCGGGAAACCATACCCTTTCCCCGTTTAATGGGGAAGATGACGCCGTGAATTATTTATACCCGGGCAGGTACTCTTTTTCGGCTTTGAACATTTCCAGGGTCATGGCGCGGATTTCTTGAGGACTGCACACGGCGGCGGTGAGGGGATCGAGCATGAGGGAGTGTATGGCGGCTTCGATGCTTTTATGGATGGAAGCTTCTGCGGCCAGATCAAACATGGCCAGGTTGCTTTGGCAGAGCGCGGCCATTTGCGGGGGCAGTTTTCCGTAGCGGATAGGTTGCACCCCATTAGCGTCCACCAGGCAGGCCACTTCCACACACATATCAGCCTGAAGATTGCTGATCAACAGTCCGCTTCCGTCCACGGGTTGATTCATGACATTGCCATGAATGCGGTAGGGGGTGTTTTTTTCCATGGCCTCGATAATCCAGGAAGCATATTCCCAGCTTCGCTGCCAATCGGGATCTTTTTTGCCTGCCAGTATGGCCCGGCGATCATCGTCCTGAGCTTTGCGCCAATTCGGCCAGTTGGTGGCATAGAAGCGGGAGCCCCCGTCGTAACCGCTGCGTAAATATTTGCGTCCCTCCTCCGATTTCCGGTAGTAGGGGAGGTACTCGGAAAGGTGCCCGGAACTTTCGGTGATGAAGGCACCAAATTCCAGACACATATGCTTACGAACTAGGTCGCAATGATGCTCGGGACGGTCTTCCGGCGGGCGGCCGGGATAGGTGGAAAGGTACTCCGCCGGGACGGTTTCTGTCTTCAGTTCCGCGAGTGATGGTTTCAGTTGGGCCGCGAAATCTTTTTTCAGGGCGGGATACAGGTCTTTGCCTTTGTGCTCCAAACGGGTGAACCAGGCCAGGTGGTTGATACCGGCGCATTCCCAGGACAGTTCATCGTATGGAATGCCCGCCCGCTTGGCGAGGAGGTTGCTGGTGCCCTGCACGCTGTGACAGAGTCCCACCACGGGGATGTCGCTCACCCGTCCGGCGGCCGTGCACATCATGGCCATGGGGTTGGTGTAATTTAACACCTGTACACGTGGGCAGAGTTTTTCGCAGTCTTTGAGAATATCCAGAAACGCGGGAATGGTGCGCAGACCTTTGAACAGACCGCCCGGGCCGATGGTGTCGCCAATGCATTGATCCACGCCGTATTTCAGCGGAATGTCATTATCCATCTCCACACATTGGGGGCCGCTGACTTCGATGCAATTGATGATGTAATCACTGTCAGCCATGACTTTGGTGCGGTCGGTGGACACCACCACTTTCCATTTGGAACCGGGAACGCCCTTGATCAATTTCCGCAGCATGCGGGCGGACAGATTCAGACGTTTCTCGTCGAGATCCACCAACGCGAAGGTTCCGCCCTTGTTTCCGGGGGTCAACACGATGTCGTTCAGAACCCGCGGAGTAAAAAAACTGCCCGCGCCAATAAAGGTGACTTTGATCGGACGTTTGAATTCGCCGGGAAGTCCCCGACTGGCCGCGTCCTGGGTGTGGGCGGCGTGACCTGTGTCTTTAGTGGCTTTCGATGCAGTTTTCTTTTTTGCGGGGCTCATAAGGTTTCTCCGTGAGGGGGTTGACAATTCCGCATATTTTACACGTTTTCTAAAGATTCACCAGAACCGAACCTTGATATTCAGTATGCAAAATGTGATATGGATGTGATGAAGGTCATTCATCCTACACTCGATTCTCTTCCGGATATTCGGATCATTCAACACGAAGTTCAGACAAAATACAGCTATTTTTGGGATAATGCCCGGCGTCAACCCGAGAAAGCGTTGGTGGTGCAACAAACGTTGTCGGGGTCCGCATTTTATAAGGATCGTACAGGCAGACAGTTTGTAAAGCCGGGGCAGGCCATGCTGTTCGGGTACGCGGAGGACAGTTGCTATGGGCTGGACGAAAGCTGCGGTCTTCCGTACGAACTGCGCTGGATGACACTGGTGGGTCCGCAGGGATTGCTGGATTTGGCTTCCGAAATCCGCCGTGAATTCGGGAGTGTGGTGCAGATGCGAATGGATGGGGAGGCGAGTCTGCTGTTGAGCCGATTGCATGCGGATTTTATCACCGGAAATCCCCCTAACCGATTTTATCTGGCGGAGTGCGCCTATCGTCTCCTGATTTCCATTTACCGTGAACAGGTAGAGGACACCCGCGGGAACGACCCGATTTCCTATGGACGCCATCTGCTGGAAAGCCAGTTCCGGTCACCCTTTAATCTAAAAGAATGGGCGGATAAAATCGGCATCAGCCGCGAACATTTCACCCGGGAATTCCATTCGCGATACGGAGAAACTCCGGCGGCCTACTTGCGTCGTCTACGTTTAGAACACGCGCAGATCCTGCTCAAGAACCAGACCTTGAATTTGGAAGACGTTGCCTCGGCCAGTGGATTCGCCTCCGCCCAGACCTTTCATCGGGCCTACAAAACCCACTTCGGAGTTCCCGCCGGGCGGCAGCGGTAAGATTTCTTGCATTATGTCGCGTAGCGACAATCCGACGCGTAGCCGTGGATTTCAATCCTGACGAGTATATACATTTTGCTGAGCCATTTCGAGCGTAGGTCCGCACAGATCTGATTCAAAAATTGAAGTAGAATCCGTTTTTTGCCGCAAAAGAGCGAAAGATTTCAACCCCTATACCCCCGTTCTGAAACAAGGGGCAAGGGAAGGGTTTTTCTGTGTATTTATTCCTTATTACCCCGAAAGCAGTCCTAACGAACTTTTACGTAACTAAATGAAATTATTTTTCATCAGGTGAGTATTTTTGGATAAATGAACAATTTTATCGAAGATTTTCTTAACGGGGCTTTAGGGGTACTTCCTTTTGTGACGTTTTGCGGTAAAAATGGTGTTCTCTATGCAACCTGTGCCAACCGGATAGGCTTGGAATCCGTCTCCTGCATCCCAACGGGATGCCACTTGACAGCCAGGGGGCCCCCACTGGACATGCGTCCCCATAACCGGATCCGCCTTCGGAAGGGATGCAACTCTCCCAGTGGATGTGGGATTCGAAAGAGGAGTTCGACCCTCCTGGACATGCGCGTCAAGCTAAGGGGTATATGCTATTACAGATGAATTACTTACATAAAATGACTTGAATGAGCGTGAGCAAAAGTCGGACCGTAGGTCCGCATCGATACCCAGCCCCATCCAAGGATCGAAGCGACGCCGGGTGGGGTGACCGCGACTCAACAGAAATTCACGGGCGGAAGGCCCGCGTAGATCACCCTTGCCAATGCCGAGGTGATTTGTGCGGGCTTACAGCCCGTCCTGTCTTGCTGGCACGTTAATCTCCCCACCCCGCGTCGCTTCTTGGGTGGGGCTGGTATCTTCGCGAGCCTACGGCCCGAAATGCCTGTTGGCTGCATTTTACAATTCTTACTCCTACTCGTTCTCTTACTCGTATTCGGAACTCATGACTCGACACACACTCGCACTCGTAATCGATTTTCTTGGCTCGATTAGGATTAGGAGTACGCCGGAAGGGTCCTGCTAACGAATGACTAATGAGGAGTGACTAATGCCCAAACCCTGCTTCACGCCATTTTTTCAAATGCGGCTTTGGAGACCTGATACTTCAGCGCTTCGCCGGAGATCCATCTCCGGCATTCATCCACCGCGTATTCGCCCATGCGGCCACATTCGCCATTGATGGAGCCGGCAATGTGGGGGGTGAGGAACACGTTGGTCAAATCGTACAGGGGGGAATCCGAATCGGGCGGCTCGGGGTAGGTTACATCGAGTACCGCTGTGAGATCCGGACGTTTTCTCAGGACCTCGATCATTTCCTGTTCATTGACTACCGCGCCGCGGGCGGTGTTGATGAAGGTGCCGCCGGGGGGAATGCGGTTCAGCAGGTCTCCGGTGATCAAATTTTCGGTTTCTTTCAGCCAGGGGGCGTGAAGGGATACGACTTGCGCCCTGGAAAAGGCATCCTTCAGAGACACCAGTTCCACGCCCAGTTCTGCCGCGGTTTCCGCTGCGCAAAAGGGGTCATATGCCAATACCTTTACATCCAGGGTTTTGAGGCGTTCCGCCACCATGCGGCCGATTTGTCCCAGGGAAATCAATGCAACCGTGTTGCCATAGGCGCCACAGGTATCGAAGTGAGCGGGTGTTTTTTTCGTGCGGGCCTTGCGCATGAGTTCAGGCATACGGAGAAACTGTTTAAGTCCCAGTATAATATGGGCAAAACTGAATTCGGCCACGGGCACCGCATTGGCCACCCAGGAGGAGCAAATGGGGATGTTGCGTTCCCAGAACACTTCGGTGACACAGCTTTTCAGGCTGCCGGCTCCATAAAGAACCAACTCCAATTTCGGGAAATAATTCAGCGTATTTTCGTCCAGTTTGGGTGCTCCCCATCCGGTAAACAGAATCTCTACTTCGGTCAGCTTGTCGGCGAATTGGGGGATTTGGGACGGATGAACTTTCTCCACCACGACCTCACAGATTTCATCCAGAGCGGCCCGTACGCCGGGTACATAAATTCGATCATAATTGTCGGGAGGGAGGATAATGGCGGCTTTTTTCATGTTTTTTTCTCAATCCGCAGCTTACACAGAATCACACAGATAACTATCATTTTTAATGCTAAAGAAGTAAGGGTGGCGTATGGAGGTTTTGATAATCTGCGTACATCCGCGTAATCTGCGGATTTTTATATCGGCGTTTCTGGTTATAGACACTCGTCGTAGGCGGTCAGGATTTCCTGTAGAAACAAGTTGGGGTCCTTGGCCCAATGATGAGAGGAGAATATTTCCACCTCGATATCACCGGTATATCCGGCGGCGCTCATCCACTGATAAATTTGCCGAATGTCAATGACGCCTTCCCCCATCAATCCGCGGTCCTGTAGAGGATCGGATTGTTCCACTTTCCAGTCACAGATGTGAAAGGCGTGCAGCCAGCCCGCTTTGCCGCTGAGCAGGATTTCCTGTTCGAGGGCGTCGTCGAACCAGATGTGATAGACATCCGCGGCGATGCCGACTTGGGTTTCATTTTCGCCGTTGAGCTGTTCGCACATGCGGCGGGCCTGGGCCATGGTGTTCACGGCGGATCGGTCCGCGGCGTAAATGGGATGCAGGGGTTCGATGGATAAATTGACGCCGCAGGCCTTCGCGTGGGGGAGAACCGCCGCGATTCCATCCTGGATTTGCGCACGGGAGGTCTGAAGTGACTGGCCGGGTACCGCTCCGCAGACCAGTACCACTGCGGGGGCACCCACGGCGGCGGCTTCGTCGATCACCCGACGATTTTCGTCGATGGCGTCCTGCCGCCCCTGTTCCGTAGCGGCCGGGAAAAAACCGCCCCGACACAGGCTGGTCACGCGAAGCCCCGCGTCCTCCACCAGTTGGCGGGCCAGATCAACGCCCACGGGTTCAATCGCTTGCCGCCACAGAGTGATGGCTGGAACCTCCGCCGCCGCCAGCGCGGCGCAGGTTTCCTGTAGCGACCATGACTTGAGGGTCATGGTGTGGATGCCGAGGCGTTGCCGATTTGTCATCGTTTACAGACTCCCCAGTTCCACCCAGCGGCGTTCCTTCCAGGATTGCAGACCGGCCTCGGCGAGCTGAACGCCCTTGGCGCCTTCGCGCAGCGACCAGCGGAAGGGTTCGTCCAGGGCGACGTGTCGGAGAAAAAGCTCCCACTGAATTTTGAAAGCGTTGTCATACTCCATGGCGTCCGGAACCTCGCTCCAACCGGCGTAGAAGTCGATGGGCTGATCCACATCCGGATTCCAGACCGGTTTGGGCGTGGCGCTCACATGCTGCACTTTGCATCCCCGGAGACCGGCGACCGCAGTGCCTTTGGTGCCGTCCACTTGTACGGTCAGCAGGTCGTCACGGCGCACCCGCACGCTCCAGGAACTGTTGAAGTGACAGATAATGCCATTTTTCAGTTCGAAGGTCGAGTAGGCACTGTCATCGGCGGTGCAGGCGTAGGGTTTGCCGTTTTCGTCCACCCGTTCCGGAATGTGAATGGCACCGGTGGAGGAGACCGCTTTCACTTCTCCGAAGAGATTATCAATCAGGTAGCGCCAGTGACAGAGCATATCCACCATCATGCCGCCGCCGTCTTGCTTGCGGTAGTTCCAGGACGGGCGCTGTGCGGGCTGATCCGGCACGTGTCCTTCGAATACCCAGTATCCGAATTCACCGCGAACGGAGAGGATTTCGCCGAAGAAGCCTTGGTCTTTCAACATTTGGAGTTTGCGGAAGCCGGGCAACCAGAGTTTGTCTTGCACAACCCCATTTTTGAGACCAGCGTTTTCGACCAGTTCCGCCAAGCGCAGGGCTTCCTTAGTTTCCACTGCGGTGGGTTTTTCGCAGTAGATCGCTTTGCCGGCTTTCACAGCCTTTTCCACGAAGCCCGCCCGCTGCAGGGTGCCGGAGGCGTCGAAGAAAATATCGTAGGAAGGGTCGGCTAGAGCCGCGCCAATGTCCGTGGACCAGGGCAGGGTGCCGGTTTGCTCGTCGGACAGGCGGTCGGAGAGGTTTTTGAGTTTGTTTTCATTTCGTCCCGTGAGCAGCGGACG
The DNA here is from genome assembly GCA_018401235.1 of Kiritimatiellia bacterium. Lineage (GTDB taxonomy): Bacteria > Verrucomicrobiota > Kiritimatiellia > SS1-B-03-39 > UBA6053 > UBA6053. The sequence goes on from JAGYLC010000001.1 coordinate 22,615, forward strand.
GGGCATCAGGGTGAGGTCGTCACTGATACGAACGCCTCCCTGTTTGATGATAGCGAGGATGGAACGGATCAAATGTTGATTGGTTCCCATGCGTCCGGTGACGCCGTTCATGATAATACCGATGTGTTGTGTTTCCATAATCGTATATCATATATGATCGTTAAGGATTGTCAACGATGAAAAAAAGAATTATGTTGTACTACATGAGCATGCCAAAAACCATCACCAAGCAACAAGCGGCGTATCAGCAGTTGCGAAGCGCGATTATGTCCGGACACTTGAAACCGGGGATGCGGTTGGTAATTGATACGATTGCGGCGGAGTATGGGATCAGCGCCATTCCGATTCGGGAGTCGCTGGGTCAACTGGAAAAAGAAGGCTTGGTGGAAATTCGGCCCCACGCCGGGGCGGTGGTCACGGATATTCCCGAGTCCGCCATCGTGGAAATTTTTGCCATGCTGGAGGTGCTGGAGACCGTGAGTTGTCGATTGGGCATTGAAAAGCTCGATGAGACCGCCTTGTCTTATTTGGAGGATCTGGTGAGTCAGATGGAAGGCTGCACCGACCCGGAAACCTGGTTGACCCTGAACCGGAGTTTTCACGAGAGTCTCCCGCAGCTGGCCGGGTTGCCCCGGCTTGTAGAGCAGATGGTGAGGGTAGGGGAAGACTGGCAGCGCTTGCGCCGCCTTCGATTTTCGGATCATCGGGGGGAGGACAAAGCCCGGGCCGACCGGCAGCATCGCGCCTTTTTAGGGGCGCTCAAAGCAAAAGACCTTTCGGGGGCCATCGAGATCATTCAACAACACAACCGCGAAGCGCTTCAGCAGTATGTGGGGTAGGGGGAGGTCAGAAAGGAGAGGGCAGAAAGGAGGCCAATGTACAGCAATACGAAGACTGGATCGTCACGACCATTCCCGAAATGAATTCCCTCATCCTGGCCGCGTTGACGCTTTCGACTTGCCTGTTGCTGGTCTTCCGACGTTCGGAATGTAGCTGACTCTGGTTTCCGACACGGAAACGGCAATGACCATTGACCATTGACCAAAGACAAAGGATCTCATAAAAAACCGCAGTGGGAAATCCACTGCGGTTACGCAAACAAATGGCCATCCCGGGGGATGACCTGCTAAGGTGACTTAGTTGATGGCGTCTTTGGCTGCCTTGGCAATCCGGAACTTCAGCACTTTTTTGGCCGGGATACGGATGGTTTCGCCGGTGGCGGGGTTACGTCCGTCGCGGGCTTTGCGGTTCACAACCACCAGTTTTCCGAGTCCGGGGATAGTAAAGCCGAGTTTGGCTTCTTTATAGGCCATTTGAGCCAGATTTTCCAGAACTGCAGTTACGTCTTTTTTACTGAGGTCCGTATTCTCTGCCAATGTGGCAATGATTTGGGTTTTGGTTTTGGGCTTAGCTGCCATAGGTCTTCTTCTCCTTGAAGGTTTATGTTTCATTCGCCACCGTCGCAGATTCATGTGAATCCGGTGGTGAGTCTATAATTGTGGAGTATTTTGCGTAAGGCAACCTAAAAAAACACTGTTTTGCAATTATTTTAGGGCTTTTCTAGTGTTCGCATGGCTTGAATGCGCTGGAGCACGGGTGGATGACTGTATTCCAGGAACACCATCCAGGGGTGAGGAGTGAGATTGGAGAGGTTGTCCACGGACAATTTTTTCAATCCCTGAATCAGCGGATTCGCCCCCCGGGTGGTGCGGACCGCAAATGCGTCCGCCTCGTATTCGAACTTGCGGCTGAGCACGCTGGTGAGGATTCCCAGCAACGCCGCGATGGGGGTATACAGAAAGCTGAAGAAGATCAGACCCGCATAGATGGGCGGCGGTGATTCGCCGGGGAGACCGAAGGCCTCATACAGTCCCGGTTGCTGGATAAAGTGTTGCAACAGTCCAAACAGAAATCCGGTGCTGAGAATGCCGATCAGCAGTTGTTTGTGGATGTGTTTGCATTTGGCGTGACCCACCTCGTGCGCGAGAATGGCCACCAGTTCATCCTGTGAATGATTATCAATCAGGGTGTCGTAGAGGGCGATACGGCGGTTCTTCCCAAAGCCGGTGAAATAGGCGTTGGCGCGGGTGCTGCGTTTCGATCCGTCGATTTTGAAAAGTCCCGACAACTGAAAACCCTGCTCGTCCGCATAGGACTCCAACGCGGAGCGCAGCTCTCCGTCTTCCAGCGGCTCGAATTTATTGAACAGGGGCAGAATCACCACTGGCGCCACATACATTAGGAAAAGTTGCACCACCGTCACCACCACCCAGCAAATCCACCAGGCATTCCCACCGGCGGTGTCGAAGAAATAGATCAGGGCCGCGAATAGGGGAGCCCCGATCACCACTCCGAGCAGTAACCCCTTGATGAAATCGAGCACAAAGGTTTTGGGAGTGGTCTTGTTGAATCCGTATTTTTCCTCGATGACAAAGGTATCATAAATTTGAAACGGCAGACCCCACACGCTACTCAGCAGCATCAGCAGGCCCACAAACACCAATCCCTGCAGAATCAGATGGTCGCTCACCCCGACCGCGACGTCAAAGATCCAGCGAAATCCTCCCAACAGAATAAACGCGATCAGCACCGAGGTTTTTATCACGCCGGTCACCATGTCCACCCGGGTGTTCTCCCGCAGGTAGGCCTGACTTTTCGCATACTTCTCCGCATCATAGACCCCTTCAAACTCCGCAGGAATCTCAGGTTTCAACGCGGACAAATTCAGCCATTCGATCCACATGTGAAACAGCGTGAAACCAATGAGCAGAGACAAAACAATAACAAGGTAGGGATTATGCATGAGAGCTACATACGGCGAAAAACCTAGTCGGGCAAGGTTTTTGTAGGGTGCGGGCATGCTTGAGGTGCATTCCCTATTTATGTTGAACCAACTATTATCTCGGTCCTGAAAGGATCGGAGCACGTTTCGTAGATGCGGGGCCCGGGTTCCGGAGACCTCTCGCCCCGCCAGGCATACCCGCCAGGCATACCCGCCAGGCATACCCGTCAGGCATGCCCGTCAGAACGAATATTTTATTGATATGGCCGCACCCGAGGATGCGGTCGTTCCACCCTTCCCCCGGGCTGTCACCTGTTGGCCCCTTGGGGCCAAGACCTTAATTTTAAGAGTATTTTCTTAAGGACAAGGTATTGGTTAAGATTGTAAATGGGAAAATAGATAGCGAATCGACACTATATTTACACGAAGAAGGTGAAAAGGAATAATCTTTTTCATGGCTGGGGTTCAAGGCACCGTGATTGTGTCGGCCCGTCCAGCAAGCCTATTTTCTCTCACAAAGGCACGGAGGCACAAAGAAAGAGCGGAAATGCCATCGTCTGAATTTGGGTGTTGAGTGGATGAACCTTGCGACCACACGGTACCACCACTTACCAAACCGAAAAATTACTTTGTGCCTTTGTGAGAGAAAATAGAAAGCTATCCCGCCCGAACCATGCCGATGATGCGGTCGACAACTTCGTCCAGGGTGAGCTCGGTGGTGTCGACGACCCGGGCGCCTTCGGCGATTTGCAGGGGCGCGGTTTTGCGGGTGCTGTCGAGATGATCCCGTTTTCGCAGACTTTCCTGCACCACTTCCACCGAGGTGTTACTTTCGGTGGCTAAGAGTTCGTTGTTTCGTCGTCGGGCCCGCTCCTCCGGGTCCGCATCCAGATAAAACTTGTGCGGACTTTCGGGAAATACCACGCTGCCGATGTCGCGTCCTTCCACTACCAGCGGACCCAATGACCGCATGCTGCGGATTTGATCGACGATGAATCGCCGCACTTCGGGGATGCGGGCCACATAACTGACGTTTTCCCGCACCGCTTCGCCGCGAATGGCCTCTCCGGGGTCGGTTCCGTTTATGGTAAAGGTTACGGCGCCTTCACATACCGGGAAATCCCACTTAGCGCTTTGCATTTCTTTCAGGACCTCCTCCTCCGATTCCGGATGGGCTCCCGCCTGCAACACCATCCAAGTCATTCCTCGGTACAGCGCCCCCGAATCGACGTACAATGAATTCATGCGTTTGGCGATGGAGCGGGCCACCGTGGATTTACCGGAGGCGGAGGGGCCATCGATGGCAATCACCCCGTTGGCGTGGGGCGGGAGCGGGGCATCTTTACACAAGTCGTTGCGGAGCTGAACGCCCTGCGCCAAAAATTGTTCCACCGCATCGAAGTCATGTGTTTCCACCGCCTGCAATATCGTGGCAAGCTGATCCTGAAGTTCCTTCAATCCGTCACAAACTGCCGTGGGATTGGTTTCAATAATATCCCGCCAGAGGGTGGGAGAGCCCGAGGCGATGCGGGTGCTGTCGCGGAAACCGGGGCCGATCAGGGCTTTCAGGGGCGGAGAGGCTTCTGTGCAGGAGAGCACCAGGGCGCTGGCGGCGAGGTGGGGGACATGGCTGGTGACAGCGGCCAATTGATCGTGCTGTTTCGCCGGCATTTCCACCACCCGGGCTCCGATACAGGTCCAGAAATGACTGACCTGCCAGGCGACATCGCGGGAGGAGGCGTCGGCGGTGACAATGCAGGTCGCACCCTGATACAAATTCGCATCCGCCACATCCAATCCGGTTTTTTCACTGCCGCACATAGGATGACTGCCCACGAAGGTGGCACCCGTGTCTTTCAAAACTTCTGAGCAGGCGCTGTTCAACCAGGCTTTGGTGCTGCCGACATCGGTGACTACCGCGTCGTGTTTCAGTCCGGGAAGCGTCATTTGCAAAAGTTTCGGAATGGCGCAGACCGGCACGCACACGATCACCAGGTCCGCATCCGCCACCGCCTCGGCAGGATCGTCAAACACCGCATCCGCCATTCCCAGAGACAGGGCCGCGTCGCGGGTTTCCTTTCGGCGGGCATAGACCTGAATGCGCAGCGGAACATTGCGCGCCCGCAAAGCGAGTCCAATGCTGCCCCCCATCAGTCCCACACCTACTAAGGCAATCGTTTTCATATCAAAGTAACTCCCGCAACACATCCATTGCCCGTTGGTTTTCGGTTGCCGTGCCCACCGACACCCGCAGCCAGTCGGGCAGGCCGTATCCGTCCATGGGGCGGGCGATGACCCCGCGGGCCTGCATCTCCTGGAACCGACGTCGACCCTCACCGGTTTGTATCAATATAAAGTTTGCGCAGGAGGGAACCGTCTCCAGTCCCAGCTCGGTGCAGGAACGTTCAAAAAAGGCCAGACCTTCGCGGATGCAGGTCCGGGTTTGTTGTACATAGTCCTCATCCTCAATCGCGGCCATGGCGGCGGCCTGGGCCATGGCGTTTACGTTGAAGGGTTGACGGAATTTACCCAGCAGATGAATCAGGTCCGGGTGGGCCACTCCGTATCCCAGACGCAGACCGGCCAGACCGTAGGTTTTGGAGAAGGTACGCAGCAGGATCAGCGGTTGGGATTCCTTCACCCAGTTCAGGGAGTCGGGCTGATCCTCGGGGGCGAGCAGTTCGACATAGGCCTCGTCCAAGACCGGCAGCACATGGGAGGGCAGGGCGTCCAGAAAGGATTTCAGAGCGTCGTTGTTTACCCGGGTGCCGGTGGGATTGTTGGGATTGGCCACGAAGACCAGGCGGGTATTTTCATCGATCAAGTCCGCCATGGCCTCCAAATCGTGGGTAAAATCGCGCATCGGCGCCATGCGGGCCTCCGCGCCGAAGGTTTCGGCCACGAGTTTATAAATGATAAACGCGGATTGGCTCATCACCAGGTTAAGGCCGGGTTCGAGAAAGACGTGCCCCAGAAATTCGATCAATTCATTGCTGCCGTTGCCGAAAATCAGCATGTCGGGGGATGCCCCCAGCTTTTTGGCCAGGGCATTGCGCAGGTAGAACGCTCCACCGTCGGGATAGAGATGCATGCGGGTGGCGGCTTCCTTCATTGCTTCCACCGCTTTGGGGGAGGGGCCGAGATTATTTTCGTTCGAGGCCAATTTTACCAGATCGCCGGGGGCGATTCCATGTTCGCGGGCCACCTCCTCCAGGGGGCGCCCGGGTTCATAGACCACTAAATCATCAATGCCTTTGCGGGGCTTCAGTTGAGCGAGTACCGACATATCTTAACTCGTGAAGCCGATGGGATAGGAGCCGAGCACGGTGAATTCCAGGCAGTGGTCGGCGAGTTCATCAAGCACGGCTTTCACTTTCGGGTCATCCGCGTGACCTTCCAGATCGACAAAAAAGGTGTATTCCCAGGCCCGCTGCTTGCTGGGACGGGATTCGATCTTGCTCAAATTCAGGCCTGCGCGATGCAGGGGCTCCAGGGTTTGAAACAGGGCCCCGGTTTTGTGGCGGACTCCGAAGAACACCGATGTTTTGTCATTGCCCGAGGGGGGACCGTATTCGCGTCCGAGCACCAGAAAGCGGGTGGTGTTTCCCGGGATGTCCTGAATATTTTCGGCCAGAATCTCCAGCCCGAATTCTTCCGCGGCCAGGCGGGAGGCGATGGCGGCCGCGTCCGGATCCTCTTTAACCCGTTCCGAGGCTCCGGCGGTGCTGCGGGTGGGCAGCAGCTCGGCGTCGGGGAAATGACGCTGCAACCAGTTCCGGCATTGGGACAGTGCCTGGGGGTTACTGTAGATTTTGGCAGGGCTGGTTTGACCCGGCTGTACAATCAGGCAGTGATGAATAGGTAAATAGAGTTCCGCCGCAATTTTAAGCGGGGTGTGGGTCAGCCGATCCTGGGTGGGGGTGACCCCGCCCTCGATGCTGTTTTCCACCGGCACCACCCCGTACTGGGCGCGGCCCTTCTCCACCTCATCGAAGACCTGTTCAATGGTTTCGCAGGGGAGGTAGCGAAGGCTCTGGCCGAATTTGGACAGGGCCGCCTGATGCGAATAGGTGGTGGCGGGCCCCAAGTAGGCGATGGAGGACTCCAGTTCCATGGAAATCGCCGCGGACATGATTTCGCGGTAGATGGCGCGGAGATGGGCATCCGACATCGGGCCTTCGTTCATGCCCATTACCTTTTCGAACACCTGCATTTCGCGGGCCGGGACATAGACCGGGGCGTTCGATTCCTGTTTTAATCGGCCAATTTCCATGGCACAGCTAATCCGCTCGTTTAAATGGGATACAATTTCCGCATCCAGAGAATCGATGCACCGGCGATATTCCTCGAAAGTTGACATGCCCCCTCCCTAAACTGGAAGCAAGCCGCTGGCAAGCTGGAAACGAACTTGGACAGGCATAATCCTCACGGAATTTCCCGGCCTTATGCGCAGAAAAACGATTTAGACTCCCATCGATTTCATGAAGTCGTGGAAGAGGTACATGGAGTCGTGGGGACCGGGGGCGGCTTCGGGGTGGTATTGCACGGTGAAAAGGGGAAGTTTTTTGTGGCGCAGCCCTTCGGAGGTCTGATCGTTCAGGTTGATGTGGGAGGTTTCCACTTCTGCCGGGTCCAGACTGTCCTTATCCACGCAGAACCCGTGGTTTTGCGAGGTGATTTCCACCGCGCGGGTGGCGAGGTTCATCACCGGCTGATTTCCCCCGCGGTGTCCGAATTTCAGTTTGAAAGTTTTGGCTCCCAGGGCGAGGGCGGTGAGCTGATGTCCGAAGCAGATGCCGAAGGTGGGGATGCCGGTATGGATGAGTTCGCGAATGGTGTCCACGGTTTGGCTGACACCCTCGGGGTCTCCGGGTCCATTGGAGAGGAAGAGGCCGTCGGGATTGACCGCAAGGATATCGGATGCGGGGGTGTTGTTGGGAAACACATGCACTTCACAACCCAGATTCTGCAGGATGCGCAGTTGATTGTATTTGGTGCCACAATCGATGGTGGCGACCCGCTTGAGCGTTTTTTTCTGATTTTCCGGTTCCCAGATCAGGGGTTCTTTCACACTGACTTCGCTGGCGAGGTCACGGCCCACCAGTCCTTTGCTGGCTTGGGCCTTGGCGACCAGGCTTTGGGAATCCAGGTCTTCGGAGGACATCACGCATTTCATCGCCCCTTTATCGCGGATATGCAGAGTGATCGCGCGGGTGTCCACGCCGTCGATTCCCAGAATGTTGTTTTCCTGCAAATAGTCCGGCAGCGAAATCGTGGAGCGGAAATTACTGGGGATCCGGCTACATTCGCCAATCACCAGACCGGCGGCGTGAGGGCGGTAGGATTCCATATCGACAGGATTGATCCCGTAATTGCCGACGAGGGGATAACACAGGGTGACAATTTGTCCCCGATAGGAGGGGTCGGTGAGAATTTCCTGGTAGCCGGTCATGGAGGTGTTAAAGACCAATTCGCCTTCTACTTCGCCTTGTCCGGCAAAGGCCCGGCCTTCAAATAGGGTGCCATCTTCCAGTGCAATCAGTGCTTTTGTTCGTTTCATAAAGAGATCCTTTCAGGTTGCATGATTCCATATCCATTTGGGCGTGGGATGCAACAGGACATTGCCTCTTTTTCAGGAGCTACCAGTTTTCCGCAATGGCGTTATGGGCGTTGCCGGAGGTCCAATAGGCATTGTGGGCGCGGGTAATCCAACTGGAAACATTCACATACACATCTTTCACCATGCCGTTGTCGGTATCCATAAGGGCTTCAACGGGCCAGGAGAGCGCGTCGTCGAGGTCCCACAGATTCAGCCAGCGGGGACCGGGCAAATCGGCGTCGGGTAAAAATCCATAATGCTCTGGATTCAGTTTTTCCCCCGCGGCGATGGCCTCCACCACCCGATTGTGCCGCAGGGCCATAGCGGTGAGGGGATTGCCCATGGTGAAGAGGCGACGCAGCTTCAACTGACCCGATTGAGCCAATTCGCGCAGTTTTAACGATTGCGCTTTGGCATCGTGATCCACAAAGCAATGATTGCTGTAGGGTGGAAAAGTGGGATGGAAGAGGTGAAATAATAAGTCGAACCCGATCACGGCACCCGCACTGTGTCCGATAAAGGTGATCTGTTTGGGACTGGACTCGGAGATGCCTTCCTTTTCCAGAAAGGCCAGCAGTTGTCGGCAAATCGCCGCCCGGATGGATTCTTTCCCGGAATTGGACACATAATAAAACATATCGCTGAACCCGTAAAAATTAATCTCCCTGAGTTGATTCAGTGCCAGACGGGCGGGATTAAGGGAGAAATCCTTGGCAGCCTCCACCGCCGGCAAAACGCGTTGCCCAAGTTGGTGCTGGGCCTGGGCGAGTAGTTCCTGGTCGGCGGGGGTGTCCGCTCCCGGATTCCATCCCCATTCCGCCCCATCGAACTGATCCGGCCAGTCCGGATGCACGGTCTTTACCGCCTGATGGAACTGACGGTACATGGAATGATGGGGGCCCGGATTCTGCTGGGGGGTGACCCCATGAATGTAGTAAACGAGGTTTTCCATAGGGTTCAGCCCGCGTATTGCTTAGGATTGATGTTGTACTTGTGAACTTTGTATCCGAAGATGCGCTGGGTGGTTTCCAGGTTGCGGGCCGCGGCGGCCATGTTGCCGCGATTGGATTTCAGGGCATCCGCGATGAGGTCCTTTTCGTAGACTTCCACCTGATCCTTCAACGAACCCGACTTCGGGGAGCCTACGTGGTCAGCGGTCTGCAGGGTGGGGGGGAGATGATGGGGATGCAGGGCATCGCCCTCCGCCAGCACCACGCCCCGCTCCATGATATTCTCCAGTTCGCGTACGTTGCCGGGCCAGTGATACGAATAGAGCATATCGATCACCGGACTGGAGAGACGCCGCACGTTTTTATTATTCTGCTTGCTGTAGCGCTCCAAAAAGAAATCCGCGAGTTGCAGAATATCGCTCTTGCGCTTGCGCAGGGGGGGCACCCAAATCGGGAACACATTCAGACGATAGAATAAATCCTCGCGGAAGGTCCCCTCCGTCACCATATCCTGCAGGTTGCGGTTGGTCGCCGCCACCACTCTCACATTGACCTTGATGGTTTTGGTGCCGCCTACCGGCTCGAATTCACGTTCCTGCAACACCCGCAACAATTTGATCTGAATACTGGGAGGAATCTCGCCAATTTCGTCCAGAAACAGCGTGCCGCCATCCGCCAGTTGAAAGCGGCCTTTCCGATCCCCGTGGGCACCGGTGAAAGAGCCTTTGACGTGTCCGAATAATTCACTTTCAATGAGATTTTCGGGCAATGCCGCGCAGTGGGCTTTGATAAAAGGTTTATCGGCGCGGTCACTGTTGAAGTGAATGGCGTGGGCGACCAGTTCTTTACCGGTTCCGGTCTCCCCTTCGATCAATACACCGGTCTGACTCTTGGAAACCTGCGCTACCTGGTCGTAGACAATCTGCATTTCGTGGGAGTTGCCGATGATATTGGAGGGGCGGAAGCGGTCTTTGAGTTCTGCTCGCAGACGTTCATTTTCGGACTGCAGTTTTTCGCCCCGTTCCTGGGCGCTGCGTCGAAGTCGCACCGACTGTGCCAGCAGGGAGGCGACCAGTTCCATCAGGAAGACGCAGGACTGCAAATCCGCGGCTTGGTCATAGGGCCGGTCCGCACTCAAAGCGCCCACCACGGTTCTACCGGTTTTGATGGGTACGCAGATGAAACTGGAGTCGGAAGGGCTCATGCGCTGGGTGCGGTTAAGGAAGAGGGGCGATTCGCTGGTTTTTTCGATTAGAATCGCTTCCCCCGATTCGATGACCTGACCGGTAACGCCTTCCCCCAGCTTGTAGCGACCCCGTTGGGCCTGTTGGGGGGTGAGACCGTGCGAGGCGTCGATCAGGATGTCGTTGGTCTTTCGGTTCAACAGGGTGATGGTGGCGTGTTTCATGCCCAGATGCGTGGTCATGGCATCCATGATCGGGTTCACGATTTCACGTACGTCCAGGCTTCGTTCCAGAATACCCGCAATGTTGCGGATGAATTCCAGATCCTGGTAGGTTTTGGTTTTTCCAATGGGGGTCGTCATTTCGTGGGGGCGGGGTGGGGATTGGGTTTAAAGTGATTGGTAATGGGCATGCGGCGGTCGCGACCGAACGCTTTGGGTGTAATTTTAACCCCCGGGGGGGCTTGACGGCGTTTGTACTCGTTACCGTCGACCAGGCGGATGACCCGGGTGACGATGTCCGCGTCGAATCCCTCGGCGACAATCTCGTCGCGGCCTTGATCCTGTTCAATGTAACGGGTGAGAATGGCATCGAGAATTTCGTAGGGGGGCAGACTGTCGCAGTCCTGTTGGTCCGCCCGCAGTTCCGCGCTGGGGGGGCGATCGATCAAGCTTTGAGGAATACGGTCATAGCCCTGCTGCTCATTGGACCATCGGCAGAGATCGAACACGACCGTTTTAGGAACGTCCTTGATTAATGCGTATCCTCCGCACATGTCGCCATAGAGGGTGGCATAGCCGGTGGCCATTTCGCTTTTGTTGCCGGTGGCAACCACCAGTCGACCGAATTTATTGGACAGCGCCATCACCAGCGTACCCCGAATGCGTGCCTGCAGATTCTCTTCGGTCACATCCTCTTCGCGACCCGGCCACTGCGGCTTCAACAGATTCAGAAACGAATCCACCAGACCCTGAATGGGTACCATGGGCATGTCGATTTTTAAATTTTCGGCCAGTAGGGTCGCGTCGTTGCGGGTGCCCTCGGAACTGAAGCAGGTGGGCAGGCTGATACCGGTAACCCGATCGGCCCCCAGGGCATCCACCGCCACTGCGGCCACCAGGGCGGAATCAATGCCGCCGCTGATGGCAATTAAAACGTCCTTGAACCCGCTTTTGTTGGTGTAATCCCGCAATCCCAGACAGAGAGCCTCATAGATTTCCTCCAATTCGGACATGGCGGGAGCGAGCGTTGGCGGGGGAAGGGGGGGCCGCTGTGGAGCTATCTGATCAATGACTACCCAATCCACCTGATCGGGAAGGGGCTGGGGGTCGGGCCCGGAGGCGGTGGCCAAGGGGAGATCCACCAGCAGCATGTTCTCTTGGAAGCGGTCCGCCCGGCAGAGCAATTCTCCGTTGGGCTGGATCACCAGACTTCCCCCGTCAAACACCAGTTCGTCCTGTCCCCCCACCAGATTGCAGTAGGCGAGGGGAGCCTTCACCTCGGCACTGGTTTTATGCAGGGTCTGCTCCCGTTCCGGAAGTTTTCCCCGGTGAAACGGGGAGGCGGACAGGTTAATCAAGCCGGAAAGATTCAATTTGGCAAACATGCGCAATTCCGGCGAGGCGTGGATCCAGGAATCTTCGCAAATATGAAGTCCGATACGGGCCTCCCCTATTTGCAGACACATGGGGCGGTCCCCCGCTTCAAAAATCCGCCGCTCGTCAAACACCCCGTAATTGGGCAATTGCTGCTTGGCATAGGCTGCCAGGATTTTTCCCCGGTGAAGGATCACCGCGGCGTTCCGGGGACGCAACAGTCCTTGAATGGGACATCCCACCACACAAATCAATTCGGGGGGAAGCTCCGCACAGAGCCGTTGGAGTTCCGCCTCTGCCGCACGGATAAAGTGCGGTTTCAGAATCAAATCCTCCGGAGGATACCCCGACAGGGTCATCTCCGGAAACAGGGCCAATTGGGCACCTTTCTGCTGCGCTAATCCGGCGAGAGTCACGATGTGTTCACGGTTGGAGCCCAGTGCACCCACCGTGGTGTTTAGTTGAAGTAGGGCTATGCGTAATGTATCCACGACCGCCTTTTAGGATGCAGCTTCGAGACCGTCACGACAAAAATGTAAATAACTTTAGGTAATGCAACAGAAATGGTGTCACCACCTCATAACTTCCAGACCTCCGTTTGAGGTGGGATTTTACAAAATTCCATCGCAAATCCAAATGGGTGTTCAAAGAGTGAATTTCTCCGCACTCCGAGCAAGTCAGAGTTTGGAAATCGAAATAAATCTCACATGTGTATCTGCAAACTCTATCGTCAGCTGTGCTCGCGAATGAGGGAGTGGAATGCGGAGCGGGTGACGCATTCTGCGCCCATGGCGTGCATGTGGGGGCTGAGCTGTTGAATGTCCAGGAAGGTGTCGCCCCGCTTTCGGAGGTGATCCACTAGGTACTGAATCGCGGCTTTGCCAGCGTTGGGTGCGTGGTGAAACATGCTTTCGCCGGAGAAAAAGGCGCCGCTGTCGATGCCGTAGAGTCCGCCCACCAGATCGTCGCCGTTCCAGACCTCCACGCTGTGGGCGAAGCCCTGTTGGTGGGCCGTGCTGTAGGCCTCCCGCATCAGGGGATGTATCCAGCTTTCGGGTTCGTGGGCATGGTGACAGGCGAGAATCACTTTGTTGAACGCTTGGTCGAAGGTGACCCGGTAGCCGGATTTACGAAGTTGGCGTCGGGTGCTTTGCCCCAAGTGGAAGCGATTGAGGCGCAGGATACCGCGTTGACGGGGGGTGACCCAGGGAAAAAAATGGGGGTCATCCCCTGGCCAAGGGAAAATGCCCAGAGGGTAGGAGGCCGCCAGCGCTTCGACCGGGATGGTGTTGGAGATCCAGACCAACTCCTGTCTACTGCCGAGATGCCGCACGCGAATTTCGAAGAATTGTTGAAAGTCTTCGATGGAGGGTGGGCGCGGTGTGCTCATAGGCTACAGTAAATTGGGTTGGGCTTGCGGGGGCGGTTTGAGTCCGAAGCGTTCGTAGGTTTGCGGGGTGGCGACGCGCCCTTGGGGGGTGCGCTTGAGGTAGCCCTCCTGAATCAGGTAGGGTTCGTACACCTCCTCCAGGGTGCCCGCTTCCTCCCCCACCGACACGGCGAGATTGCTGATCCCCACGGGGCCGCCCTGGAAGCGCTCCAGCAGAGTCTGCAGATAGCGTTTGTCCATTTCGTCGAGACCGTATTGATCAATTTCCAGCATGTGCAGGGCCTGATCGGCCACAGGCTGGGTGATGCGGTTGTCGGCGCGCACTTGCGCGTAATCACGCACCCATCGGAGGAGATTGTTGGCAATGCGGGGGGTGCCGCGACTGCGGGAGGCGATTTCCATGGCACCTCCGTCTTCGATATCCACATTGAGAATGCGGGCGGAGCGGTGAACAATGGAGTTCAGATCTTCGTGGGAATAATAATCCAGTCGATTGTTCATGCCGAATCGGGAGCGGAAGGGTGCCGAAAGCAGGCCGGTGCGGGTGGTGGCTCCCACCAAGGTGAAGCGGGGCAGGTTGAGGCGGACAGAGCGGGCGTTGGGACCCTGATCGATCAGAATATCGATAACAAAATCCTCCATGGCGGAGTAGAGATATTCCTCCACCGCCCGGGGGATGCGGTGAATTTCGTCGATGAAGAGGATGTCGCCTTTTTCGAGACCGGTGAGCAGTCCGGCCAAATCGCCTGCCTTGTCCACCGCCGGACCGGAGGTCGTGCGCACATTCACCTCCATTTGTTCGCCGAGAATATAGGCCAGCGTGGTTTTACCCAGCCCGGGGGGGCCGGAGAGCAGCACGTGGTCGAGCACCTCCCCGCGTCCTTTAGCGGCGGTGACCATGAGTTCGAGTCGTTCGGTGACTTTGCGTTGCCCCACATAATCGGAGAAACGGGTGGGCCGCAGACTCATTTCGAAGTCTTGATCTACGCGGGTAAATTCTGGGTCGGTTCCCTGGCTCATATCGGATTCCTAATAAATATCTCCACCGCTGCGGGCGTATTCCTGAAGCACCGCAACCGCTTCCGTTTGCAGAATGGGTCCGTGGACCCGGATGTTACGTTGTTCCAGTCGCTCCCGCCAGTCGTCCGGGCAGGGGCCCTCATCGAAGCCGATGGCCTCCACGTCCCCGCGGTCCGCTCCGAATTCCAATGCGGCTACTCCCGACCAGGGAATGGCCCCGAAGCACTGCGAGCAGGGTTGCGCGCTGGTTGTCAGGACAAAGCGTCCTTTTTGAGACAGATCCACCACCCCCGCCTGTTGCTGCGCCAGCATCAGGGCCATCATCTCCGCATGGGCCACGCTGCAGCCGGAAGAGAGCACCCGATTGACTCCGGCGGACAGGCAGGCCCCGGTATCCAGATTAAACACCCCGGCGGCGAAGGGGCCTTCGCGACGATCCACATTGTCGGATGCCCAGCCGATGACCGCCCGCATGCGGGATTCGGGGTTTGGGGCAATCAGGTGCTCCGCCTGCTCGCGCAGGGAATCGGGAATGGTCAGAACCACTTTTGCCTTCACCGGAAGTGCACCTCGTCGGATGTGCTGGGATAGAGACCTGTCCCTTCCAGGGAACTCAGGTCCAGTTCCGCGATGGATTGAGTGGGTTTGGTGTCGGTGACCTTAACGATGGCGATGCGGTGGCCTTCCCGGAGAATGCTTCCGTAATCGCCAACGTCAATCCCCTGTTCGGATCCTCTATTGATAATGACGTAATGCCAGTGTGGATTCACATACATCAGGGAAACTCGATCCGGTTGCCCGGCTTCCGGTTCCGGTGCCGGGTCTGCCGGGTCGTTATCCTCCGCAGAGGACCGGGCTTCGATCCGCTCCTGTTGCATCGCCTGGATTTGCCGGCCCAGATTGAGCACATCATCCACCAATTGCTCGTTGCGGGTTCTCAGGCGCCGGTTTTCCTCGCGCAAATTTCCCACCACCATCTTTAATTCTTGTATTTCCGCCTTCATGATTTCTGGAGACGGGGTGCGCGCCATCAGCGGTCCTCCGATGAACAATAAACTGAAAAGTGCTATCCGATACATGCCCGATTTCTAATCCCAACCTATCCGTCTGTCGAGTGCATTCAGCCGATGATTCTATTGAAACACCGAATTAATCATCAGCGCCAGGAAATTGTAGGCTCCGTGCAGAACCACGGCGGTGATGAGCAGGGGGGCACCGGTTTCGAGTTTGGGTGGATTTCCGGTGCGGTCCGATTCACTCCAGATCTTGGCCACTCCCCAGCCGGCAATGAAACTGCATCCGGTGTGGAGGGCCACGCATACCGTCCAACGCCACCACACCAGGGCGGCGGAGGGATTGGGGATATATACCTTCAGATAGAGAACGTTTTCGATGACAGAAAAAACCAATCCAGAGGCGACGGCGCAGAAGAGGATCTGGCTGCGGGTGGAAAACCGGGCCGGGTTGCGTTCCACCACCATAAGCGGGCCCATGATTTTTCCGATTTCCTCGATCAGAGGTCCGGCCACCACCAGCAGCAGGAACCCTGCACCCGGGCCCTGGGTGAACAGGGCGGAGAGCACGGCGAGGGGGCCGGCGATCAGGGCCAGCAACAGGGTAAGACGCCAGGATTGGAACAGGGTGGTGCGGGCCTTTTGTGCGGCATACCAGTCCGCATACGGACGCGGATTCCCCTCCGCCTGCTGGGAAGGCTCCATCCACACGGAATCGACCGGAGCCTCCCTGTCGCCGCGGGCCGGGATCTGTTGCAGGTGGGGTTCGTTAAATACAGAATCGCCCGAAGTCTTTCGGGGGGATTTCATACCGCAATCGGATCCTGGGCGTCCTGCTTTGAACAATATCCGGTGCCGTAAGCGAGAATAGTGACCATCGAGGCCTTTTTCGTCCTATTTGCATTGCCGGAGATGTCCACGAACTCCACCCGCAAATTGGCTACGGCGTTCATCCCTGCGGCGTGGGCTAGTTCGATGATCTGCAAAATGGCTTCACGACGGGCGCGGTCGAGGGTTTTCTGATAGCTGATAACCTCTCCGCCAAAGATATTTTTCAGCTTACCCAGAAAGCCGCGGAAATGATCGATGCCCAGGGTGACTTCGGCGCAAAGCAATTCGGGAGGGGGGCTTCCGGTGTGGGGATGAATGTAGCGCTTGAGGTCGGTGTAGCGAATGTGGGCGACGACCTGCTGGCGGTCCTCCATGCGTTTATTATGTTTCTTGGCGATGGAATTCCCGGCAAAAAACGCCACGGCCAACAATATGATCGGGCCACCAAAATAGAGTAGTACGATGAGAAGCTCTCCCATGATCGTTCCTTAGGAAACCGGGAGAGGAGGGGGGATGCCTTCCACTGCCGCTTTGGGTTGCGCGGATCCGCTGGAGGAGAGTTTGACCGCGGTGCCGTACACGTAGAGTTCGGCGGCACCCTGGGTGATGGCGCTGGTGCTGAAGCGGACGTTGATTACGGCATCCGCTCCCAGTTCCCCTGCCTGGGCGATCATACGGGCACTGGCGTCCCGACGGGCCTCGGTCAGGAGTTCCGTATATCCTTTCAGTTCACCGCCCACGATGTTTTTAAAGCTGGCGGCGATGTCGCGTCCCATATGTTTGGCACGCACGACGTTTCCCTGTACGATGCCGAGCGACTGGACGATCTCGTATCCGGGGAGGGTTTCGGTATTGACAACAATCATATGGGTTCCTGAGGGTTGAGGTTACGTTCTGTGTGGGTGGCATCATCGCTTGAGTTTGTCATGTGGGGGTATGTGAGGATTAGATTGGTGACTGTTCCTTTCATATCTGACGGAAATGTCCAGTCGAACCCTACGGAGTTCACATATTGTTTTTCGAAACTACCGACGCGACTTTGATTCGAAATTTATACTAAACCTACGCTGAACAACGAATATCCCTTAGTCCTGGATTGATCAATCGGAGAAATGAGATAGGGAATCGATTATGAATGCACCTCCGGTAGCGCTTGAGAGTACGGTTATCACCCACGGTCTGCCGCGGCCGGTGAACCTGGATATTGCCCGGGAGATGATGTCGGCGGTGCGGGATGGGGGCGGGGATCCCCGGATGATCGCGATTATCAATGGGCGGCCGCGCTCGGGATTTGCGGACGAGGTACTGATGGAGCTTGCGGCCCGGGAGGATGTTCGTAAGTGCAGTCTGCGGGATTTGCCGTTGGTGGGAAAATTCGGTGATTGGGGCGGCACCACGGTGTCGGCCACGCTGCATCTGGCGTTGAGGGCGGAGATTCAGGTGTTCGCAACCGGTGGAATCGGCGGGGTGCATCGGGGAAATCCAGCGGATGTGAGCGCGGATTTGCCTGCGTTGGCCCGGATGCCGGGAACGGTGGTGTGCGCGGGAGCCAAATCAATTTTGGATCTCCCGCGAACCCGGGAACGGCTGGAAACAGACGGAGTGACGGTGTTGGGATGGAAAACAAAGGAGTTTCCTGCCTTTTACTCACGGTCAAGCGGACTACCGGTGGATCAACAGGTCCATTCGGCCGTCGAGGTTGCCGAAATCATGCAGCAACGGGATACCTTGCGACTGCAACAGGCGATTCTGGTGACGGTTCCGTGTCCGGAGGAGGCTGCAATACCTTCGGCCGAAATTGAAGCGGAACTTATGGAGGCGGAGGCTTTCGCACTGGAGCAGGGGATCACGGGCAACGAACTCACACCTTACCTTCTCAATCGTCTGGCTGAACGTACGCAGGGTCGCAGTTTGGTGGCAAATCGGGCACTGCTTATTCAAAACGCCCGGGTCGCCGCTGAAATCGCGGTGGCTTTTTCTACCCTTCAGGCGTAATCTTTTACCCACAACCCCGTCTCATGAGCATATGAAAACACATTATCTAGTTTTGACCTTATGGTCTCTTTTTTTTCTGGGGTCGGTCCATAGCCAATCCTTCACACCTGCCTTTCAATCTGCCGGGCAGACAAATTTTGAAGCCGAAGCCGAACCGGAAACCTCCGTTGATCTGATTTCCGAGTTCACAGAATTCGTGCCGGGCGATCAGGTGATGCTGGGGGTGGTGATGACGATGAAGCCGCATTGGCACAGTTATTGGATCAATCCGGGTGATTCCGGTATGCCCACCGCTGTGAACTGGGATCTACCGGAAGGATTTGAGGTAGGAGAGCTTCACTGGCCCACCCCGGAATATTTTTTAGTAGAAGGGTTGGTCAGTTATGGCTATGAGGGGGAATTCACCTTGCTGGTGGCCCTGCAAACTCCGGCTGATTTCCCGGTGGGTGAGGTGGTGGACATTGGGGGAGATGTGACCTGGCTGGAATGCAAGGATGTGTGTTTGCCGGGGAGCGGGAAGGTGTCGATTCAGCTACATTCGGCGGAGAATGCCGGGGAAGTGAATACTCGCATTGTGCAGGCGGCAGATCAGATGCCTCGCGATGTGGAGTGGCCGGTATCCAGCGAATCCACGGGAAGCGAAGTCACACTTCGGATTCACGTTCCGGAAGATGCCGGAAATTTTGTCCAATTTTTCCCCTTCGAAGAGGGCGTTTGGGAGTTAGAGCCCGAACCGGTGCTTGTACGGGATGGAACCACGCTTGAGATCCGTTTGCGGCAGTCAGCCACGGCCCGGGGAACTCCGAATCCCCCCGCCGGGGTGCTGTTGGATGAAGAGGGGCGGGGAGTGGAGATCCGTCCGATGGAGACACAAACGTCGGCGGCGGATCCGATGGTGGATGAGGAAAAAACCAGAGGGATTTTTTATTACCTGGGCTTCGCCTTTCTGGCGGGGATTGGTATGAATCTGCTTCCTTGCATTTTCCCGGTGTTGGGACTGAAGATATCGGGATTTATCGAACAAGCGCACGGGGATCAGGCCTCGGTACGCAAACACGCTCTGGTATTCGGGGCGGGGGTGGTGATTTCCCTCTGGTTTCTTGGCGCGATCGTGGGCATTTTGGGAGCCGCATGGGGGGCGCAGTTTCAGGATCCACGAGTAGTGATCGGGATGCTCCTGATCCTGACCTTTTTCACCATGAACTTATTCGGGGTGTTTGAAATGGGAAACTCGCTGACCACGGTTGGAGGCGAACTGAGTCGGAAACAAGGCTATGCTGGCTCCTTTTTCCAGGGTGTCCTGCTCACAGTGATTGGTACGCCCTGTACGGGACCGGTGTTGGCGGTGGTGATCGTGTGGATGTTTACCCAGCCGCTCTGGATCGGGTTTCTGGCTTTTACCCTGATGGGGGTGGGGATGGCGCTCCCCTACGTGGCGCTGGCATTCAGTCCCAAACTTATCGAAAAGCTCCCCCGTCCGGGGAACTGGATGATCACCTTCAAGCGGGCCTCGGCCTTTATGATTGTGCTGTTTCTCTGGGTGCTGCTGTATGTGTTGCGGGGCCAACTATCCGGGGAGGCCACAGTTCAGGTGGTGGGAGCTATGCTGCTGGTCTGTTTTGCGGCCTGGGTCCTCGGCACCTGGGCAGCACCCGGTCGTCCAAAATGCACCGAAACCCTGGCAAAGGTGATCTGCGCAGTGCTGTTGGTGCTATCCGGGTACCTCGCTTTCAGTTATCATGAACCCGTTGCGGAGCGAACGGAGGCCTTGAATGCACGGATCGAGGTTGGCGACCCTATCCACTGGTCGGATGTGACCCCGGAACTGGCGGAGCGATTGATTGAGGAGGATGTGCCCGTCCATTACCGCCCCTATTCGCCGGAATTGGTGGAGGAACTGCGTGAACAGGGACGCCGCGTATTCGTCGACTTTACCGCGGACTGGTGCACGATTTGTAAAATCAACAAATTCAACGCCCTGCACAAAGAGGAGGTTATGAAGGCCTTTGAGGAGCACAACGTAGTGACCCTACGAGCGGATTGGACCGCACGCGACGCAGTGATCGCGGAGGTGCTGGCCGATTACGGACGTCGCGGTGTTCCCGTTTATCAACTATTCGACGCGACTCCCGGCACCCGGGCGACCCTGCTTCCCGAAAAATTGTATCCTGACACCATCTATGAGGCGCTTGACAAGTTACCGTAGAAGAGGGAAGATGGGGGGGAGAAGTTAGAAGTTAGAAGATAGGAGATGGGAGATAGGAGATGGGAGATAGGAGATGGGAGATGGGAGATAGGCATTTCTGCTTGTCGCACTGGAAGGCTCTTTGAAGTGGAGCTAAATTTTTATTTTTAACAGTAATCAGAAGGGATTCAATCCACACTCCGTGGTTATTGATTTCCTTCGCAACTGAAAATGGAGAATAACATGAAGAACTGGATGAAAATGGTAAGTATAGCAGCCCTGACGGGCATGCTGGGTATGGCCCAGGCAGCGGAAGCACCCGCTTTCACTCTGACGGATACGAATGGGAACGAACATTCTTTGTCGGACTTTAAAGGTAAAGTGGTGGTGCTGGAATGGTTCAACCACGGTTGCCCCTTTGTGGTGAAACATTACACGGAAGGCCACATGCAGGCTCTGCAGCAAACCTACACGGATAAAGGGGTGGTGTGGCTGGCTATTTGTTCTTCCGCAGAAGGTAAGCAGGGCTACGAAAGCGCTGATGGTCATAACAAAACCGCCGAAGCAAAAGGCACCAATGCCACCGCGATCCTCATGGATGCCGATGGGAAAGTTGGGAGGGCTTATGATGCCAGGACCACTCCGCATATGTACGTGATTGATACGGAAGGTCAGTTGGTCTATCAGGGAGCCATCGATGATAAACGCTCTACCAATCCGGCGGATATCGCCACTTCCAAAAATTACGTAAAAGCTGCGCTGGACGCGGTGCTTGCGGGAGAGGAAGTTGAGGTTTCTTCCACGGTTGCCTATGGATGTACGGTGAAGTACTAATTGGTGAATCTGTGAATAAAAAAATGTGCTGGCCCAAATGAGAAACAGCAATCCAGCGCCCAGCCAAGCTGCGGGCACAGCCTCTTGGGCCAGCCACATTCCCTGAGGGTACTCATCGCATCTTTGGTGACGTCAGTAGGCAAATTTTATCAGACTTTCCGTCTCAAATACCAAGCCTTTACGAACCGTTACTCCGAGAGTTTGGTCCATAATTCGGGCCAGTTTTTGCAAGTCCGGTACTCCCAGATCTTCAAGATCAGTTTGCAACATGGACATGGAAAACCGCATCATGCGCAGTCCCTCTTCCTGAAGTTGGCTGGTGGAATACTCCAGGCTTTCGGCATCGGGAGGTAATCGGTCGCGGAGGCTCATGAAAGAGGGGAGGGAGCGCAGTTGAAGGTTTTCGTCCGCCCGGGCCAACAGGGCGTTTTTCAATAGGTCAGGGGTCCCGATGGATATGAGAAGATACTCATCGGTAATGGCGAAACTTGCGGCCTTGTTGAAGGTACCGCCTTGGAATGATTCCGGGACGGGATAGTGAATCGGGGTGCCCGCGACGAGTTCCGGTTCGGGGATGCCTTGAGGGTGGGTGCGGGTCATGAGGCGCTGCATGGCCTCCTCAATGGCGGTTTTATTGCGAAGTTGAAGTCCGATGAGGAAGTTTTGTCCGCCAGTTGGGTGCTGCATGCTCATTTTGACAATCGCGGACGCATCCTGATCGTTACCGGCGTTGATTAAGGCCTGAATCACCTCCGAATCCAGACTTTGAACAAAAACCAGTCCGCTGTCGAGGTGGTCAAAAAACTGCAGTTTGAGGTCGAAACCCAACTGGGAGGTGGCCAGCATTCGGACCAGCCCCAACCCTGCGGCCGCCTGGGGTGCCAGAGTCATCAGTTCCTGTTCCAGACGGTTCCAGCCATCGCCGATATGCCAGTGGGTAGTGGCGAGTTGATAAAAATCACGATGCAAAAAAGCGGGGATCGGGGCGGGGGCGGAGTTGGGATCGATCAGGATACGGGAGAGGGCGGTTTCCCGTTTAAATCCCATTCGGCTTCTTTGCGAGAAGCCGTCCGCTTCCAGGTGAATGCTGGTGCTAAAGGGTATCACCGCATCCAGGGCCAGCCAGGTAAGGATCGCTTCCGCTTGGGGGAGCCCCATGGGCGGGGGGGAGGCGTTCTCGGGCAGTGACGTACGGACCAGAGAATCGATGGGGGCGGGATTCAGGAAGAAAAACGCGTCCGCCTCACCGACAAAGGCTGTCGCTTCCTGAAAGTCGGGTTCTGCCGAAAGCGGATTTTCCGGGGGTTGATCCAGATGGCGAAGGTGTTTGCGGAGGGTGTGTTCGTTGAGAGTGATGATCCCGGTGTCCTGATGCAGAGCCCAGTAAAGACCGTGGCGATTTTCGGACAGAGCCGGGGTCAGCGCGTAGAGGGTGATATCTTGCCAGTCTACTTGTTGCAGTTCCAATCGACTGACGGTTTGTTCCCGTAGAAGATTGCTGAACAGGGTTTCCAATTTTGTCGCAAGTCCCGCACTGTTCTTCACCTGAAACCATAGACTGAATTGTGACAGGATACTGTTCAACTCCGCCGAATCTAATTGGGCCTCCTGTGTGAGACGCAGCTGATTCTCTGTTTCACCTTCGGCCAGATCGGAGGCGTGGTCCAGTTCGTGAAGCTTGGCGCGCAGGAGTTTATTTTTCTGAAAGGTCTCCGAGACAGATTTGAAATTTCCCATGGCAAAGGCCATATCCCCGCCGAGGTGGGTTGTGATATCCCGCCAATTATCCTCAATCCGGGTCAGGAACCTCCTCATTTCTTCCGCAGAGGGGCCCGGTTCCCCCGCGTTCTGATTGGGGGTCTCCAGGTTGGCGCGTCCCAATTCGGTGAGATGGATCATGAAATTTTTCCAATCCAACTCATCCAAGGCCTTGCCGAGGGGGCTTGACGCCAGTTTTTCGCGGTATCCGGGAAGGTCCCGGCTCTCAAGATAGAGGAGGTGATCGCTTACGAGGCGATCCGCAAAGGAATCGGCACGCCCCAGGGTGAGGGAAAGGCTTGTGCAAACGAGGAGGCAGATGACGCGATGACTCTTCATATAGCCGGATGGGTTAGAATTCGGAGGTCTGGTTTAAATGTTCAATGATCGTGAAAGCGATGGTGGCCTGTTCGTTTCGACTGTAGTCCGACTCCAGCCGGTTCACGGCCTCGCGGATTTTTTCACCGCCGGGGCTTTCCTCCCGGTAGAGGCGTTGGGCCTGATCCAGTTGGTGCTGGTTGAAGCAATAGACGGATTTGCCGCCGGTGAGATCGATGGGTGTAAGTGACATAGTGGATTATCCCGCGAAGCTGGCGCCGCAGCCACAGGAGCCGCTGGCGTTGGGGTTGGTGAAGCGGAAGCCGGATCGGATCAAGTCGTCGCTAAAGTCGATGTTCAAGCCTTCCAAAAAGATGGCGCTACCCTGATCGGTGACGATACGCAGGGCCTCGCTTTCGAAAACGGCGACATCCTCATCTCCGAAGTCGGTGTCCACCGCAGCGGTGTAGGTCATTCCCGAGCAGCCGCCTGGAATAACATTGATGCGCAAAAATCCCCCTTCACCCAGCTCCAGATGGGAAAGTTCGTTTTGTGCGCGTTCTGTAATGTGTATTGTGGTCATAAATGGGTCTCCCTTATAATAAAAATATGTACGAGACTACGTCAGCACCATCTGAATGTCAAGAACGGGTGAGGGAGTCCTGGGTCACCGCTTTACGGATTACTTGCATAGTCGCGTCCCGACAGTGGAACCTGATCATTCGAGTGGCTATCAGGGGCAGACCCCGCAGATAGCCAACACGAATCAACACCATGAAGCGGGGTAGATGATTCGCGAAAGGTAAGGCCGCCCCGGACGCTCAGGGACATAAGTTCATGGGGTCACGAAATAGTGATTTTGGTCATGGTATCGCCCTGGGCGATGCTGTCGACCACATCCTGTCCGGATTGCACTTTGCCGAAGACCGCGTGCTTGTTATCCAGCCAGGGGCAGGCGACGTGGGTGATGAAGAACTGGGAGCCGTTGGTGTTGGGACCGGCGTTGGCCATGGAGAGGATACCGGGGCCGGTATGGCGGAGTTCGGGATGGAATTCGTCTTCAAAGGTGTAGCCGGGGCCGCCGGTTCCGGTTCCCTGTGGACATCCGGTTTGAATCATGAAATCGGGGATGACGCGGTGGAATTTAAGTCCATCGTAGAAGCCTTTCTCCACCAGACTGACGAAATTCGCCACGGTTTTGGGAACGCGCTGTTCGTATAGTTCGACGACAATAGTGCCTTTGTTGGTTTCGATGGTGGCTGTTTTCATGTTACGTTCCTTATGACGCTGGGTTGTTTATTAGCGGTCAGGCTGCATGATTTCGATTGAAACCGTGCGATTTCGTGCCTTGTCGGCCGCGTTGGTGTTTGGAAAAGGGGGATGGGTCGAGCCCGACGCGACGGGGCGAAGTTGACCGGCGGGAAGAACCCGATTCTCATTCAGGAAGTTGATGACCTCCTGTGCACGCAAATCACTGAGGTATTCATTGCTGCGGTAGATGCTGCTGGGCCGGATGGGGTCGTTATCCGTGTGCCCAATAATCATGAGTACCGCACCGGGATTCGTCTCATGGATAAGGCGGGTCAGATTTTGCAGACGCGGTTTCTGGGCGGGATCGATGGTGACCAGTTGGCTGAATATGGGTTCGGAAAAGACTAGCCGGGGA
Organism: Kiritimatiellia bacterium; assembly: GCA_018401235.1. Taxonomy (GTDB): domain Bacteria; phylum Verrucomicrobiota; class Kiritimatiellia; order SS1-B-03-39; family UBA6053; genus UBA6053. The sequence goes on from JAGYLC010000001.1 coordinate 47,735, forward strand.
ACCCCGGACTCATCCCGCACTTCAATGCCATTGATTCCCGACAATACGCTACGCCAACGTCGAACCGATAATTTTGCGGGTCTGTTGGGAGAGGAGGGGAGGCGTTGTGCATCTACTTCAGGTGAATCCACATCGGTGGAGGCGGTCGCCGCTTCACGGGTATCGCGACTGGCGGGACTGCGCCCCTTCAATTGACCTCGGAGGGCGAGACCGCCCCAGATCAGCAGGAGAATGATGCCGGAGACGGTAAGAATTCCTTTCAAGGGGATGTCGTTTTGGCTTCGATTGAGTTCCTCCTCCAGCAAGCCTCCCATTTTTCCAGTGGGTTTATATTCCCCCATCGGCGGGACGGAAATTTTGTGTCGGGTTTCGCCCCGGACGTTAGAGGTTTCGTAGAGGGAGAGCATGGCATCGTCCTCCACCCGGTACACCCGAACCGGCACCTCGGTGAGACCGGCCTCTTTTGCGGCCTGCAGTCGTTTGAATCCCGCCACCAGTTCGTAGCCCTCCGGGCCGGGTCGGACCAGCAGCGGTTGCAGAACGCCATAGATGCGGACCGATTCCACCAGGGACCGGGGAGCATGCAAACTTTTGGGTGCGTGGGGGGGCATGCGCAGATCCTGGATGAGCGCATGGACAATTCGTTCCCGTTGGGGACCGGATTCGGATGGTGGAAGGGTGTCAGTCATAGTGTGCTCCCCCTATAAAACGCTTTCCTGAGCAAACTGCAATCCTACACAGAAAAAAAGATCGTGAGGTGCAGGTGCAGTGTTCCGTGGTTTATTCTTCTGCTCGTTAATTACCCGATTCCGATAATTTCGCTGAAATCGACATTTCCGGCGGAGAGGACCAGCACCAGTGGAAGGCCTTCAGTGTCATGAAGCATATTCCGATAGTAGTCGACATACTCATCCGCAGGACTTTCCGGGTCGGGTTTTTTCATACCCATCACCACCAGGGAAGCATCCTTTGAGGATCGGTGAATCATTTCCAGCGGGTTTACGCTTTCCATGACCAGAATTTCTATTTCCAGTTTGAGGCGGTGCTCCTCTTTGAATTCCTTGAGGTAGCTATGAATTTTTGTGCGTTCGGATTCATCGGATATCAGCCGTTTCAGTACGATGCGGGCGTTTTTCCACCGCCCGCCTTTGCTGAGCTGATAGGCGAGGGTAATCATCAATCCGATATTCGCCTGTTTGCCTCTCCACCAAATGTCGATACGCGGCTGCTCGGGCAGTTCCTCCAGTTGGTTGCCTTCTCTCACCATGATTAAATTTTTGTTCAGAAAATGGCTTAGCCGCATGAAGCGGGTGAAGGCTTCCACCTGTTCGGCCTTTTCGCTTCCCCCGATCACCATGGTATTGGGTTCCAGCGGTCCGAATCCGTAGCCCCGTATCAGCGCTTCGGCTCCGGTAAGGGTGTCGGTGGCAGGAAAGAGCTTTACCATGGCCTCCACATCGCGTTTTTCCAGATATTCCTGAATGCTTTTGCGTAGAGAATTCACCCGTTCCGTGGTCCAGGATTCGGTGGGAATGATGGTGGCGAGGGTCAGGTAGGAACTGCCCCGGGCCAGCGAATCGCCCAGTTCAACCAGGTGCCAGCGGGTTTGGGGCGAGCCGCTGAATACCAGAACGTTCGGCCGCCAGTTGCGCTCGTCCGGCGGGTGTTTCAATAGGCGTTGCAGGGCAAATCGAATAAGCAGCATCAGTACCCCGTGCTTCATGTCGCCCCAGTCGGAGCGAATTTGCCTTCGTTTCATAAAAAAGTACAGGGAGCCCGTCACGATCAGCGCCGTAAAGGTGGCTCCGATATCGATCATAAGCATGGTGGTGAAACAGGCGGCGGCCCCGATCAGCGATCCCCACCAGGGAAAGCGGAATTTGGGCCGCCAGGTGGGACTTTCGATCAGCCCCTCCAGGCCGGAGGAAAGATTGATCAATCCATACGATGTAAGGAAAAACATGGTGAGTATGGGCGCGATCATGTTTAGATCACCCAGCAGAATTGCCACCAGTGCCACCGCAAACGAAATAGCGGTGGCGAAACGGGGATCGTTTTTCTTTCCGAATCCACGTCCGATGCCCCGGGGAATGACCTTGTCGTTGGCCAGGGCCTGCAGGGTACGCGGGGCACCCAGTAAGGCTCCCAGCGAACTGGAGAGGGTAGCCGCCCACACTCCTATCAGAATGAGTTGCCCCCATCGGGCGATTTCGGCCATGATCAGCGGGCGGGTGAGCAGGATGCGTTCATCTTTAATAAAATACACCATCACGATCGGAATGGTCATGTAGACCAGATATCCGGTCAACACCGCGGCGATGGTGCCGCGGGGGAGAGATTTAGAGGGGTCTTTAAGATCCCCCGACATGGCGATCCCCGCCTCGATGCCGGTGACGGCAGGGAAAAATACTGCAAAAACCACCCAGAAACCAAATATGTCGGGCAGCACCGCATCCGGCAATAGAAAGTTTTGTTCGGGCGGTCCTCCCAGGAAAAAGGAGACCAGAGAGGCGAAAATGGTGCAGAGAATGAGCAACTGGGCTTTCAGGGCCAAGTCGGCGGAAATGAGAGCCAAAAGGGTGAGGAGCAACAGGGAGATGACGGAGATAAAGCGGATTTCGCTGATGCCCTGAAAGACCTCCGGCAGATGCTCGATGAACGGAGCCACATCCAATACGCCCACCACCGATTCCGCAAAACCGGAGATGTAAAAGGCGATCCCCAGTGCCTGGGCCAGAAACAGGGGCAAGCCAATGGCCGCACCGACTTCGAGTCCCAGCGATCTGGAAATAATGAAGTAGGCACCGCCACTGCCCACCTTCATGTTGGTGGCGGTGGCGGAGAGGGAAAGTCCGGTCAGCAGGGTGATCGCGGTGGCCATGGTCACGATCAGCAGAGTCAACGGAAGCCCGACGTTTCCCAGCACCCAGCCGAAGCGCAGAAACATAATCACTCCGAGAATGGTGAGAATGCTCGGGGTAAAAACGCCTTGGAAGGTTCCGAAATTATAGCCTTCGGCAGCGGATGTTTTAGTGGATGACGATTTTTTAGCCATGCCTACGGGTTCTAGGGTGCCGTATGGGAATTGGAAGGAAAAATCTTCGAAGATAGGAGATCGAAGATGGAAGATGGAAGATAGAGGTCAGAAGTCAGAAGTCAGAAGTCAGGTGGCAACCACCTCTTCTCATTGACCAATGACCACTGACAATTGACTACTTCTTAGACGCCCTCGTCTGCCTCTTACGCAGGTTGGGATCGAGGATTTTTTTGCGGATGCGGAGGTTTTTGGGAGTGGCTTCCACGAATTCATCGTCGGAGATGAATTCGATGGCCTTTTCCAGGGTGAGGGTCGTGGGCGGTTCCAGCATGATGGCCTTGTCGGTGCCGGAGGCGCGGACGTTGGTCATCTGCTTGGCGCGGCAGGGGTTGACGGGCAGGTCGCCGGGGCGGCTGCTTTCGCCGATCACCATGCCGTCGTACACGTCTTCACCGGGGCCGATAAACAGGCGTCCGCGTTCCTGAATGGTGTCGAGGGCGTAGGCGGTGGCGGTACCCTGGGCGGCGGCAACCAGGGCGCCGGTGGAACGGGAGGGGATGTCGCCGGCCATGGGGGCGTATTCTTTGAACATGTGACTGAGCACGCCCTCGCCGCTGGTGAGGTTGGTGAGATAGCCGTCGATCCCAATCAGTCCGCGGGTGGGGCAGGTGGCTTCGAGCAATACCCGGCCGTTCTGATGTTCCATATGGGTGATTTGGCCTTTACGGGAGGCGAGGGATTGCATGAGGTCGCCCAGCGCGCTTTCAGGTATATCCAACCAGACATCTTCGTAGGGTTCCAGTTTTTCACCGCCGTCACCGATTTTGATAATCACTTCGGGTCGGGAGACCAGCATTTCGAATCCTTCCCTGCGCATGGTTTCCATGAGCACGGCAATCTGCAATTCCCCCCGGGCCTGCACGATAAAGGAGGCACCGCCCTCGGCATCCCGCACGTTCATGGACACGTTGGTGTAGGTTTCCCGGATCAGACGTTCGCGCAGGTGGCGGGAGGTCAGGAATTTGCCTTCTTTGCCGGTGAAGGGTCCGTCATTGACGCAGAATTGCATCTGCAGCGTAGGGGGATCGATCGCGGTGTGGGGCAGGGCGGTTTGCTCTTCGTTTTTACAGAGGGTTTCGCCGATGTAGACATCTTCGAATCCGGCGATGCCCACGATTTCGCCGGCCTGTGCTTCTTCGATTTCGTGCAAACCCATGCCGGTAAATCCGTACAGTTTCATCACGGCCCCATTCTCGGGAACGGTTTCGTGCGGCAGACGTCGGATTTGCTCGCCTTTGCGGATGCTTCCCTCGCGCATGCAGCCAATGGCGATGCGGCCCACGTAGGGATTCCAGTCCAGATTGCTCACCAACATCCGGAACGTGGCGGTGATATCGGTTTCGGGGGAGGGAATATGTTCCAGAATCGCGTTGAACAGCGGATTCAGATTTTCGCGAGGATCCTCCAGTTCATGCACCACGTATCCCCCCAGGGCGCTGCCGTAGAGGAATTGGGCGTGGAACTGCTCTTCGGTCGCGTCCAATTCCAGCAGGAGATCGAGGACCTGATCGTGGACTTTGAGCGGATCGGCGGTGGGACGATCCATTTTGTTGACCAGTACCATCAGCTTTAGATTTTGTTCCAGTGCTTTGCGAAGCACAAAGCGGGTTTGGGCCTGGGGACCGTCCGAGGCGTCCACCAGTAGAATCACCCCGTCCACCATTTTCAGGATCCGTTCCACTTCGCCGCCGAAGTCGGCGTGTCCGGGGGTGTCCACTATATTGATTTTGGTTCCCTGCCAGACCAGCGAGGCGTTCTTGGCCTTGATGGTAATGCCTTTTTCACGTTCGAGATCCATGGAATCCATGGCGCGGTCGGCGATGTCCTGATTGTCTCGAAACACGCCCCCCTGATGCAGCATGGCATCCACAAGTGTGGTTTTTCCATGGTCCACATGGGCGATAATTCCAATATTACGAATAGAAGGGGGGTTCACAAAAGCTCCGGGAAAGGGGGGTAAAAGGCTGGGTTCTATAGTCGAATTTGCTTAAAACACAATGTCAATCGCTGTGATTGTTCAAGTCGTGGGAGGATCAATGGATCAGGGGTGGTGTTTTTAAACCACGAATTAACGAATAAACTCTGCTCGTTTAACGGGTGGATACATCCAGTTGACTGGCGAGGGAAAGATTGTAGTGCCATTTGCGGGGAAGGGGCCATGCCTTTGCGGAGATCACGTCGAGAGAAGTGAAGGTGGTTCACCCGGACCGGGCGGTGGACGTGACCTTTGCGGTTAGCCATGCGGAGGAAGCGGAAGAGGAGACTCGGGCCTTTCGCACCAACAATGTGGGAAGCCTGGCCCGGGTGGACCGGTCCATCCGACGGAGCCGCGTCGTGAGCGCCGGGGTGGGCATGCGCTATGCCTCCGTGGAGACCTCCGAGGATCGTTCGGAGTGGTGGGATTTGTCGATGGCGGGGTGGTCACCGAGGAAGCGACCTTTGATTCCAGCGTGGACGACATGCGTTGGGGTACGGGACTGGGAGTTCGGTACTACACCCCGGTGGGCCCCCTGCGGTTGGATGTGGCGGTGCCCATCGACCGTAGAAGCGATATTGACGCCCCCTGGCAATTTTACATCAGTTTGGGGCAGGCCTTTTAATGAAAAATCGGAGGTCCAGAATGAAACGGGCTTGGCGGGTCTTTTTGGCGGGTCTGGCGCTGTTGACCCTGATTGCTTTTTGTCTGGTGATTTTAATTACGCCCCGGGGGCTTCGTCGACTCACTCCTTTGCTGGAGTCCCGCCTGTCCGATCTGCTTTCGCTGGAGGTTACCATCGAGGACCCTGTCTTGAGCTGGCCCCTGACGCTCAGCCTGGAATCGATTACGGCCACAGGCGGTGAAGGGCAGGTCCGCATGGACATCCGGGATGCCGGAATCCGAATTTCCTTACGTCAACTTTTAAAGGGTCGGGCAAGGGTGCACCGGTTATCGATTGAATACATTCAGTACAGTGGATTTTTTTCGCCCCTCCTGATGAGGAGGAGACGGACAGCGAATGGGAACTGCCATTGCAGGTGCCGGATTTGGAGATGTTGTTTGAGAAGGTAATCGTTCACGACCTGCAGCTCAATCGGGTTCGGCTGGAGCCGCCCTTGGTTCAGGAGCCGATCGAATTGTCGCTACAGGGTTCTTTTACTGGTCGAATTTTGCATGCGGAGTTGGAACTGCTGGAGATAGCTGATCAAGCCTATTCCCCGACTCCCCGTCTTACGGTTTCGTTGGAAGTATCCCCCTATAACCGTTTTCAAAACCGGGACATGGTGATTACGGTAAGGGTTGATTCGTTTGCAAAGCTGATTCCCGAATGGCTGGAATCCCTGGAAGATGAACTGGAGTTGCACCTGGATTTGCGGGAAACCCGTGAGACTACCCTGCAGGTCACCAAGGGGCACCTCCAAAACCCGGTGGGAGATTTGATCTTTAATGGCGAACTGGATTTAACCACAGCCCGGTTGAATTTTAGCTTGGACTTGTTTCTCCCGGATCTTACCCGGCTCCGGGCCTGGATCCCGGTTGATCTGTCGGGTGCCATCCGCCTGGAGACCACCACCGGCGGCGATTCCGATACCGGGATTGGCATCCGTTGGACCCGGGATTACTAGTGAAAAAATAAAGCACTATCCTTGCCTATTTATGCATCCATTATAAATACACAAATATGAGAACGTCGATCGATCTACCCGATGATGTATTTCACCGCGCGAAAATCGTTGCTGCGCAACGAAAAACCACTTTACGTGAATTAGTATTGATCGGGTTGGATTACGCTACGCGCACGGAGTCGGTCAATTCGGAACAACTGCGCCTGAACAGGGCTCAAGCGCTTCTTGATGCCTTGCAAGCAGATAACTCGGTCCCAATGCACCCTCTTACACGCGAAGAGTTACATGATCGGACACTCTAAGAATCAGCAAAAATGGTTTTTCTAGATACAAATATTCTCCTTTATTCCGGGTCCCAAGCAAAAGATGACTTGAAAAAACGTGAAATTGCGTCCCGTCTGATTCTTGAACAGGATATTGCACTCTCTTCACAGGTCGTTCAGGAATATATTTCAAATGCTCTTCGTAAACCCGCATTGGGTTCCAGCCCTCCGTTTGAAGGGCAAAATAGCGGATGGGCATCGCAGATTCAACTGCTGTTCTTAAACCAGCAAGTGTCCGCGAAGTCCGTGCCGTCCGCGGTTGTTTTATTTGCTTCGGATTTTGTCAACCACGGACGGCGCGGACCCCACGGACCCATGCAGAAGGCATGTTAGAGTCTTCCAGTGAAAGATGATACATAAGCGTGTATTCCAGCGCGTTACACCCTGTTGGAGCTTTACCGCAGGGTGCCGCGTGGGATTTGGGGTGAGTTCAGGGGCTTCACGCGGACCCTGCCGTTGTGCTGGCCATGCCTCCGGTTTGGTAAACTCCGTGCTCCTCCGTGTACTCCAGCGAGCGTGCGAGCGGGTGGTTCATTCGGTTGCGGATGAAATCTGCGTTAGGCAAGTCACTTCACTTTGGATCCGTTCCTGCATTTGTATCTGCGAGTGAAAAAACCAGATTTCACCACTTAAACTGAGGTATAGTGGGATTCCATTTCGCCAAACAACTCAGATGGCGTTTTCCCCGCATCCAACAAGGTGCGCAGGGCCTGGGAGTGGGATCGTTTGGACAGGCGCGTTCCTTCGGAGTCCCTTACCAGAGGCTGGTGGCACCAGGCGGGCGGGGTGGCTCCCAGGGCGCGATAGAGCAGGAGTTGGCGGGCGGTGGATCTGAGCAAATCCTGACCCCGAACCACCTCGGTGATCTGTTGACGAATGTCGTCCACCACCACCGACAATTCGTAGGAGGGAATGTTGTCCCGCCGCCACACCGAAAAGTCCCCAAAGTCCCGGCCCGCAGTCAGAGTGATATCTCCACAGACCGCGTCGGTGAAACGGATAACCTCCCCATCCGGCACCCGAAAGCGCCAGGTGACCCCGTCGGGTCGATCATAAACCTGCTCTGCGCCAGAGGGAGGGCGCCATTCCGGTGGGATAATCGGTTCCGCGTCCTGTTCGTCCTGTTGAGGGGGTCGGGGTAGGGATTGGATCTCTTTGCGACTGCGGGTGCAGGGATAAATGGATCCTTGCGCTTTCAGAATTTGCCAAGTGTGCAGATACTGTTCTGCATGCCGGGATTGGTAAACGGGTTCGCCATCCCAGTTCAAGCCCAGGCGTTGCAAATCCTCAAGCATACCTTGGGCAAAATGGGGTTTACAGCGGTTAAGATCCAAGTCTTCCATGCGCAGGAATAATATGCCATTCACGTCCCGGGCACGTTTCCAGGCCTGATAAAAGGTGCGGGCGTGACCCAGATGCAGGTCACCGGTGGGGGTAGGGGCCAAGCGGCCTCGATAGGTGGACGGAGAGTTCATGAGGAGTGGAGTATCAGGGGGATTCATGGGAGTGTATACCCTAAAGGCAAATTGCATACAGATGAAAATCATATCAATTCATGGTTTTTAGGATTGCAACCAGAGGGAAGAATCATATAAGGAGCGACCCATTTTTAGTATTAACCCCGTCTATTTGAAGAAGTATCAGGAGTCTGCATGAGTTATCGTGGTCCCAAAGCCAAAAAATCCCGCCGTTTAGGCGTTGCCATTACCCCCAAATCCCAACGGTATTTGGAAACCCGCGGTTTCCCCCCCGGTCAGCATGGTAAAGGCCGTCGCCCCTCCAAATTGTCCGATTATGGCCGTCAGTTGATGGAAAAACAGCGGATACGTTTTCAGTACAACATGAGCGAAAAGCAACTGCGTCTGGCCTATGAAAAGGCGTCCCGCAGTCAGGATCCCACTCCCGATGTGTTGATCCAGTCGCTTGAGTCCCGCTTGGACACCGTGGTGCTGCGGGCCGGATTTGCCCGTTCCATCTTTGCCGCCCGTCAATACGTGAACCATGGACATTTCCTGGTCAACGGCAAAAAGGTGGACGTTCCCAGTTTTCAAGTGAAAGTGGGCGATGAAGTTTCTGTTCGCGAAAAAAGCAAAAACATGGACTGCTTCAAAAATGCATTGGCCATGGCTGAAAAAGTACCGTACGTGACCACCAACGAATCGGACTTGAGCTGTCGATTGAGCACCATTCCCTCCCGTGAAGAAATTCCGGTGGTGGGCGATGTGGCTACCGTGGTGGAATTCTACTCCCGCTAAGACATTTAAACGATCAATCGGAACGAGCCCTTATCTGTACACTTCCCGGCGATGGCCGATTCGGAGTACCAGTACCTCTTGGTCGAGAACTGCGTAAATGACCCGGTAGTCCCCGGCTCGGTATTTGCGTAGTCCTGCGAAAGCTCCTTTGAGGAGAGGGTGCGTTTCCGGGTTTTCGGCGAGATCTTTCTCCAGTTGGTCTAATAGTCTGCCGGCGACCGCCTTGTCGAGTTTGCGGAGATCGCGGCTGACGGAGCGCTTGTATTGGATCTTATAGGCCAAGGGATTCTCTGAGTTCCTTGCCGTTGACTACGCCATCGCCATGATCCCGCAGACGGTCCAGCGCGATCTGAAGATCTGCCGATTCCTCGAGATAGGCTTCAATCGCTTTCTGAATGATAAACGATTTCGTTCTCTCCGACTCTTTGGCCACTTGGTCAAGCGCACCAGCCACTGTATCGGATACACGTACGGATATTGTCGTCATATTGAGTCTCCTGTCATCAGTTGTATTACAAGATAAGCTGTCATATGTATTCTTCAAGTATCTTTCACTTCTGAATGGCCTTCCCTACTCAACGACTCGACCACTCAACTACTCAACCAATCTCCCTCACACCATCATCTCTTTCATGGCAGTGGCGGTTTCGGCCATCAGCAGGTATTTGGAACTGCGAAGCGAGTGGTGAATGGCCACCGGGGATTTACTCAGCTTATCGGCAACTTTCTTTTGCAGTCCGAAGGTGCGGGTCACGGTGGGGTCTTCATATTGGAGGTATTGAAAGTCGCGGAGCTGCGTTAGCACATCGCATTCCACCCGGGTCAGGGTACTCAGCATTTCCACATAAAGGGTGGATAGCGCATTCAGTCCGATACCCACCCGGTTCCCGAAGCCCTGAAACCGTATGTGACTTTTTGATTGCGGAACTTTTTGTCGAATCGCTTCGATCTCATGTCCTAGGGGCTCGTTGAGCTGAATGCGTTCATGTTCAAACGTATTGTAGGGCAGAAGATCATGTCCGAAAAACACATTACAGGTTACGCCCCTTAGTAGGATGTGCAGATCCATTACTAAGAAGGGGAAAATGTTGGAATGGTAGGGCTTCACCCCTGTGTACCAGACGCCGGGGGCGTATTCGGTGAATTCTTGACTTAGGTACCAACGGTATCGTTTCCGCGCGATCTCCTGAAAGGGACCTATGGCGGGTGCCTGCTGCGGAGATTTTAAGGTAATCAGGGTTAGAATCATTTCTTGTACGAATGTTATCAATAGTAATTATGTAAAAGTGAAAGTGAATCAAAATCTTTTTGAACTAAAATCAAATTCAAAATCGTAGAGTTTTCATTCATGCACCAGAGCGCGTTCAATGCATTCCCGCTGTTGCCGGGTATCGGTAAAGCGGGGTCGGAGCAGCATGAAGGCGTCCACACGCAGGGTTTCCCGCAGGGATCGGAAGCGCACGCCATCTTTTTTGGCCTCCAGGATGCAGATCGGGGGCTGCGAACGCAGGACGCGGTCTTCTGAACAGGTGACCCCAAGAGCCTCGCGTTGCTTGGCAGTACCGATGATGAGGGCGGCGTGCGGATCATAGGCTGATCATGAAATTCGTTCACGACATAGCGTGCGGATCGCATGAGCATGCATCCCGCCAGCCAGGCCGCCACAAAGGCCTGCAGGGAGTGTGTTGTATAGGGACTCCACCAACGCGGGGCCAGTGGTCGCATGGATTGCAGGGTGTCGCGCGCCTTTTCCAGTAAAGTGTGGAGGTCGGATTCGCTCGGAGACGGAAGGAAATTAGACATCGAGGGCCACCGCTCCGCTACTGTGAACAAGTAGTACGGTGGGCAGTCCCTCCATCAGCCCCCGGGTTCGCGCCATAAATTGGGCTTCTTCCCCCTTTGCGGGCGGCAAAAACCCCAGAAAAACCAGGGAGGCGTCTGCGGATTCACGGGGAAGGGCATGGTAAAACCGATCAGACACCACGACGGTGGGTTCCGCTGGAATGCGGGCATTGTGAATCAGCTGGGTCAGGGCTTTCATGGCGTCTGGGCTGTCAGAGGGATGGGCAACGCACTGCAACACTCGGATGCGGCGGTGTCCCCAGGCGGGGGTTTGACTGATCAAGTGCGCAAGCAGAAGCATGAGTTGCCCGTGTTGACGTCCACGCCACCAGACATCGATTTGGCCTTCCGGCGGAGTGGCGTTGTTCAGGAAGGTGTCCGCGGATCGGACCAACAGCACGCTGCGTTGCAATTTGGAGATATTCCGTAATAAACTGCCGTAGGACTCCACGTGTTCGGGCGTTTCGCTCCAGCCAAGGAGAACGGTATTGGGACGCACCGCGCCAATACCGTGACATTGAATCAACTGGAGGGCTCCCTCTGCGAAGGAGGTTCCCGAGACCACGGCGGGGAAGGCGGGGATGGCGTTTTCACGTATGAAGGTCAGCAGTTCTTCTTCTCCCCGCAGCAGAGGTCGCATGTCATCGGGTGTACGTTCCTTCACCTGTGCCAGTGCCAGCAGCCCCCGGTCGGTCAGCCAGAGGCCCATATGAGCCAGATGGAGGCGGTGGGCGGGGTTTCCCACGAACGCCAACACGGCGGGCCGCCAATTCTTGGGGTGAAAGCGCTCATCCTGCAAATAGAGCAGGGATTGTTTGGCGCGTTCAAAGGCGGCCCCGCTGTTGACATCCCCCCAGCGAGTCTGCAGGTCCGCTTGTTGCAGTCGAATGAAAATCAGAGCCATCACCCCCAATGAGGCGAGAGCCCACAGGGGGTTTAGAATCATCATAACTACCAGGCAGCCAATGGCCCCGGCGAGGGGAATGCTTTCATGGGCCAATTTAAAGCGTGGCCGGAAACTGGGGTTGCGACTGTGCATTTCGGCGAAACAGGCCCAGTTCAGGGTGCCGTAAGTGATCATAAAGAACATAGTGATCACCGGTGCCACCGCATTCAGGTCGCCGGCCAGTATGGCGACTTGCGCAATTCCTCCTGTGAGCAGAATCGCGTAGCGGGGTTCTTGATTTTTACCTGCGCCCTTTCCGAAAAGATGGAGAAAAGGGAAAATTCGGTCGCGGGCGAGGGCTTGGAGCACCCGGGGGGCTCCCATGAGGCTTCCCAGGGCGGAACTGAGAGTGGCGGCGAAAATCCCGGCGGTCACCAGTAGTGGGAAGGCCGCGACCCCGTGCATCATCATGCTGTCGGTCCGCAGAGCGGAACGGGGAGCAATGCCGCCCAGAATCAGCACCAGACTCAGATAAACCGCACCCGTGACGCCGATTGCCCACAGGGTGCCCTTGGGGATGGAGACTGCGGGATCTTTCAAATCCCCCGACATGTTGACTCCGGCCATGATTCCGGTGACGGCGGGAAAAAACAGGGCGAACATTATCCGCACATCCACATTGGGGTCATACCCCGTCCCCAGATTATCGAAAAATTGGGAAGAGGTCCATTCCGGACCCGCGCCCAGGCCAAACGAAATCAGGGACAGGGCCAACACCGCCAGAATCCCGTATTGAAGCCGAATGGTCCATCCGGCGCCGATGCAGACACAGAGGATGACCAGCAGGTTGACGATGCTGGCAATCAGGCGGAAGGAGAGATCGACCCCCGGAAAGGTGGCGACGAACGCTTCCGTGAAGCCAATCACATACATGGCCACGGACACCGATTGGGCCAGGTAAAGGACCAACCCGATGGCACCCCCGGGCGCGACCCCCAGGGTGCGGCTGATCATAAAATAGGCCCCGCCGCCCCGGACCCGGGTGTTGGTGGCGATAGCGGACAGCGAAAAGGCGGTGAGAAAAGTGATGGCCTTGGCGGCCAGCACGATGAGCAGGGCATGAACGATTCCCGCCTGCCCCACGACTTCGCCGAAGCGCAGGAACATGATCACCGCCACCCACGACCACAAAATGCTCAGCCAGTCCGACCGCGTCGTCCGCATCCGCGAAGGCGAAATCGAAGCCATCCAAAACCGCGACGAACTTGAGATCGAAGAGGGCAGCGTCGATTTCACGCACTGACCCGTGTCAACACGGGCAGCGCCGCAGCAGAGAGGGCCGCGAACAAAAGAAGTTTGTTCGGAATTCGATCTTATGATGTGTTTATGAAATCACATCCCCCCCCCGCAAACCAAACAGCGGGGAGGCCAGGAGCAAATGTTTGTCATGCGAGTAGATATCCTGAAACCCGTTTACAGAGGCACAGGCCAAATGCAGTGCGTCTGCTGCCCGAATGAAAACGTTTTCCGCTGCGTGACGCAAGGTGTCCCTCGTTCTCTGGCTCACTTCGTGACTGCAGGGAAGGAAAACCACGCCTCCACCCCGGATATCATGGTCCAGTTGGTCGACAACCGCGTTGGCGGTGTCACGAGACATGGCGCCTTCACGTCTTTTGCGCAGAAGAATACTGAAAAATTCCGCCTCCGCGTGCCAGGCGGATACCACCATGTCCACGTTCTGAACCAGTTGAAGAACCTCCATACTGCCCGGTTCCTCCCAATAGAGTCGAAACAAATAATTGGTGTCAAAATAAAGCGTCTTCACGGGAACTCCGGTCTTCGGAAACGAGGGTTGTCGAGTCCGCGCCCCCTTTCAATTTACCTTTCTTTTTCAAGTGCGCAAAAGTGGGCTCGAGTTTCCGGCTGCTCCAATAGGGTGCCTGCGGCTCGCGAACCTGGTCGGCTTCCTCCAACTCGCGCATCAAGCCACGGGTGACAAGGTCTTTTAGGGACACGTTCGTCTCAACCGCCCGGATCTTCGCGGCTTTGTACATCTCATCGGGTAGTTCGATCGTTGTTCGCATAAACACACATTCGCACATCACCCAGATGATGTCAACCGTTTTTCAAAACCATTCCGTGGCAATGCCGGACGGAGCCGCAGCTCCACGCGGGCGGCACGGCGGGGAGGAGATCGATGAAGCCGCGGTGGTCCTGGACGAGGGTTTCGCTGATGGCGCGGGCGGCGCGGAAATGGCCGTCGATCTGGAAGGGTGGAAAGATCGTGATCTCCAGAATTTACATGTAGTATACTGAAAAAAATGTTTAATTTCGGCATTGGGTCGCTAGATTTTAACCTTCCAGTACGGCGCTGCCTGCAGTGCGTGCTGGTTTCACCCCTACAGGATCGTAAATATCATGAATTTCAGCGGCTTTGACTTCGACAGCACCATGCTGCGCATCGCCGCCATGAACATGATGCTGCACGGCATCGAGAACCCCGCCATCGACTACAAAGATTCCCTCTCCGAGCAATCCCAGGTGGCTCAGAACTACTCCGAACACTTTGATGTCATCCTCGCCAATCCACCGGTGGTTTCGAATTGATAGTGCAACACACCCGCCCGGAACAGGGGCGGCAGGCGCGACTCGTCGTCGTGGGCGAATTTCTCCAGGTCGGACATCAACTCCGGCACCCCGTCGGGATGCGGCGGCACGAAACGCGCGTTGCCCGGATTCGACCCCCCAATCCAGTTTTGACTCCGCCGAAAATCACCGGGAGTCTTGTGCTCCCCGCGCCCCCCCGCATCAATACGGCATGGGTCTCCCGCAACAGACGGGTGGAAAACAGAAGGTCATCCAGGCGTTGCCGCCCGGTTTTCAGCGCGGCGATGTAGTTCTGAACCTCCCGCCAGTCGTCCCGACGCTCGAACGCCACCTCTTCCTCGGGCAGGATGGCCTCTTCAATCTCTGTCCGGGTCCCCTCGATCCGGCTCGACTGGTTCGCCTCCTTGGTCACGTGCATCTCCACAAACAGATCCAGATTGGGCACAATGTCGGAAAAACTGTCCAGACGACCCAAATGCCGGTCCGCTCGGCTCATCGCCTCCACCAACCGAAGATCCTCGATGGACCAGGGCCGATAAATCCGTGAGGGTTCAAAACTCTTGTACCCTTCCCGTTTGACCCATTCTCCCGACGCATAGTTTTTCATAATGACATCAAGGTAACCTATCCCATTTTACGTAGCTTTTTGTAGAGATTGGAGGCGTCGATGAGCTGCACCTTGCCTTTCCGCGCCGAAACTTTTGGTTTATTTGATGAACATCCATTTGGATTTGCGATGAACTTTTGTAAAAATATTCCTCAAACTGAGGTCTGGTTCATAGGGTATCTCCTTTCAGAGGAACATGCGCGGAAATGATAAAGACCGATTTTCGGCCCTCCATCATTCTGCCTTGCCCGTTTCAGAGCCCCAGCATCTTGGGTAGTTCCAGCAGTACCCCCACCAAGCCTTTTCCGGCCAACAGATACAACAAGGTGCCGGGGAGCATGCCCAGGAATGTGCCGATGACGAAGGTGCGCAGGGGGATTCGGCTGATCCCCAGCATCCAGTTGATGGGGGGGAACAGGTAGAAAAGCAGTCGCATGATCAGGATCGTGCGCAGGGGATGCGTTTCCATGCGATGCTCATACCGCAGCAGGCGCGGAGGAATTCGTGGAGTCACCGTTTCCCGCACCCAGTAGCGGGCGACCCAAAATCCCACCATCGACGCCCCCATTCCTCCCAGCATTCCCACCCCCAGCGCGATCGAGAAATGCCACACCGCTCCGGCCGGGACCAGGAAAAACACCGGTGGCACCCCAAAGCCGCCCAGCACGATCAACACCAATGTGTAGCCAATGATCATCGGCCAGCCCAGTCGCCGGATGTCGTCCAGATCCAGTTCCTCCAGATCAAAAACCCGGGCTAACCAAAACCCGACCCCGAGCGCGAGCACGACTCCGCCTATCGCCCAAAAGGGATGCGCGCGCCGCTTAGTCATTCCCGGCCTCCGCGGGACTGAAGGCCGCTTGAATACGAAATGTCCGAAGGTCACGGAAAATCTCCTCTCCCAAGCGCAATTCCAGATCGTAGGGGTGCAGCGAAATCCGGGTCAGCTCCGCTTTTTTGGCCCGCTGTTCATTCCAGCGGTTAAAGCCTTTCAAAAATGCCGCCCGCAAGGGGGTATCGGCCTCGTATCCCAATAGGGGCATGGCTTGAAAGCGATCCTCGCGAGTAAAATATACCCCCCGGAGGGTTTCCACGCTGTCAAAGGGCAGTGCGTGCATCTCCTCCCGACTCAGCGGACCCAACGCCCAGGCGGGGGGAACGTAATGTGTGGGCTGGCGGAGCCCCTGTTCGCCGAACCAGTCGTAACAGCGTCTCATCAAATCCACAATCTCCGGGTTACTCCGGGACAAATGTTCGGCCACGTAGCGGGAAATCAGCAGACCATGCAGCTTGTGCTTCATGGTTTTTCGTCGTTCCACCCGGTGTACCCAACCGTGACCGGCCAGCGGATGGCCCATCGCCTGCGACAATGTGGAAAGAACACCGGCGGAGTTGGGCCAGTTGATCCCCGGACCACCCCAGCCCCGGAATCACCAACAGCATCACCCGGGTCACTCCCGACTTTTCCAAACGGGAAAGCATCCCCCGCACCCGATCCAGCGTTTCAGGTGCCACATCGTGAATCGAAATGTGCGCCTGCGGCCGGTCAGTTGGGTGCATAGGTTCTCCGCACCCGTTCCAGCAACTCCAGCCACCCCTGCATGGTGTGCGCATTCATTCCCCGGGTCCGCTCCATCGCCACCCGGGCGATCTCCCGACGTTTGCCGTCCGTGAGCCGGCCCAGACGTTCGATAGCTTCTGCTACGCTTTCGCCGTCTTCGATCACGCATAGTCCGGGAGCCAGTTCCGCCCAGTGCAGGATCCCGCATTGGTTTGATACCAGCATCAAGCGCCCCCGCGCCATCGCCTCCAGCGCAATCGATCCAAAGGATTCGTACTCGGAGGGCAGCACCACCAGATCCGCCGCGTCGATTTCATCCAACAACGCCGTCCGCTCCAGCCATCCCGTGAGCACCAGATTGGGTAAACGCTCCGCATAGCCCTCCAACTCTCGCCGCAGAGGGCCATCGCCGGCGATCCGAAACGAGATGTCCGGCAGCGCCTCCGCCGCCCGTGCCAACTCGACCACCCGCTTCTCCTGGGCCAAACGACCCGCGAACAGCACCCGTTTCAAACCGCCCGCCGCCGGAATCACCGGTTTACGCAACAGCGGCATCGCAATGGTGGTTCCCATCACGGTCACGTCCGAGGCCCCCAACGCCATGGCCTCTTCCCGCATGACCTCCGTGTTCACCACCACCACGTCCGCCTGCCGGAACATCACCCGACTCGCCCGTTTGAGATACCAGGAGGTCAGGTCTCCAAATTTGCCCTGCCAATATAACTGCACCAATTTGTTCAGCGAGGTGTGGTAGCCGAACACCAACGGGATCCCCTTGAAGCGGCACAGCAATCGCGCCAGCAAGGCGAAAGGACCCAGAGTTGGGGCAATGATCACATCCGGACGCTCCTTTTTCACCTGCTTCAAAATCGGCAACAGGTTCGGAATATACATGTGCTGCGAGTGGTCGCCCGGCATCGGAATCCACACCCGACTCTTTTTAAAGATGCAATTCGCGCGCGCCGGAATCATTTCCACATGCTCCAGCTTTTCGGCCAAATGCTCCATCAAATCGTGATAGTAGGTTCCGACCCCGTTGCGATTCGGAATCGCGTCCGATAAAATCATCACCCGACAGGAACTCCGGGTGGCTGCGGTGTCTATGGATGCGGTTTCGGTCATTGCGGGGTGGATAGGGTGGAAGCCAGGGTAGGACAGGACTTTAGAAGATCCTCCTCCTGAAGTCCATAGGTTTTCAGGTCATAGTGATGTGGACTCCGATGCGCGCGGGACTGTTCACCCACGTCCTGAATCAATTGAAGATACCCCTCGGAGAAGTGAAGGTCCAGTCGCACATTCAGCTCCTGAATCACTTCAGGCAGCCTCTCTTTGAGTTCGCGGTTTTCCACCACCAGTCCCCGGCCGGATTCCAGCCTTGGGACATGCGCGTGCAACACCTGATAATGCGCCTCCATGCATTGGCGCAGGCGATCCAGCATCGGATCTCCTTTTTGCTCGGCGTAAAATCCCTGCATCGCTTTCTCCGCCGTGCTCAACATGGAGGGCAGCGTTTGCAGCGGATCCCTCATGCAGACCACAAAACGGGCATCTGGAAAGAATTCCGGCAGCAGATCCATCCAGGAACTGAAAGAGGCGTTTTTGCTCAACAGCGTCCGTTCGCCTCCGTCCACGAATAGCTGTTTTTGCAGACAGCGACGATAAAACGCCAGGGCACGCCGTCGATACGCATCCTGCATTCCCGGCAGACCCGGCAAAGCCCGGTCAAACCCCGGCCAATTCGGAAACGCCAGCATCCACCCCGTGCAGGTCAACATGGAACCCAGATAAAAGTAGTCCTCCTCCGCGTCCCGAATGGATCCCGGATGCGTCTGGTCAAAGGCCTGCAGACCTCGTTTCTCCACCCAGTCGACCCCCCGGGCCAGCAACCGACCGGTGTTGCGGTCGAGTCGTATCAGACCCCGCAGCAGTTTTTTTTGCACAATCGACGGAGCCAGCATCACCTCCCAGGCGGCCGACACCACAAAGCGCTCCGAGTCCAGGGCCAGAGTTCGATGCAAATGCGTGGTTCCACTTCGCGGGGGACCCAACACAAACAACGGTGCTTTCACAGGCTGATGTCGATAGGAAGGAAAAAAACACTCGTCCAACGCCAGGCAAACCCAGTTCCACAGCGTCATCAACAGCAAGAGCGGACTCACCGCCAACAACCAGCCCCCCCTGGCCAGGGGTCGCTTCATTTTCCCCTTGAAAAGGGCCGCCCATTCGCACCAAAACAAATCGACACAATTCCTCATTGCAAAAAGAAAAGTGGTGAATCGTAAAGGCGTGGTTTGCATGCGGATCCCGAACTTAATCAAAAATCAGGTCCACTGCACGGGAAAAATGACATGTACCTCAGTTAAAAAAGTCTCAATAAGGCAGGGGAAGCTGTTCACGCCCCCCTGTTCGGATTTCCCACCCTCAGGCCCCGAACACCCTCGGCATGGGAACCGGTTCTTTGCCCATCTGTGCGTGACAGAGTTTTAAGAGCAGCTCTTGTTTGATTTCGGCATAGTCGGGATCCGCCCAGCGGTTGTGCAGTTCATCGGGGTCCGACTCCAGGTCCCACAACTCTCCGTATTCCTGTTCGTAATACACCGTGAGTTTGTAGCGCGCGTTGATGTAGGTATTCAAAAACACGGTGTCGGGTTCGTGCCGGTTTTCCACCAGCACATGGTCCCGGCAGCTCTCCACGTCTCCCCGGAACAGCGGGGTGAAATCTTCGCCGCCCATTCCCCTCGGCACCGGCAATCCGCAGGACGACAGGAAGGTGCGCGGCAGGTCCACCAGGCTGATCAAGGCGTCGGTTCGTCTGCCTTGGGGTCCGCCGGGTATGCGGGCGATAAACGGGATCTTCAGCACATCCTCGTAGTGAAACGCCCCCTTGGTGCCGAGGCCGTGCTTTCCTAAAAAATGTCCATGATCCGTGGTGAACACCACCAGCGTGTTGTCCGCCAGCCCCAGGGTGTCCAATTGATCCAGAATCTGTCCCACCGCGTGGTCCGTAAAACTCACCATTCCGTAATAGGTGGCGATTTTCCGGGTAAAGTCTTCGGTCTGACTGTAGGTGTGATTCACATAACCGTGAATGGCCTGTCCGGTCTGTCGATATGACGAAAAATCCGCTCCCGGCTGCTGCGTCAGTTGGTGCGCCGGCGGATTCAACTCGTGCTCACCGGGCTCCACCCATTCCCGCAGCACGTCCTCGGGCGTATACATGCTCGCCCAGGGTTCCGGTACGCAATAGGGAGTGTGCGGATCCGGAAAACTGGCCCACAGGAAGAACGATTCGTCCTCCTCCCGATGCGTCTGCAGTTTTTGATTCACCCGCTCCACCAACCAAGTGTTGTAATGCGCCTCTTCCGGAATCGGCCACACCCCGCCCTCCTGCTTTTTCAGATCGTAGGTCCCCGCCCCGGGAATAAACCAGTCCCGCCAGTTCGTGAAGCCCTTGTCCTCCAACCAGAATCGATAGTGAGGCCCCACCCAGGCTTCCGCCGTATGATTCCGGGTCAACTCAAAGGTGTCGAATCCGTAAAAATCCCCCTCCCACTTGTCCCAGAAGTCCCGGTCGCCGAAATGATCCGGGGTTTCAACCGAAGGAAACTCCTCCGTGCTCCGCAGGGGCTGGAAATGCGCCTTTCCATACAGCGAGGTCCGGTATCCCCGCGCCTGAAACGCTTCGCCCACTGTCGGCACCTCCTCAGAGAGTTTCGTGCCCAGACTGTAACATCCATGCTGACTGGGATACAGCCCGGTAATCAGCGACGCCCGGGTGGGCGAACAGGTCGGATTCGGACAGTAGGCCCGATCAAAGATCATCCCCTGCTCCGCCAGTCGGTCCAGATTGGGAGTGTGAATGCGGGGATTGTTGTATCCCATGCATTTCCAGTG
This sequence comes from Kiritimatiellia bacterium, assembly GCA_018401235.1. Classification (GTDB taxonomy): domain Bacteria; phylum Verrucomicrobiota; class Kiritimatiellia; order SS1-B-03-39; family UBA6053; genus UBA6053. Next base: position 68,410 of record JAGYLC010000001.1, read on the forward strand.
GTGTTCATCGGTGGTGATCAGCAGGACGTTGGGTCGGGAGTTTTTCATCGTCGCATCTTCTCACACTTCCTTCCCCGCGGTAAGTCGTATTTAAGCCAATTGTATTTGTTTTTGCGGCAAAAGCTGACAACATCCCCGCATGCGAATTGGAATCCAAGTCGAGCCCTCCCACAGTTTCGGTCGCTCCATGTACGGTCAACTGATCACCCAAATTCGGGAGTCCGGATGGACGCCGGTGATGAAGGATCAACCCTGTCTGCCCTGGGATCAAGTATCTCCCGACCGGGTGGACGTGTGGGTGGGCAACGTGCGCAGTCGCGAGGCCGAGACCGCCCTGATCGGCAGCGGGGTTCCCGTGATCAACTACGCCCACGCCTTCCGCACGCCGTGTCTGCATCAGGTGATCCAGGATCAAACCGCCATCGGTCGCATGGCCGCCCGCCACCTCCTGCGCGCCGGTCGGGGATCCGCCATTGCCCTGGGATTCCCGAACGCCCCCTACAGCGAGCAGCGGGTGTCGGGTTTTATTGAGTCCCTTCGAGAGGCCGGACAGCCCGCAAAAGCGATTTGGATGCGGCCCGATGGCGACCTTCACGCCCTTTTCGCTGAACACCGGCGACTTCTCCTCGAAACCGGCGCCCTGTATTGCATCAACGATACCCTTGCCGCCCGGTCCATCCTCGCCCTGCAGGCCCTGGGCATCGACGTCCCCCGCTCCCTATCGGTGATCGGCACCGATGCCGACGAAATGTGCAATCACTGGCTGGGCCGCGACATCACCTCCGTTATCAATGACTATCAGGCGTTGGCGGAAGAAATCGTAACTCTGCTGCACGAACTGGAATCACAACCCGACCTCCCCCCCCGCCTGCGCCGGGTGCCGCCGCTCAGCGTGTTCACCGGTGAAACCGTGATGCTTTATCTCGGTTCGGATCCCCGTCTGGTCCGGGTGGCCGAGCAGGTGCAGCACGAAGAGGCGGAACGATTGACCGTCGACGATTTGGCGGCCCTGGCGCACATGTCCCGCCGCAACTTCGAGCGCCACGTGCGCCGGGAAACCGGACGCAGTCCCGGCGCGTTCCTGCGCGAAGCCCGCATGCGCCGCGCCCAACGCCTGCTCGCCAACCCCGACCTCTCCATCGACCTCATCGCCGAACGCTGCGGTTACGCCGACCGTAACACCTTCTCCACCCGCTTCAAAACCGAAACCGGCCACAGCCCCGCCCGCTTCCGCGAACGCCTCCGCCGGATTCGGTGAAATCAGTTTGTCTTCTTAGAAGACGAAATACCCAAGCTAAGAAACACCCCCCCCAATCAACAGAATGCCGCTTCCCACTGTGGCGATTTCCCATCGGGCGGAGGGAGTATTGGGCAAGGACAGGAAAAACAGCATCAGCACCCCAAGCACAACGGTGACGCCTCCGATGGCCAGGTATTGAAATCGATCATTGGATACTCCGATTTCTTTATCGTAATCGATCGGAGTATGCATCCGCTGATAAAACGCGGCCACCCGTTGGCGATATTCCGGGCCGGCAAAGCGCCATAAGGGCAAGCTCAGCAGACAACCGGCCGCACTGAAGAGGTAGATCCACATTAACCGATCCTGGATCGGCCATGACTTTCCTCCCATGCTGCTTTGAATCACAAAATACGCAGAGGGAATCATCGCGAACACTATGATGGTGTAATACGCACTCCAATGCAGTTTTCGTATCCATAACGCCAGCAGGACCGGCATTCCCAGCGGCAGGCCAATGATCGCGGATATCATCAGGTAGGCATCGAAGAGCGATAATTGTTCCTGATGTTCAAGCAGCAACCCGATCAGGATAATATACACTCCCAGAAACATCGTGCAGAGTCTGCAGGCAAACACTTCCGAACGCGGAGTGAGAGGGGGTACCTTCAACCTACTCCGCAAGCGGGGGATCATATTGTTGACGATGACGCCCGTGGTATTGTTCAATCCGGTATCCATGCTGCTCATGGTCGCGGCAAGCATTGCCGCCAGCATAAAGCCCATCATTCCGTTCGGCAATAATCTGCCCGCAATGTAGGCGTAACTTCCGGTGGAGGGCTCTTTCATGTCCAATGCCACGATTTCCGCCTCATACAAAAATCGTGCAACCATGGGCGGAATAAACCAAACCACCGAGCCTATCACCATGAGCAGACATGCCCAAATCGCGGCTTTGCGGGCATGCGAACCATCTTTCACAGATAAAAATCGTCCCGCCGTACCCAAGTTGATGTACCCCTGAAGTTGCAGCACAAAAATGACAAATATCCACTTCCAGGTGAATTTGTTGTCCGCAAACTGCCCCTCCTCCTTCACCCAACGAAAGTCAGCCGCGAATTCAGGCTTTTGAAAATAGCTGAAAAATTCTCCCAATCCCCCGATTTCCCGCAGGGCCAGCACGCACATCAGCACCGTAAGAGCAAACAAAATAATGCCCTGCACAAAGTCCGTGGCCATTACCGCCCAGCGTCCGCCGGTGGTGGAGTAGACCATCACGATCACCCCCAGAACAATCACAATCATCGAAGCGGGAATATGCAAAATCGCACTGGCAAACACTGACAGCGCATATAACTGGGTGGCGGCACTTACCGGCTGAATCAACAGCGAAAAAAAGGCACTGAACTGTTCCACGCCCACATTAAACCGATCCCGCATGATGTCCGCCCAAGTGGTGGCGCGGGTTTGACGGAACCAGGGACCGATCCATGCGCATAACGCCAAACCCACGCAGTTGGCGGGGTAGATGACCAGCAACGACGGACCGGCCAAAAAGGCGGCCGAGGCATTTCCGGTGAAGGTGAATGCGCTGATTCCGGGACCAATGGCGTCCTGCCCAACAATTACCTCTTTTTCCTTCGAACCCATCGTGACCAGTTCATTCCCCGCGGGGTAACCCACACCCTCCACCATCGCTATGAACTGGTGGTAAACTACAGGGGCACCGGAACCGTTTGTCTGGAATCACGGATCTACCGCTTCGAACCCGGGAACGCCCTCCTGGTTAAACCGGGCGTGTTTCATCGCTATTTCGGGGTGCCGAAAACGGGATTTTCCTGGCTGTTCTTTACTTTCGATTTGCATAAGGAAGCCGAACCGGACACCCTGCCGGGTGCTCCGGTTAAGCTTCAATCGGTCGATCTGGAACGCATGGACGCGGCCGCCCACCACTACCTGCATTCCTCATCGGAATTGGATCTATTCGAAGCAGGCCTCCACATGGGACGAATTCTGCAAGTTCTGGGCGACCGCGCCACCATTGAACATCTGCACCCTTCGCCTGAAAAAGAGGCGGAGGCCTGCGATCTACTCCGGAAGATTACTTGTTTTGTCAACACTCACATGGATCAGGCCTTGCGTATTAAGGATCTTGCCGATCAGGTCGGTATGTCGGAAAGCCATTTGCGTCGTGTATTCCGTGAACAGTTTGGGCCGAGTTTGGGAGCCTATCTGCGTTACTCCCGTTTAACCCGGGGGGTTCAGCTCATTCACCGCGGCGATCTTTCCATCTCGGAAGTGGCGACCCTCAGCGGCTTCGAGTCCGTCCAGGCCTTCAGCCTCTCTTTTCGAAACGCCATCGGCATGCCGCCAACCGCTTATCGAAAATATCTGCAGGACGGGAACGCGCCTCTGCGAATCCCCATGGATGCGCAACCACAGGAACAAGAGAAGGTCCTGTCATGACCCTGCCCCTTTTTCTCGACACCTCACCCGCAGTTTCCAGAAGGATCGTCCATCTGGATCTGAAAGGGGTACCCCCAACCTTTCCCCGCCTTCTGGATCTACTGACCCTTTTCAAACGCATGCATTTCACAGCCGTGATGATGGAATGGGAAGATTGCTTTCCCTGGACCATCAACACACGACTGCGCGCCCCTTACGCCTATACGCCCGATGA
>JAGYLC010000010.1 GCA_018401235.1 Kiritimatiellia bacterium
ACTGGAGACTCCGGAGGCGAATTTGGTGGCGGGAATGAAATGGTTCCAGGGAGCATACACTCAGCGTTTCAATTCCATGTTCAAGCGGCGTGGGCATCTGTATCAGGGACGCTACAAAGCGATTCCTGTGGCAACTGATCCTCAGGATGGTGGCTTGGAGTATTTCCGTGAGGTGACATGAAGACGCGTAATCAAAACCCGCGTCATGATTTGAATCGTTGCGCACAGCGGCTGAAGCCACCGTGCGCTTTCGATCATTCGTAAAAAATAGACCAAGCGCTACATTGTCCGTTGATACAAATTTTTGGAATTTTCTTCGGTTGTGGGCAAAATTTGGGGTATGGGCATAAGCATATGAACACGGAACCCTTGACTGAATCCGAAATTTCCGCCACCGTCGCCACCCTGAAACGGGTTCGGGCGGAACTGAATACTGTCTTGTTCGGGCAGGAAGAGCTGATTGATCAGGTGGTGGTCTGCCTGCTTGCGGGTGGACATTTGCTGTTGGAGGGCCTGCCGGGTCTGGGGAAAACCGAACTGGTTCGCTCCCTCAGTCGGGTGCTGGGTCTGGAGTCCAAGCGCATTCAGTTCACCCCGGATCTGCTGCCGGGTGACATTACCGGAAATCCGATGCTGCAGGATGTGGATGGAGTGCGGAGCTTTGTGTTTCAGCCCGGCCCTCTGTTTGGTCAACTGGTGCTGGCGGACGAAATCAACCGGGCCAGTCCCAAAACCCAATCGTCGCTGTTGGAGGCGATGCAGGAGCATCGGGTCACCTGCATGGGGGTGCGGCACGAACTGCCGAAGCCGTTTTTTGTCATGGCCACTCAGAATCCTATTGAACTCGAGGGAACCTATCCCTTGCCGGAAGCACAGTTGGACCGCTTTTTGTTTAAGTTGACCATTAGCGCAGGCGGACCGGAAGTCTTGCAACGGATCGTGGAGGAGCGTCGGCTGGGCGAAGAGGCGAGGGGAGAGGCGGTGATGCAACCGGATGAACTGGTGGGCCTGATGAAGTTGACCGGGCGCATCCATTTGCCTCGGGTGGTATCCAATTACATTGCCCGGCTGGTGCACGCCAGTCACAAGGAACAGTCGAAGACGGCGGAGTCGATTAAATATGGTGCCAGCCCCAGGGCCGCTATTGGCCTGGCGGCGGCGGGTAGGGCGCGGGCGTTGATGCTGGGACGCGAAAACGTCAGTTATGACGACGTCAAGGCGGTGGCAATCCCGGTGTTGCAGCATCGTCTGGTGCTGGAATATCATGCAAAATTGGAAGGCTTTACCGGTGCTTCCGTGGCGGCGGCCCTGCTGGTAGAGGTGCCGGTTCACGCCGATCCGCTGCCGCCGGTAATTCAAGAGCGTGTTTCACCCTGATGCAGACATGAAACAGCTACTGAAATCATTTTTTTTCGTTTTGGGCGCAGCGGGGGTCCTTACGGCCTCCGCGCAGCTTGCATTACCGGAGGACTTTGAGGAAACCATTCGACCGGAGAGTTCGAGCAGACCTGAAACGCAGGTGGAAGAGCCGATGGACGAGGGGATGAAGCGCATGATGGACCAGATGACGGGTCGGAGTCTGCGTCAACCGATTCAGGAGCCTCCCGCCGAAGAATGGAATCGGATTCTGGAACAAATGAAGCAGCGGTTTCAACGCGGACCTGAACAAATTCGCGCCCGGGTGGTCCTGGCGGATGGCAGTCGGATTTCCGGCGACTTGCGCAACAGCAGTTTATTCGTACGGAATGCAGTGGGTGGCTTCCCTCTCCGCCTGCACGAAATCGAACGCATGCAGCCGGTGGAAGGGACGGATGGGCACTTTACCTTTGAACTCAGGGGAGGGGATCTCCTGCGTGGAAAACCCTCGCTTTCCGTGTTATCTCTCCAACGTACGGACGGTGGAGGCCAAATCGTGCGGATCTCCCATGTGCTGACCCTGATCCTGGAAATGGACGCTACCTGATTATGTTTGAACTGACGCAACGCAAAAACGGATTTGTCCTGAAATTGGAGGGATTGCTTGATATCGGGCAGCTTCAACAGATTCAATTTCAACTTCGGGACGAGTGGGCGGGCATGGATTCCGGATTTTGCCTATTAGTGGATGTTTGCAGTTTCTCACTATTCACGGCGGATGCCCAGGCTTTGTTTGAGGGTCTGCTGGAAGAAGCCGAGGAGCAGGGCTTGCAACGCATCGCCGTACTGGGCGTAAGCACGAGGTTTGCCTCAGTTTTTTGTGACAGCATGGTGCGAACCGACCTGATGTCGATTTATCAATTTATGGACACCGCATACGAACCCAATTGGCAGCAGGAAGTTGACGAATGGCTGAATTTTCCTTTTGAGGTCGATGAATGAACCCTATCCGTGATTTTTTAATTTAACAACCTAATCAACCCAATCACATCTATGAACCAGACTGTAACCGACACAACCGAATGGAAAAAATTAATCGATCATGCGGAGGAAATGTCCTCTCGACATCTTCGTGATCTGTTCAAGGAAGATCCGGATCGGGCGGACGCGTTTTCCCTGCAGGTGGAGGATGTGTATTTGGATTATTCCAAGAACCGGATCTCCTCGACCACATTGACACTTTTAATGGAGTTGCTGCGAGTATCCGGGGTGGAGGCGGCACGCGACGCGATGTTTGCGGGCGAAAAAATCAACCGGACCGAGGGTCGGGCGGTTCTGCACAGCGCCCTGCGTGCGCCTCGGGATGCGAACGTGATGGTGGACGGCGAGAATGTTATTCCCGCCGTGCATGCGGTATTGGACCGGATGGAGGCTCTCTCGACCCGGGTTCGCACCGGTGAATGGAGAGGACACACAGGGAAGGCCATCCGCAACCTGGTAAATATCGGGATTGGCGGATCCGATTTGGGGCCGGTGATGGTGACCGAGGCCCTGAAATCCTTTACGGATCGAAATCTCTCGCTCTATTTCGTTTCCAATGTGGATGGGACCCATCTCGCGGAGTGTTTGCGATCTCTTGATCCAGAGGAAACCCTGTTTATCGTGGCCAGCAAAACATTTACTACACAGGAGACCCTGACTAATGCCCACAGCGCCCGCGCTTGGCTGCTGGAAGCTCTGGGGGAGGAATCGGCGGTTTCGAAACATTTCGTGGCCCTCTCCACCAATGCCGAGGCGGTGAAAGCCTTTGGAATTGATGAACAGAACATGTTTGAATTCTGGGACTGGGTGGGCGGACGCTATTCGCTGTGCAGCGCCATCGGCTTGCCGATCATGATCGCGATTGGTCCGGAGAACTTCCGGTCGTTGCTGGACGGCTTTCATACCATGGATGAACACTTTCGCACCGCCGCCCCGGAGGAGAACCTGCCTATGATCCTGGCCATGCTTGGCGTGTGGTATAACAACTTTATGGGAGCGCACAGTCAGGCCATTCTTCCCTACGATCAGTATATGCACCGCTTCGCCGCCTATTTCCAGCAGGCGGACATGGAATCGAACGGCAAGTCCACGGACCGGCAGGGCCGACAGGTTGACTACCAAACCGGCCCCATTCTGTGGGGGGAACCCGGCACCAACGGACAGCACGCCTTTTATCAGTTGATTCACCAGGGCACAAAATTGATTCCCTGTGATTTTATCGGGTTCGCCCGATCCCACAATCCGCTGGGAGACCATCACGTCAAATTGATGAGCAATTTCTTCGCCCAGACCGAGGCTTTGGCCTTCGGCAAAACCGAGGAACAACTGCGGGAGGAAGGGGTACCGGAAGAGTTGATTCCCCACAAAACCTTCGAGGGGAACCGACCGAGTAACTCCCTGTTGCTGCCGGAACTGACTCCCTTCAATTTGGGACTGCTGATCGCGGCCTACGAGCACAAAATCTTCACCCAGGGCATCGTCTGGAACATTTTCAGTTTCGATCAATGGGGAGTGGAACTGGGCAAAGTCCTGGCCAAAGCCATTCTGCCGGAGCTGGAGGGTGACGCCCGTCCCGACGCTCACGACGGTTCTACTTCGAAACTGATTGAAAGGTTCAAGCGGATGAGAGGGTGAGAGGGGGAGTATGAGTGTGCCGCAAGGGCGTGGGGCTCTTACATTTCCCAGCGTTGCCTTTTTCAAAAAATCAGCCGTAGGAGGACGAGAACGATTGTTCATTTCCATTCGCAGATATAAATTAACATGGATTAATCAGAGTTTCTTCGATAAAGGGGTAGAAATGGACATAGAACATACTGAGATAGAAGCGGTGCTGTTTGATATGGATGGCACCCTAATCGACACGGAACGAATGGGGGCGGCCTCCTGGGATCATGCCGGAGAGGATGTGGGCCTGTTCGTGTCGGAGGACGTGAAGCGTCGGATGGTGGGACGCAATATGCTCGATATCCGTGCTTTGGTGGAGGAGGCCTTGCAGGGCGAGGACGTGGACCCCCTGTTGGACCGGGCTAATTTTCATTATCATCGACTGGTCAGCGAATCCGTCCCTCCGATTAAACCAGGTGCGCTGGAGTTGTTGGAGTGGTTGAAGGAGCGATCCGTGCCGATGGCAGTGGCCACCTCCAGCCGGGCGCATCAGGCCGAGGACAAGTTGGGGCGAACCGGACTGCGCGAATTTTTTCATTTTCTGATCGCGGGCGATCAGATCGACCGGGGCAAGCCGCACCCGGAAATTTTTCAGCGTGCGGCGGAAGGCTTGGGGCGGCCTATCGGCCATTGCGCGGTATTTGAGGATTCCCAGCCCGGAATCGAAGCGGCCCATTGCTCTGGTGCGTTTGCGGTGCTGGTGCCCGAATCGTGGCCCCCAGATCCTGACCTGGCTTTCTTTGCCCACGTCGTCCTGCAGGATCTGACCCGGGCCCCCGATGTGCTGGGGCCGCGATTAGCCTGAATTACGATCAAGGAATATTTTCCGCATACCAAATCCCGGCATTCGTCTTTTCAACGGAGGCGGGTGTTTGCACGGAGAGGCTCTTGCGGGTGAGTTCCACGGCCTGAGCATGGGCTCCTGCATCTTTCAGTTTGCATGCGAAGGCATCGCGGAGGAGAATGTCCTAAACGGAAACCGTTTCTATGGCCGCGCGCAATACATCGGCCATGGAATCCGGTGAGAAGGGTTTTTTCAAAAAGAAACGATGTGCATCCCCCATATTCATGGAAGCGGAGTGATTGGCGCCGGTAAAAAAGATCACGGGTATGTCCGTTTTGAGGGCTTGGAGTTTTTCCGCCCAGTCAATGCCGGAGCCGTCCGGATAGGAGTATAGTGGGCAGGGTACACATATGGATAAACGTTAGCAGGAAATATTCCACCCTTGGGAAAACCTCTAAATAGGCTAATATTAATTATTATATATTAATATAATTAGGTAGGCGAAGATCGGATCTTGATAAACTTGCAAAAACGATTCTCATCGGTCTTATTCCCGGTCATGAACGAGAAGATGTTGTCCTGGATCAAATTTGTCCGTTTGCCCACCGTACTCACGGTGCCGGGTGATTTGCTGGTGGGCGCGGCGGTGGTTGGTCGTGACGTGTCTTGGCCATCCGTGGTCGCGGTGGGGCTGGCTTATTTATTTGGCATGGCTCTAAATGATGTGATGGATGTTAAACAGGATCGAGTAGAACGACCTGAACGTCCGCTGGCATCCGGTACGATTACGAGCACGCAGGGGAGGGTGGCGTGCACGGTTTTGGGCGTGGGAGCCTTGCTTATCCATCCTGAGGAATCACTGGGTCTGCTGCTGGGGCTGATTGTGCTGTACACCTTGCTCAAATCGGTCCATCCCCTCTTGGGAGCCCTGCTGATGGCGGCCTGTCGCGGTGCGGCAGTATGGATCGGGGCCGGGGCGCCTTGGGAACTTTCGTTCCCGTTGATCGGGGTGATGGGGTTTTGGATGCTGCTGATTGCGGGAATTACCCTGCTGGCGGACTTGGAGAACGACCCTGGAAAACCGGGAAGGGGACTGTCTGGAATAGTGGCGGGAGGTTGGCTGGGGGGAGTCACTTTGATCCTATTCAACTCGGGTTCCCCTTACTGGACGGGTATCCCATTTCTGCTTCTGGCGGCGATGCTGTGGCGGAATCATGTTGCCATCCGCCGTCAAGCATGTGTACTCCCACGAAATATTGGCGTGTTATTATCCCTGCTGATTCCTTTACAGTCGCTGGTACTCATGGCGTATCAGCAGTTTCTCCCCGGGGCAGGGTTGTTGCTGACTTGGCCCTTGCTGCGATACATGGCAAAGCGGGTGGCAATGTCTTGAATAAGTAGGGGAAAACGCTTGCCCTTTGTTATTTTTATGTGCATAGAGATGCCCTTTCTTCCCCCAAATGCGGGGCATACAACACTAAAGATCTTTTGGAGATTTCCTATGGGAACCGGACGTAAATTTAACAAAACCAATATCACCCGCCCCCGCAAAGGCGGCGCAGCCAAAGTCAACCGACAGAACACGCAGCGCAAACGCCTGATTGGCCTGGGCATGGACGAAGCCATAGTGGCCAAACTGAACCCGAAAGAAGTGCGGGATCACCTGAAGGCCCCGGCCAAAGTAACAGCCGCAAACTGAAGTCGGCTTTAAGGAATCCTTATATGATCGAATCCGGAAAAACCTATGTGGTGATGGGGCTGCTCGATGCGGATTCCATCGCCTTCGCCATCGGCAAAACCCTCGAGTCCTTTGGAGCCAAAGTGATTTTTACCGTTCAGAGCGAACGGATGAAGAAGATTTTCTTTGACCGCAGTAAATCCCTTACCGAAGCAGATCGCAGCAGTCTCGACATCCGCTTTTGCGATGTCACCGATGACCAAGAGGTCAAAACCTTGTTCGACGGCATCGACGGCGCAATTTCCGGACTGGTTCACTCCATTGCCTACAGCAACCCCAAGACTTGTTTGGGAGAGGAATTTCATACCGACGCCTATGACGATCTGATGAAAGGCTTTCAAATCTCCGCAGTGTCGCTGGCCACGGTTACGCGGTACGCGCAACCCAAAATGACCGAAGGCGGATCCGTGGTGACCCTCACTTTCGCTTCCGAGCGCGCCTTCGCGTTCTACAACTGGATGGGTGTAAACAAAGCCGCGCTGGAAGCGGTGGTTCGCGGACTGGCCCGTCGCCACGGTAAAGATAACGTGCGCGTGAACGCGGTTTCCGCTGGACCTGTATTCACCATTGCCGCCAAACACATCCCCGGATTTGAAGAACTCGGAAACACCTGGGCCAAATCCAGTCCCCTCAGCTGGGACCCGAAGAAAGCCCAAGGCGAAGTGGCAGGTGCGGTTGCCTTCTTGTTGGGGCCCTATTCCAAGCAGATCACCGGCCAGACCCTCTACGTCGACGGTGGCGCCTCCATCATCGGCGGCGAATTGCTTCCCCACGAAGTGAACTGAGTCTGTCCTCCCTATCTCACACAGAAGCTTTTTAAGGGCTCGCATCAGGCGGGAAAAGATCGTATAGATTTTGCAACCTTAGTCAGGAGTTTTGTATGCATCTGTCCCGTTGTCTTGTTTGTTCGTTTTTTTTGGTTCTGCTTTCGGCCCGTGGGGAGGGGTGGATCGGGGGCGGGCGCAGCCAGTCTCAGACCATGCACGTAGAGGTATATGGAGGAATAGGGAAATTAGACTCGATTTCCGGTCGGGTGCAGGAGACCCGAAATGGCAACATGATCAGCGGAGGGCTGAATACGGAGTTGAATGACCTCGGAATTAACGATGGCTCCGAATCCTATTTGATCGGAGGGAAATTCATATGGAAATGGCTGAGTCTGCTGGTGGACTATCGGAGCAATACGATTGATGCCGCCGGTACTGCGGATACAGAATTGAGATTAAATGTGGATTCAATTTCCTTTCAAGGCCAGAATCTGGAATATCTGTTGATCCCCGTGGACTCCACTTATCAGGTGGATTCCACCACCGACCTGCTGGGAGTCGGTTTACGCTTGACCCCCCTGACCCTCAATCCACAGGGCCGGATTCGCTTTACTCCCTGGATCCATTTGGGGGTGCAGTACATCCAGACCGACTTTACGATTGATTCAGGTGGGACCGTCCGACTCGAGGCCGCCGGGTTCCAAGATCGCACCTACGCGGTGCAGGGGAGAGCGTCCGGCTCGGCGGAATTGGTGATTCCCGAATATGGTCTGGGGGCGGAAGTTCGGATCCTCTTTCATGAACCGAATGCAACCGGCCCTGAATTGACCGTCTATGCCACTTGGAAAATGCTCGATTTTGACGGGAATCTCAATACCATCGGCGTGAATGCGGATGAGTTCGATAATTTGGTTTTTGACTACAGCGCCTTGGAGTTGGGTCTGAATTTCTATTTTCCACTGGGAAGAGCCGCAGACCTGCTAGTTGGATTGTATATGGAGCAGGTGGAGGTGAATACGGGATTAACCTCGAAACCGAATCTGGGTGATTTCACGCGGGAAGCCGATCTCGACTATACCCTCATCGGGCTCCGGGCTGGGCTTCGGTTTTAGGAGAATCCCGCGGAACACAGGAGAGCCGGTGGGCGTAACCGCCGCTTGCTTATCCCTACTTAAGCGGATTCCGCGTTGCATACATTCGGTTTTGAGCGAAGCGTGCTGTAGCCTCATTTCTCTCAAAATTGTATTCGAGCTTTCTTTCAGTTGCATCCCGCAGGAAATTCAGTATATAAACGCCCCTTTTCACCCTTCAGGAACTGATTATGGCCAAGACACTTTTCGAAAAAATATGGGACCGACATGTGGTGCGGGATTTGTCCGACGGCACGTCGTTAATTTACATCGACCGCCATTTGGTGCACGAGGTGACCAGTCCGCAGGCCTTTGAGGGATTGCGGTTGACCGGACGCAAGGTGCGTCATCCGGAGCTGACCTTTTCCACCATGGACCACAATGTACCGACGGACGAAACCCGTTTGACCATTCAGGACCCCATTTCCAAAGCCCAGGTTGAAGCTCTGGAGCACAACTGCAAAGAAAACGGTATTCATTTGTACGGCATTGGGGATGATCATCAGGGAATCGTGCACGTGATCGGCCCGGAAATGGGAATCACCGTTCCCGGCCTGACCTTGGTTTGCGGCGATTCCCATACCTCCACCCACGGAGCCTTTGGCACCCTGGCCTTCGGGATCGGCACTTCCGAAGTGGAGCATGTACTGGCCACCCAGACTCTGCGTCAAAAGAAACCAAAAACCTTTAAGGTGGAGTTTACCGGCAAGCTGAGCCCGCATGTGCACTCCAAGGACATGGTGTTGAAATTGATCGGGATGATTGGAACTGCCGGTGGAACCGGGTCCGTGTTTGAATTCTGTGGCGAGGCGATTCGGGCATTGTCCATGGAAGCCCGCATGACCATTTGCAACATGTCGATCGAAGGGGGAGCGAAAGCGGGTTTGATCGCGCCGGATCAGACCACCTTTGATTATATTATGGCGCAGGACCGTCCCTTTGTTCCTAAGGAGAGGAGCTGGAGAAGGCCATGGCGGAATGGCGAGGACCGCCCGCCCAGCGATCCGGGCGGTGTTTGACCGCACCCTGGTGATTGACGCCTCCCACCATTGCGCCGCAGTGAGAGCTGGGAGCGGTCCGGGTATGGTAATCGTGTGAATCAGCGGTGCCGGGTTGAACGACGTGGCGGGCTACAGTGCCGGCGATGTCCGCAAGACGCTTAGATTACATGGGGCTGGAGCCTGGCAGAGATCTAGCAAACGCCTTTGGATATTGTGTTTTATCGGCAGTTGCACCAATTCACGTATTGAGGAACGTCAGGCGGCCGCAGTTCTGGATGGACATCAAAAGCGGATCACGTTCGTTTGGGTCGGTGGTTCCCGGCTCCCAGCAGGTTCCGCGAAGCAGGCGGAGGCGGAAGGACTGGACAGGTGTTCAAGGCGGCAGGTGCGCGGAATGGCGCTGGGCCGGTTGCAGCATGTGCCTGGCCGCCGTTTCCAGACAAACTGGCACCATAAGAGCGCTGCGTCGACCTCAGACCGAAATTTCGAGGGGCGTCAAGGCGCGGGTGGACGCCTGTTGGTAAGCGAAATGGCAGCCGCCGCCGCCATTGCCGGACATTTTGTGGATATACGTACTTGGAACGGAGGAAAAAACTAATGGACGCATTTACGACACATCGAGGATTGGTGGCTCCCCTGGACCGGGCCAACGTGGACACGGATCAAATCATTCCCAAGCAGTTTCTGAAATCCATTCAGCGAACCGGCTTCGGACCCAGTGCGTTTTTCGACTGGCGATATGAACTGGACGGAAAGCCCAATCCGGATTTTGAATTGAATCAGCCCCGCTACGCGGATCGTTCCGTTTTGGTGACCCGCAACAACTTCGGTTGCGGCTCCAGTCGGGAGCATGCGGTATGGGCGCTGGCCCAGGATGGACTGCGGGTGATCGTGGCGCCGTACCGGGGCGAAGGCAACGATTTCATTCCCGGATTCGCGGACATTTTCAAAAACAACTGTTCAAAGAACGGGATTGTCACCATTGAGTTGTCCGAAGAGGAAGTGGAGAGCATCTTTCAGACGGTGTATGCTCAGGAGGGCCTGATGGCCACGGTGGATTTGGAGGCGCAAACCTTGATCCTTCATGCGGGGGATGGGGAGAAGGTCTTCGCCTTTGATTACGATTCCAGTGTCAAACACAAGTTGCTGAACGGATTGGACGATATCGAGGAGTCACTTCAATATCTGAATGACATCGAACGCTTTGAGGAAACCCACGCCACCTGGATTCATCAAGGCTGAATGTAACGCTGCAGCTTTTTCAATCCCCCGAACCAGAACCTGTTCGAAAAGTCTTTTTTCTTATTCCGGCAATAAACATGATATGTTTTCACCACCGAAACCCATAAAAGACAACCCTATATCCCCGCCTCGGATTTTTTAAGAGGGTATGTGGGGGATTAGTGACAAGCGGAACCCTAAAAGGATCCTCAAAGGGGTTTAACCCGTCAGCACGGGGCAACGCCCCGTTGGTTTGACCGCCAATTTGTATGCCGCCCCAAAAGGGGTCGCACTCCTTTTTCGAGGTTATAGCGAAGAAGAAATCTGACCCAAGCGGAAGGGTTAGATCATCCTTGAGCCTGAGGGGAAAACTGCTTGAGGAACTGATTACTCTGATCGTGAAACCGCTGCCATGCGGGTCCGGTTTACCGGACCTCGACCCCGGTTTCCCTTTTCGTTTTCTAGATGGCCTGTCACTTGGCGTGCTGGTGGCGGATGGGAGATGAGGTCGATCCCACTCATGCCCGGTAATTTCAGATCCACAATCAAAAGGTTTCTGTCTTTTATCCGTTCAAGCCAGTGGACCCTTTCGTTGGTTTCCTCCATAACGGCAGACAACTATGCGAAAAATTCGAGCATAGAACGAGCTGTGCATGCGACTGGGGGTTCGCCTTGACTCCCACCCCTCATTTCCCCATGGTAAAATCATGTTCGTCCCTTTCACTACCCATAACCCAACTCTTGCCCAATGAAGAATGAGCTGAAACCCTCCTGCTGCACTCCGCCCCCGCCCGCCCGATCCGCCGGCGCAGGAGTCCTCCTCCCCCCGCCTACCCAAAGCCCCAACCCAGCATCCGATTCGACCGCAGGAATGATTTTTATGCCCGGCGGCCAGTTCGTGATGGGAACCGATAGCTCCGAAGCCTGGGCAAGCGACGGCGAAGGCCCGGTCCGGGAAGTGAAGTTGTCCCCTTTCCTTATCGATAGCTGCACCTCGACCACCCGGCCATCCACATCTCCTGGAACGACGCCGCCGCCTACTGCGCCTGGGCAGGGAAACGCCTGCCGACCGAGGCGAGTGGGAATTCGCCGCCCGTGGCGGACGAGTTTTGACAGCAAGGGTTTGCAGATTCACATGTGTGTTTATGATCAACTTCCAAACTCTGAGCTCGCTCGGAGTGCGGAGAAATTCACTTCACGATACTGGGCTCCTCCCCGATCCCCACCACTCCGCCGCCGTTAGTTTCCCGCGTGCGGGAAGCTAACGGCGGCGGGGTGGGTGGGGCGGGGGTGTGGAACGGGCGAATTCCGGTATTGAATCTCTCCGCACCCCGAGGCGAGCTCAGGGTTTGGTTTATTCGATGAACATCCATTTGGATTTGCGATGAACTTTTGTAAAATCCGCCTTCAAACTGAGCTCTATTCCTCAGCGAAGCGGCTTCCCGGCTCAAATGCGACTTTCATTATTCATTGAGTACGTGTTCAGCGTAGGTACCAATATTGGGACAATCTGGAAGATCCGGATGATCTTGTTATCCTCAAAAAAAATAACCGTTCACTTGGCAAGCATGATCCCGTCAAAAAATGGGGAAAGTCCTGGTCGTGGTACTGTTGACTTCACAGAGGAGTGGTGATAATCCGTAATCATGGATACGACTACACAGCAATCAGACAGTAACCAAGCGGATGACCGCATACAGGTAACAGTTGACGCCGATTTTGCGTTGGCGAGGGTTTTGGGGAGGGGGTCCTACAAAGTTAGCGGATCCGTGAAGCGCTTTGCAGCCAGTATCATGGATCAGGGAAAACCGGTGTTGATCATTGATCTGGAGCAATGCGTGGGAATGGACAGTACGTTTATGGGCATGTTGTCGGGTATCAGTCAACGTTTGCAGAAGGAAGGGGGACGGAAAGTGGTCTTGACCGGGGTGTCCAAAAAACTGAATCATCTCATGATCACGCTCGGGATCAACCGTCTGGTGGAGATAAGGGAAGACCTACCGGCCTCTTCCGCGGATCTAATTGATTTGGAGCAACCGGATGAGTCCCCGCTGGATTCGGCCCAGACCATGCTGGAAGCCCACGAAACCCTGGTTGAGATCGATAACGACAATCAACTGCGGTTTCAGGATGTGCTGGACTACCTGCGGGAAGACATTAAGCGACAACAATCTTAACCCAAATTTTTATGTTGCAGTTATTGGCATATGTAGGCGCCTACTGGTTAATCTCATTCGAGCTCCTTGCGGTTCTCCTGCTTCTTGCGAACTTTTTCGGGGCCTACTTTAGCATTCGTTTTCTTCGGAAAATTAGGCTGGAACGGGATAATTTGGTAAAAGAAAAAGAGGTGATATTCAACTATGTTCAGAATATCGGCGAAACCTTTACCGAATCTGAAACGTTGGATGTGGATCGGTTGATGCAGCGGGTTTTGTATTATGCCCTTCGCACTACTCATACTTCGGGAGGAGCGATTTATTTGCGGGAGAAAGGGGATATGTTACGGGCGAGGGCCGTATCCGGAGTGTTCCCTCCGATGTTCAATATTCATCAATTTTATGGGGGAATGGATGTTCGGGCACTCAAAAATGAACAGATCGAGGAAATGATCCTCAACACCAAACTGTCTGTGGGGGAGGGCTTGATTGGGCAGGCCGCGGATTTTGGTACGCCGGTGTTGATTTCCAAAGCGGAGTTGGACCCACGGGTTCCGCACTTCGAACGCAGCCTATTGGACGTCAGTAGTTTGCTGCTGGTCCCCATGCGCTTTCGCCATGAAGTGATGGGAATTATTTGTGTGGTGAACCGGGTGGATCAGGTGCCGTTGGGGGAAAGGGATCAGAATTTATTGCAGGCGTTGGCGGATCAAGCGTCCTTGTCTATCTATTATGCGCAATTCAGGGCCGCGCTGGAGGAGAAGCGTCGCATGGATCAGGATCTGGATCTTGCCAAGCGTATTCAGAAAAGTCTGCTGCCCCGCCAATTGCCCGAGGTGAAAGGTCTTTCCATACACGCGTTTAATCTGGCCGCCCAGGAGGTCGGGGGCGATTACTACGATGTGATTCCTTTGGATGACCAGCATGTGGGTTTAGCGGTGGCGGATGTGTCAGGGAAGGGAATTGGCGGCGCGTTGATGATGTCGATTTGCCGCAGTGTGTTGCGAGCCCACACCTCGCAAAACCTGGATCCTGCCTCGGTGCTGAAAGAAGTGAATCAAACCATGGTGGCGGACATGTATGAGGATATGTTTGTGACCATGCTGTACATGGTGTACAACACCGAAACTCGGGAATTGGCCATGGCCCGGGCCGGACATGACCCTGCCTTGTTTTTGTTTCCCGGGGAGGAAAACGTCAAACGCCTTGATAGCGGAGGCATGGGAATCGGTTTAGTTGAAGGCGAGTTGTTTGGGGAAATTATCGAAACTGTGCGCGTGATCCTCGAACCCGGAGCGGCGGTGATGGTTTATACCGACGGTATAACCGAGGCCATGAATAGTCAGCAGGAAGAATGGGGGCTCCAACTCCTCTCCCGTGCCTTTGTCAGCAGCCGTAGCTATTCTCCGACTGAAATTTCAGACCGCATACAACAACGGGTTCTTCAATTTGTCGGTGAAACACCGCAATACGATGACATGACGCTGATGGTACTGAAAGTAGACGATGAGGAATGTGACCTAGACGCGTGATTTATCAAATAGACTTCGAGTGGCGGCGGATTTGAATCTTTTCCCCTACGGAGAAGTTACATAAATAGAGACCTATAAACGTGTTAAACAGGCGGGAATATTTTTTAGTTTTTTTCTCTTGGATTCGACTAGGGATGGGGTCTATATAGTGTGTGTTAGTTCAGTTCTATACCACATCTTGTGGTTTAAATAGGATATGACGCATACGAAACATACCAATACGATCCCACATCCACCCCATATCCAAAGGAAAATCCTCATGACCACATCTGCACCCGAGCTCAAAAATGGCCTGCATATTCCCCGCACCTTCAGCACGCCCGATACCAATCCTTTTGATCAGGTGAAATGGCAGAAGCGCACCGCGTCGATCAGCGATGAAAAAGGCGGTGTATTGTTTGAACAAACCGGAGTGGAAGTGCCGGAGAGTTGGTCAATGCTGGCGACAAACGTGGTGGCCTCCAAATATTTTTACGGAAAGGTGGGTACCAAGGAACGCGAGTTTTCAGTGCGCCAATTGATTCATCGGGTATGTCGAACCATAGCGGATTGGGGGCTGAAGGATGGTTATTTCGCCTCCCCGGAGGATGCGGAAACGTTTTATGCGGAGTTGAGCTGGTTGTGTGTGCATCAACACGGGGCCTTCAATTCCCCGGTATGGTTTAATTGCGGGCTATATCACCAGTATCAGGTGGGTATGGGCAGCGGGGAGGGGAGCTATTATTGGGACCCCGGCGAACAGAAAATTAAACGGGCCTCCACCCAATATGAATACCCCCAGTGCTCGGCCTGTTTTATTCAATCGGTGGACGACACCATGGACAGCATCATGTCTCTGGCCCAGAGTGAAGCCATGTTGTTTAAATTCGGCAGCGGCACCGGGACGGATTTGAGTTCGATCCGTTCCTCCAAAGAAACCATGAGCGGCGGGGGAACTCCCAGCGGCCCTCTCAGTTTTCTGCGGGTCTACGACTCGGTGGCCTCGGTGGTGAAAAGTGGAGGCAAAACCCGTCGGGCTGCCAAAATGAATTCGCTGAAAGTGCAGCATCCGGATATCCTGGAATTTATTCAGGCTAAAACCAACGAAGAAAAGAAAGCCTGGGCCTTGATTGAGCAAGGCTACAGCGGCGATTTCAACGGGGAAGCCTACGGATCGGTCTGCTTCCAAAACGAGAATTTGAGCATCCGGGTCACCGACGCGTTTATGCAGGCGGCGATCGACGACAAAGACTGGACCACGACCTGGGTGACGGATCCCGAAAAAGCCGGCCCCACCTACAAAGCCCGCGATTTACTCAACGCCATGGCCGAGGGCACCTGGATCTGCGGCGATCCGGGAGTACAATACGAGGATACCATCCAGCGCTGGCATACCTGCTCCGGTTCCGGCCCCATCAATGCCAGTAATCCCTGCTCGGAATACATGTTCCTCGACGATACCGCCTGTAACCTGGCCTCGCTGAATCTAATGAAGTTTTTGGACACCAATGGAAATTTCGACATTCCCCGTTTCAAAGCCGCCGTGGATATTTTCATTACCGCCCAGGATATTCTGGTGGACAACGCCAGCTATCCCACTGAGCAAATCGCTGCTAACAGTCATCGCTACCGCACCCTGGGACTGGGTTATGCCAATCTGGGCGCGTTGCTGATGGGCAAGGGACACAGCTACGATTCGGATACCGGACGGAGCTTTGCCGGGGCGATCACGGCGGTGATGCATCTGGAGGCCTTCTGCCAATCCGCCCGCATTTCCGAAGTGCTGGGTGCATTCGACGGATACGAAGTGAATCGGGAAGGTATGTTGCAGGTCGTTCAACAACATGCCGACGCCATTGCGGGCATCGGGGAAGGCTGTCCGTCCCAGTTGCTGGAGGCGGCGGAGGATCTGGGAGATCAGGTCTTAAAATTGGGTCGTGATCACGGATTTCGCAACGCTCAAGTCACGGTGCTGGCCCCCACCGGCAC
The DNA here is from genome assembly GCA_018401235.1 of Kiritimatiellia bacterium. Lineage (GTDB taxonomy): Bacteria > Verrucomicrobiota > Kiritimatiellia > SS1-B-03-39 > UBA6053 > UBA6053. The sequence goes on from JAGYLC010000010.1 coordinate 16,360, forward strand.
CATTGGATTCCTTATGGACTGCGACACCACCGGGATTGAACCGGATATCGCCCTGGTGAAATACAAAATGCTGGCCGGGGGCGGAATGTTGAAGCTGGTGAACCAAACCGTGCCCATGGCCCTTCGCCAGTTGGGATATTCCGGGGAACAAATCAGCGATGTCATTGCCTACATCGATGAAAACGATACCATCGAAGGGGCACCAAACGTGCAGGAGGACCACCTGCAGGTATTCGATTGTGCATTCAAGCCCCGGAACGGTATTCGCAGTCTGGGCTATCAATCGCATCTACGCATGATGGCGGCTGCACAACCCTTTTTGTCGGGAGCGATCAGCAAAACCGTGAATATGCCGAAAACGGCCACGGTGGAAGAAATCGCCCATACCTATTTAGAGGGATGGAAACTCGGCCTCAAGGCCGTGGCGATTTATCGGGACGGCAGCAAGCGGAGTCAGCCGGTGAATTCCGGTAAAGACGCGGAGAAAGAGGAAGTGATCAAAGAAGGCGGCCCGCGTCGGATGCGCTTGGAGGATACCCGACAATCGATCACCCATAAATTTGAAGTGGCCGGCCACGAAGGGTATTTGACCGTGGGCTTGTATCCGGATGGTTATCCGGGTGAACTGTTCATCACCATGGCCAAGGAGGGCAGCACGGTGGGAGGCCTGATGGATGCGTTTGGTACCGCCGTAAGTATCTGTCTGCAGTATGGGGTGCCGGTAGAAGCGCTGAACCGGAAGTTCATGCACGCCCGCTTTGAACCCAGCGGTTTCACAAAAAATTCGGACATCCCCATGGCCAAAAGTTTGGTAGATTACATTTTCCGATGGATGCACCTCACCTTCGTGGAAAACAAGCCTGCGTTGGCTAACCCAGTGCCCGCTTCCGAATCGGTTGAATCGACGGAGGCCGTCATCGCGGGCTCGCCGGATCGGGTGGACACCCAGTTCGAGCATTTCATGGACGACGCCCCCGCCTGCGATATCTGCGGCAGCATCACCGTCCGCAACGGGGCCTGTTACAAATGCTTTAACTGCGGAAATTCGATGGGGTGTTCTTGATATTCCGGGAAATGCATCCGTTTGTATATCCACCTCCTGGTCCGATTGCAACCCTCCGGCCGGAAAGGCCGGATAACAGATATGCTCACTCTTCCCTCCCGATGGTTGGTCTTAGATCTTGAATCGTGGTGAGTGCGGAGTATGATCCATGCATGTCCACTGAACCATTACTTTTAATTACAGGCGCCACGGGTTACGTTGGCGGGCGATTACTGGAGCGACTGTCGAAGAAACCGGTGCGTTTGCGCGCAATGGCCCGAAAGCCGGAGGGGCTTAGGGACTGGTGGGGCGAGAGAGTGGAGGTGACGGCGGGGGATGTACTGGATCCGGCTTCGCTGCCGGATGTGCTGGAGGGAGTGGATACGGCGTATTACCTGATTCATTCCATGGGGGGCGGAGGTGATTTCGAGGCGAAGGATGCTGAATCGGCGCGCAATTTTGGTAACGCGGCCCGCGCTGCCGGGGTGAAGCGAATTGTGTTTCTGGGTGGATTGGCGGATGAGCGGCAGGGACTTTCCCCCCACATGCGCAGTCGGCATCAGACCGGCCGCATTCTTAGGGAATCGGGCGTGCAAGTGATTGAATTTCGAGCATCGATTATTCTGGGTGCGGGCAGTCTTTCTTTTGAAATGATCCGGGCGCTGGTGCAACGGCTTCCCATCATGATTACGCCTAAATGGGCGCATGTGGAGGCGCAGCCGATTGCGATTGAGGATTTGATCGCCTATTTGGTTCAGGCGCTTGAGTTGGAGGACACTTCGAGCAGAATTTTTGAGATCGGGGGGGCGGATGTAGTCAGCTACAAAGAAATCATGTACCTGTATAGCCGCGCCCGGGGTTTAAAACGTTGGTTCCTGCCGGTGCCGGTGTTGAGCCCAACCCTTTCCAGTTTGTGGTTGGGGTTGGTGACGCCGCTATTTGCACGGGTAGGCAAGAAACTGATTGAAAGTGTCACTCATCCCAGTGTGATTCAGAATCCGACTGCGAAAGAGAAATTTTCGGTGGAACCTTGCGGAGTAGAGCAGGCGATTCGACAGGCGCTTGAGGAGGAGGACCGGGGGTATGCCCTGACCCGATGGTCGGACTCGCTGTCATCCGGTAATACCCTCAACTCATGGGCCGGAGTTCGCTTTGGCACCCGGTTGGTGGATTCGAGGGTGCGTGAGTGTCAGATTCCCCCTGAACGGGTTTTTCAGGCGGTGGAGAAAATCGGCGGCACGACCGGATGGTATTACGCTAACTTTTTATGGAAAATCCGGGGGGCGCTGGATGAACTGGTTGGAGGGGTGGGCATGCGCCGGGGACGTAGACATCCCCAGCGCTTGAGAGTAGGGGAGGTGGTGGATTGTTGGCGGGTGGAGTCTATTACTCCCGGATGTCTGTTGCGTCTGGGGGCGGAAATGAAACTTCCCGGACGAGCCTGGCTGGAGTTCGAAGTGGAACCCTCCGAAGACCCCGGCTCAAGCCGGCTGCGTCAAACCGCGATTTTCGATCCTAAAGGATTGTCCGGGCTGTTGTACTGGTACGGCATCTTCCCCTTGCATGGACTCATCTTTAAGGGAATGCTTGAGGGAATACATAAAGAGGCCAAACTTCTACAGCAAGATGGCCAAGCCTACAATTTGAGGGAAAATAAAAATGGTAAAGAAAAACTATTGGTTAATGAAGAGTGAACCGGACGCGTATTCAATTGATGACCTGGCGCGGGACGGTCGGGAACCCTGGAACGGAATTCGAAATTATCAGGCCCGGAACTTCTTGCGGGATAGCATGCAAGAGGGCGATCTGGCGCTGTTTTACCACAGTAATGCCACCCCTCCCGGTGTGGCGGGGGTGATGAAGGTGGTTTCGGGTCCGGAGCCGGATGAATTGGCTTTTGATCCTGACAGTGCCTACTTTGATCCCAAATCGAATCCGGACGATCCTACCTGGATTCAGCGTCCGATGGAGTTTGTGAAGAAGTTCCCCCGGTTCATCCCACTAAAGGAATTAAAAGAAGATCCTGAATTGGAAGGGATGCTGGTGGTCCGCAAAGGACAGCGTCTGAGCATTCAGCCGGTAGAAAAGGAGCATTTCGACCACATTTGCCGGCTGGGGAAGGGATGATGGCAATCATCCACTTCCTTCTTTTTTCTGGAGTTTTCTAGCTAATCCTTTACGAGTCCCGTATGCGATATTGGAATCGAATTGGAACTGGACTGTGGTTATGCGCCCTGCTGTGGGTGGCGGGGGTGCTGTGTGCACAGGGGTTGGATATTGAGAGTCGATACAGTCCGTTGAATCGTCAGCGCTCGCCGCGGAGATCCACGGAGTACATTATTCTTCACACCACCGAGGGGGGCGGCAGGGGGAGTTTGGAAAAGCTTCGGCGCTACGGGGAGGCGCATTATATGGTGGATGTGGATGGCAAGGTGACCCGTATTATTCAGCGTGACCGGATCGCCTTTCACGCGGGTCGCAGCATGTGGGATGGAAAGACCAATATCGACAATATCTCCATCGGCATCGAAATCGTCGGCTATCACGACAAGCCGATCACCGCCAGGCAAATTGAGGCGGTCCGGGAGTTGTTGCGGCAATTGAAATCCATTTATAAGATTCCGGACAACCGGATTCTGCCTCACTCTATGGTGGCCTATGGTCGTCCGAATCGTTGGCATTCGGTTTCCCACCGGGGGAGAAAGCGTTGTGGAATGCTGTTGGCCCGCGATGATGTGCGCCGTCAACTGGGGCTCTCAGGCAAACCGAGCTTCGACCCTGATGTGCGGTCCGGACGACTGGTGGTGGCTGATCCGTATTTGAATACGGTGTTGTACACCGTGGTTCCGGTGGCGCAGCCTTCGGCGGGTCAGGATTCACTTTCGATGATTGCCCGAGGGCGCTCAGCCTGGGATATTGCCCGCGAAAACTTCAATTCACCTACCACGGTTTATATATTCCCGGATGGAACCCGCAGACGGGGGGATCAAATCACGGATTGGAATCGAATGCCTCCCGGAACCCGGGTGGAGGTTGGATCGGAAGGAGCCGAACAAAGCAGTGATGTGGAGCGGGTACAGGTCATCGGACGGGACGGGACCACCGCCGCGGAAATCGCGGGGGCGGCCATTACCCGGGAGAGTACAATATACTTTCTAAAGGACGGTTCGGTGAAACAGGGCAGTGAGTTATCCGCGGAAGGCTTGATGAATTTGCCGGACGGCACCGGCATGCTGGTGGGCTATGTGCACGGTGGAATCATTCGCGCCAATCGGAGGGCCTTCGATATTTGCGGTCCTCGCTGGAATTTGCCCACGACCTTTTACCGGATGCCGGATGGAACGATTCGCAGCGGACCGGAGATGAACGAGCGGAACATTCCTCTGGGCACCATGGTGTTTTTTCAACCCTAGTGTGGATCGTATGCCAAAAAAGGATCCGGGTGTTCGGGAATTCGAATTGGAAGACGGGTGGGTCGCCTGGGTGGGGCGGACGGATGTGGATAATGATCGGCTGACCTTCAAACTCTCGTTTCCCCGGGATTGGTGGTTTCACGTCAAGGGATGTCCGGGTTCGCATGTGGTGCTGCATCACCCGGATGCCGACGACCCCCCGAAATCGGTGATGGAGCAGGCGGGCCGACTGGCGATTCAGCACAGTAAGGCGAAGAAAGCGGGAAACGGGGCGGTGAGCGTGGCGCGAATATGCGACATCACCAAGGGCCGCAAGGCGCCGGCGGGGCAGGTGATTCTACGGAAATCACGGACGATGAAGATTCGCGTCGACCAGGACTTTCCCCAAAATTTTTGATCCGATCAAACACTTCATCCAGAATTTGGTTTTTGACAGGATAACAGGATGATCCGGATAGGAAATATCTCATGGAAACAGCCTACAGAGGGTATAAAACAAATCCAATCCAGGAGTAGAAAGCCAAACAAACCATCCTGCCAATCCTGTTATCCTGTCAAAAATCCACTCTGCCACATTCAAGCGCCTATTCACTTCTTGAACGAGGTTTATCCCTGTTTACAAAGGCGGGGAGATTCAATTCATCAGAAAAATGGGGAATGTCCTATCGCGTCGACGGATGCTGACGAGGATTTTATTCGAACGCCATAGCTTACGTGGTCGATAACTATGAAAAAATAAAGGACCACGGATAGCTTTGCCGGACCACGGATGAAAGAGGGAGTTGACACGAAACATTTCAAGTGATGCTGAAGATGAAATGGAATAGGGACTATTTTATTTTGCTTGGTTTTATCCGTGGTCCGGCAGGGCTATCCGTGGGTTTCCTCCACTAAAAACATACGTGGTCCGGCGCAACCATCCGTTGGTATATTTTTTTCAAACAATCTTTTTCTGGAAGATCTTAAAACTCGAGGGTTTCCTGATAGGTAGGCGCGTAGCTATCCAGATTGAAATCGGCGGCCAGGGATTGCGCGAATCCGGTGGCCACGGAGGATTCGCCGTGGTTGAGCAGGATTTTTTTTGGTTGGGGGTCCAGTGAATGTATCCAGGTCTCCAACTCGGTTTTATCGGCATGGCCACTGAATCCGTTGATCTGGGCGATTCGGGCTTTGATTGGACACATCTGTCCCAGAATCCGGACTTCTTCGGGCCCGCTGAGAATGTGCCGCCCCAGGGTGCCTTCGGCTTGATAGCCGACAAACAGGATGGTGCTTTGTTCACGGCTGATGTTGGAGAGGAGATGATGCTTGATCCGGCCTCCGGTACACATGCCACTTCCGGCGATGATGCAAATAGTACCTTTAATCTGATTGAGGGCTTTGGATTGACTGCGGGTGCGGGACATTTTGAGTCCCGGGAAATTCAGGGGGTGATTTCCGCTTTCCAGCAGCGCGATGGTCTCGTTGTCAAATAAATCCTTGTGTCGCCTAAACACCTCGGTTACCCGCACGGCCATGGGGCTGTCCAGAAAGACCATGGTGGAGGGGATTCGCTTGGCATACAATAATTCGGAGAAGTGATAAAACAGATCCTGGGTGCGTTCCACCGCGAAACTGGGGATCACCAGGTTGCCGCCCCTTTTGTGGGTGTCGTTAATGATGTCGGCGAGTTGGCCGGGAATGTCTTCTTTTGGAGCATGAGTGCGGTCGCCGTAGGTGGATTCGAGTACCACCACATCGGCTCCGGGCGGAGTGACCGGATCGCGTAAAAACGGCATTTCCGTGCGCCCAATATCGCCCGAAAAGATAAAGGATTTTGATTTTCCGTCCTCTTCGATCTCGATTCGAATGCTGGCGGCTCCCAGGATGTGCCCGGCCTCGTACCAGGTGGCGGTAATGCCTTCGTAGAGATCCACCGGCGTTTGATATTGCACGCCCTGCAACAGAGTGATGGCGTTCTCCGCGTCGTCCACGGTGTAGAGGGGATCGTATCCAAATTTAGGTTCACGACCTTGTTTCTCATGCCGTTTTTGCTTTTGCCGCATATCTTCCTGTTGGATGCGGGCGCTGTCGCGAAGGATGATACTGATGATGTCCGTGCTGGCATCGGTGGCCATGATATGACCCTTAAAACCCTGGGCCACCAGGCGGGGAAGCAATCCGCAATGATCCAGGTGGGCGTGGGTCATGAGGATGACATCCACAGAGGAGGGTTCTACCGGAAAATCCGCCCAGTTTCGCTCCTGAAATTTACGCTCCTGAAAGTATCCGCAATCAACGAGAATACGTCGTTTACCGGTTTCAAGCAGGGTGCAGGAGCCGGTGACATTGCGTGAGGCGCCGAGGAAGGTAAGTTTCATGGGTGGTTCTGGGGTTGGGGTGTTGGTAGCGGGGGATTAGTTGTTTCGGGAAAGGGTTTCGCGGATTTTGGCGGCGAGAGCCTGCAGGTCATCGGGATCGGCGGGTTGCGCTTTGCTGAAATCCAGGTCACTGACCGCATGGATGGGAACCAGATGCAAGTGGCAGTGGGGAACCTCGAGTCCGGCCACGATCAGCCCCACCTTTTTGCAGGGGACATGTTCCTCAATGGCGCGGGCGATGGGCCGGGCGGTGGTCAGCATCTTTTGCAACAGATCGTCGGGGAGATCAAAGATGTAGTCTATTTCCTGCTTGGGAATCAAGAGAGCGTGTCCATGATGGATTGGGCGAATGTCCAGAAAGGAGTAGAAGTCATCGTCTTCGTAGAGACGGGCGGAGGGAATTTCACCGGTGATGATTTTTGTGAAGAGAGTGGGCATTTTTTGGATAGGGGATTTGGAATGAAGGATTTGGTTGAGTGGTTGGGAGAGATGGTTTAATAAGGTATCATTTCTTCTGAAAGAATTTCCCATTAAATTGAGGTCTGGAATTCATTTTACGAGCAGGGGTCGCGCGTTAACGGGCTGCAGAGGGCGGTTGTTGGGAAGGCGCAGGGCGGAGGCGAAAGCCGAGATTTGGTTAAAGGAGGCGGGGACCGGGGCTTTTAGTATCAGCCACCGCACCCCTTCGGTGCAGGGTGGGGTGGTGAGGGAGCCGTTGTAGCGGAAATAACGTTTATCCTCTGGAAGCAGAGAGCTGGCATCCCACAACTTCGGCAAGAGGCTTTGGTTGTGCTTTTCGCGGGGCAGGTGGGGAATGAGGGCAGCCAGGAATTCATTTTCGGGTCCTTCGTCTATCATCAGCCCCACCACCGCAAGTTGTCCCCGGGGATCGGCGTGGACGAAGTGGCCTTCCATGGGGAAGGACTTTCCATTAATAGTAGTGGATTGGTTGTGTCCGTTGCAGGCGCAGAATTCGGGAGAAAGCGAGGCCCAGTGTTCGGGACCCTTTTCGCCCAGGTAACTCCAGTGAGGCTCCGAAGTCCTGTGGGTACGGCATCCGGTCAGCAGGAGGAAAATACAACAGGGTGGGAACAGATATTTGATCATAATAAAGTTGTTTACACAAGAATACCCACCACAATTCCTACCAGCATGCCGGCGAAAACCTCGAGTCGGGTGTGACCCAGAAGTTCGGCGAGCTTGGTGTGGGAGAGGTGGTGTTGGTGCAGGACTTCGTCCACGATTTGATTGAGGATTTTGGCTTGTTCGCCCGCGGCGCGGCGGACACTTTGCGCATCAAACATTACGATCATGGCAAAAAGAAAGGCCAATGCGAAGAGGGGACTGTGAAAGCCGGTTCGTATGCCAATATTAGTCGCGAGTCCGCAAACGCTGGCGGAGTGGGCGGAAGGCATCCCCCCGGTACTCACGAAATAGGTGAAATCCATTTTGCGGGATTTCACAACTTCAGTGCTGAATTTAATCAATTGCGCCACCAACCAGGACAAAACTGCGGCTGTGATACCGGGATTGCCCCAGTCGGATTGATAGGCCAGCAGGTAAACTCCCATCAGCGTCGCACCCGGGCATTGCCTTTCCAGATGCTCCACACCTGTTCCTCGTCGGCGGGTTGCCCGTAGTCGGTGAGCAGGGTGGCGGCCAGCGCCCCGGAGGCCCAGCCGAAGTGCGCGGATTGTTCCGCGTCCCAGCCTTTGAGAATGCCGTAGAGCAGTCCACCCACAAATCCGTCACCGCCGCCTATGCGGTCGAGCACATAGATGTCGCGGGGCTCGACGATATGCCAGTCATCCCCGGCGGATACGATGCAGCCCCATAGGTGATGGTTCACATGCACGACTTCGCGGAGGGTGGTGGCAAAAATGCTCGTTTTTGGATAGCGTTTTTTCGCAGTACCGATCATGCCTTTGAAGGACTCGATTTTTTCGTTGAGCCCTTCGCCGCCGGCTTCGGGTCCCTCGATGTTCAGGCAAAGCTGGAAATCCTCCTCGTTTCCAACCAGGATGTCGGAGAGGGAAGCAGTCTCGTCAAAGATGGCGTGCAACTCCTCTTCGCGGTTTTCCCAGAAGGTGGCGCGGTGATTGAGGTCAAAGGAAATCAGGGAGCCGTTCTTTTTAGCGATACGGGCGATTTCGAGGCAGAAGCGTCCGGTTTCGGGAGATAGAGCGGCAATGAGTCCGGACAAGTGGACGATTTGCACGCCTTCCTGGGCAAAAATACGTTCGAGATCGAAATCCTCCACTTGCAAGGTGCGCCCGACTTCTCCGGCCCGGTCGTTCGCCACCCGGGGACCGCGGGAGCCGAAGCCGGAATCCGCGAGATTGAACTGATGTCGGTAACCCCAGGGGTCGCCTTGGGGAACATGGGGACCTTCGACGGTGATGTGTCGGGCGGCGAGATTATCGAGAATCATGCGTGAAACCGGGCTGCCCTCTACGAATTTACTGAGCACTTTCACTGGCAGCCCCAGGTGGGAGGCGACGCTGACTACGTTGGATTCGGCACTGGTTACCTGAATATGCAGGTGCGTGGCGGTGTGAAACGGCTGGCCGTATTCCGGGGTGAGACGTACGCCCATGCTGGTGGGAGTGAGCAGGGCGGTGGCGGCAGTCGATTTTAATGTATAGGTCATAGGCTCCATATGGGTAATTGAGTACTGCCAAAAAAGGAAAGGTTTTCCAAGATCATTCATAGATTTGTTGTCAAATCGAGGGTATATGGAGTATGATCTTGAACCTTTTCGAAAAAATGGTTGTCTATTCGACCTCGCCTACATGATATAAAATTGGATTTTCCCTATGAAAGTAAACATAAAACAGAGTTGTCTGATCGGTTGGATGTTGAGTTGCTTGCTTGGCGTGAACGCCGCCGTGGTTCCTCAGAGCGATGCCGGCGAAATCATGCGGCTGTTGGGTCAGGCGATGCCCGTGACCCATATAAGCCACGAACCCCTGTCTGAAAGCCTGATGCGACGCACTGTAGATAATTACCTCCGTTCACTCGATTTCGACCGCAGTTTACTTAAAGCCGAGGATGTTACGTACCTGCGTCGGCATGCCGCCACCCTGGAAAACGCTTTCAGAGGAGGCGATGCCGACTTTGCTTTTACTACATTTGAACTGATCAAAGAGCGGGCCGAAAACCGGGTGGCCTTTGTCAACAAATTGTTGGATGAAGGTTTCGACTTCGAGAAAGATGAAAGCTTTGTGTGGCGTCGCAAGGATGCGCCCTGGGCAAAAGACGATGCGGAGTGGGACGAGCTGTGGCGCAAAAAAGTAAAAAACGAGTATGTGGGCATTCTGGTGAGCCGGAGAATCCGGGAGATGGAGGCGGAGGATGAGGCGGCGGAAAACGCGTCCAAAGCCGACGAGAATCCGGAGAATGAAGACGAAAGCTCTGATGACAGTGCCCAAACGGCTGTGGACAATGCCGCGGATGACGAACCAATTGAGGAGGCTATTGATTTAGAGTTGAATTTGACCCCGGAGGAGCGCATCCGTAAACGATATGAACGCTTTAGTGAAGTGTTGAACGGTCATGATTCCGAATACATTTTGGGAGCCTTCCTGAGTAGTCTGGCCGGAGCATATGATGCCCACTCCAGTTATATGTCCCCACGCCGGGAAGAGGACTTTGATATTCAAATGCGCCTGTCCCTCACCGGTATCGGTGCCGAGTTAACCTATGACGAGGGGGCCGCCAAGATTCAGCGGGTAATGAAAGGGGGGCCAGCGGACCGGGACGGTCGCCTGCAATCGGGAGACAAGATCGTGGCGGTCCAGCAGGAGGGTGAGGAGCCCGTGGATATTCTCTATTGGCCCCTGTACCGATCGGTTCGCCTGATTCGGGGTGAAAAAGGGACCATCGTCATCCTGCATGTGATCCCGGCCAGTGATTCCACCGGCACCCAGGTTCAGCTGATTGATATTGAGCGTGATGAGATCAAATTGGAAGAGAAGGCGGCGCGCTCCAAGATCTATGAATTGCAACGTGACGAGAATGTGCGACGGTTGGGCATTATCAATCTACCTGATTTTTATGCGGATTTCAGTCGGGGCAACAATGGCGAGGAACCCACCAGCTCCGCCAAGGATGTGCGTCGACTGCTGGAGGAACTGAATGAAGAAGACGTGGAGGGGCTGGTCTTGGATTTGCGTAATAATGGCGGGGGAAGTCTGCGGGATTGCGTGGAAATGACTGGGTTTTTTGTGGATGCGGGTCCGGTGGTGCAGGTGCGATCCGGTCAGCGGGTCAGTGCCATGTCGGATCCCCATCGCGGAGTGGTGTTTGATAAGCCCTTGGTGGTGCTGGTGAACCGCTTAAGTGCCTCGGCCTCGGAAATTCTGGCCGCAGCCTTGCAGGATTATGGACGTGCGGTGATTGTCGGCGATTCCAAAACCCACGGCAAGGGCTCGGTTCAGACCCTGCTGCCGTTGGACCGTCGCAATGATCAGTACGGAGCCTTGAAGGTGACCACGGCCGGTTTTTATCGGGTAGATGGACGATCCACCCAACTTAAAGGTGTCAGCCCGGATATTCTGATCCGCTCCCCCACGGACGTGATGGAGCTGGGCGAGGAGTATCTGCCCAACGTCATGCCCTGGAGCTGGGTGAAACCCCTGCGCTTCCGGCCCTTTGGCGACCTGCGCGAAGTCAATACTGAATTGACGAGGTTGTCCCGTGAGCGTTTGAGCGAACACGAAGACTTTCAACTTTATCAGGGGAAAGTTGATCGATTGGCCGAACGGGTACAACGTCGGGAAATCTCACTGAATTTCCAGGAGCGTTTGAAGCAAACGAAACTGGACCGGGAACTGGACAACCTGCAAAGCCAAGGCCTCCAGATTTCCGTGGATGAGGAAGAGGAGGATGTTGAGGACGAAGAAGAGGACCGCCGGGCCATCCGACCGGATAAGGACCTCATTCTGAAAGAGGGTCTGGAAATTCTCGCGGATTTGGTGGAGAGGGGGTAACGAGGTCTGCCTAAGTCTATGGATCAACCAAATAAAGGATGATAAATCTTATCCTCCTTCCGCCAGTGATAATAGCACAGGTAGAAGCAGATTAGTTGATCAAATTCTTGACAGATATGAAATCATCTGTATAGTAAAGTAATGATTGATCCATCTTTTATTGAAATCGAAGGGGAGTACCCCGCACTTACTTTGCTTAAGGTCCCCCCGCCTCAATTGAAATGGTTTCCTCAGTTTCGATACATGGGCAGTAAGTATCGTTTGACGGATTGGTTGCACTCGGTGTTCCAGCAGTTGGACTTTGAAACCGCTACGGATGCGTTTTCGGGTTCCGGGGTGGTATCCTATTTGTTAAAAAGCATGCACAAACAGGTTTTCACCAATGACTCTTTACATTTCCCCTACGTGTTGAGTCAGGCGTTGATTCAAAACAATACCGTGAAACTTACCCGTTCCGATGTCGAATTTGTCTTGTCATTCAAAGCGGAACTCCCCCAACAAAAATTCATACAAACCACATTCCGTGATATCTTTTACACGGCGAAAGACCTTGAATTTTTGGATGATTGCTGGGTGGGCATACGCAGTCTGAATTGAGATCCAGAATCGTGGGTTAATCCACCGAATCTACACCCGGGTGATGGAAGAAGAGTTTCTCGAGGATATCACCCAGCTAAAATCAGAGTTTGGACTGTAACCTTTTCCTCCAATACGCCAGGAATTCGACATTTCCGGCGGGGCCCTTTAGGGGGGAGCGGATGATGCCGATGCAGTCCAAGTCGAGTTCATGGGTGCCGAAGTTGCGGATGTCTTCGACCACCCGCTGCCGGATGTCTTCATCCACCACCACCCCTTTGCGCAGATGTTTGCGTCCGGCTTCGAATTGAGGTTTGATGAGGGAGATAATTGTGGCCCCGGGCAGGAGTACCCGGTCCGCGGCGGGCAGGATGAGCTTCAGGGAGATAAAGCTGGTGTCGATCACGCAAAAGGTCGGGCGGGGATCGAAGTCGGCGGCTTCCAGATAGCGGGCATTGGTGCTTTCGCGTACATCCACCCGCGGATCCTGTCGCAGGTCCCAGTGAAGTTGTCCTTTGCCGACATCCACGGCGTATACTTTGCGGGCACCGTGTTGGAGTAGACAATCGGTAAAGCCGCCGGTGCTGGATCCAATGTCGATAGCCACGGCGTCGGCGATGGGCAGATCCGGCCAGGCCTCCAGGGCCCCCATCAGTTTTTCGCCGCCGCGGCTTACGAAGGGCGGGGGCTGCTCCAGGTCCAGTTCGCAGTCATCGGCTACACTGAACCCCGGTTTGCCTGCGACCTGTCCATCGACCCGTATTTTTCCGGCGCGGATGAGGCGTTGCGCCTGCTCACGGCTTTCGGACAGGCCACGACGGGCTACCAGGACATCCAGACGAACTTTCCCCATAGCCTTAGGGCGTCTCTTTGAATGGGTTTGCCTGCAGGGCCTTGGGCGGTTCCAGAATCACGGACGCCGCCAATGCCCGTTTAAAGTTTGTGGCTTTTTTGAAATTGGGGCGACTCGTCTTGGTGCGAACCGTCCGCATGCTTTCGATGCGGAGGGTGGGCACCGACAGGGTGGTGGGAGAGAGATCGACCATCATGGAGCGTACGTTGTTGAGCGCCTGAGCCTCGGATTGAATGGCCCCGGTCAACCGCGCCGGATCGAGCTCGGCCGCCTCTTTCATTTCCGCAATTTCTTTGTAGGAATCCTTGTATTTTACTTCCTCAATGGCAGCCAGGCGTTTTACCCTTTTGTAAGGGGAGGGAGGGGCTGCGGTCACGGGCACTGGGTTGGGGCGCTTGGTTGTTGAAGAAGGGGTCGGTTGGGGATCAAAGCGGATGGGTTCCCTCGCAGATTTGGGCGGGGGGGATTGAGCTGGTTTTTCGAGAAGGGGAGGGGGAGTGGATTGGGCATCTTTAGTGGGTTCACCCGCCAGCCTGCCCAGAAAGGTTTCCAACGGACGTTCCAGCGGATCTGGTTCGTTTTTGGGAGCTTTTTTCCCGGTTCGGAGCTCCTCGGCTTCACGCTCCTCCCGATGTTTCCGCAGTTCAGCAGCCTTTCGCTTCGCTTCCTTCTGCTGCAGAAGATTTCCCACCACCCAAAAAATTCCCACAATCAGATAGATCAGATAGGTTAAGCCGGATTGAGCTAGCAGAGGTGTGTACATAGGATGGGTATAAAGGCGTGGAGTGGATTCGTCAATCAAATCCGGTCTACGGGATGAGCGCAAAAGAATTCACACATAGTGGAAGAGTATGCGCGGATGTTGCCCAATATAGTTTAGGACCACGGATAGCCCTGCCGGACCACGGATGAGAAGTGAAGGAGATATGAAGCATTTTCAGATTATTTCTAAGGAAAAAATGGAAGGAGGGGGATAGGTTTTGGCGTATTCCTATCCGTGGTCCGGCAGGGCTATCCGTGGGACTACTTATTCTGAACTTTTATGTGGGTCTGGAATCTGAATCCGTGGGTTTAATCCGCGATCTCACTATTTCCGCTGAAGAAATTTCCACTGTAGGATTGCAAACCCGATAAAAAAAGTCGTAGTTAGTGTTTTGACATCTGCTAGTTGTGATGCATATAGGAAAAGGAACCTACTATAGACAATGCTTAAGCTTGGAAAACAAACTCATTATGCGCTGGTTGCGCTGTTTCATCTGGATCAGGTTGATCCCGGTTCGCGGGTGAGCACCCATGAACTGTCCGAGCGGTATGATATTCCTGAACCGCATCTGGGCAAAGTGTTGCAAAAATTGTCACGGGCGGGTTTGTTGGTGGCGGTCAAGGGGGTGCAGGGGGGCTACGAATTAAATACCTCCTTGCGAAATTTGGAATTGGGCGATTTGATCCTGGCCTTGGAGCCGTCCCCGCGACGACAGAGCGCGACTCCGCACACGATTTTGAATGCGTTTCCCTCCTGCTACATGCAGGGGATGGTTCGGGAAGTCGAGAGTCGGGTGCTTGACCGTCTACACCACATCAGCTTGAATGAATTATTAACTGAAATGGAGGTCCCGGAGTATCGGGTATTTCCCCTGGAGATGTCCTTATGAGCGAAGTAGCTTTGTCGGAAGAGTCGGTGCGTGACGTACTGCGGAACGTGATTGACCCGGAAATCCAGTACAACATTCTGGATTTGGGTCTGATTTACTCCGTGAAGGTACTGGAGGACAAGACGGTGGGGGTGGAGATGACGCTGACCTCTCCGGCCTGTCCCTTTGGTCCGATGATTATTCACGATGTGCGGGAATCCTGTCTCTCCGTGGGAGCGGAGGATGTGCAGATCGATCTGGTCTGGCAACCGCCCTGGAGTCCGGAGCGCATGAGTGAGGAAGCCAAGTTGGATCTGGGGTTTGATCTGTGAAGAGGTCAGAAGTCAGAGGTCAGGAGTCATTAGTCATTGGTCACTAGTCAGTGGTCAATGGGAAAAGTCAACTCTACTGACTACTGACTACTGACAAATGACTAGTGACAAGTGACCTGAGGGTCTCAACACAAGAAAAATCAATTTTTAACCTATCAAAACAAGAACAGTAAACATGGCATACTTAGACATACAAAACTTACACGCCAGCATTGGCGACATTGAAATCCTTAAAGGGGTGAACCTGCAAATCAACAAAGGCGAGGTGCACGCGCTGATGGGTCCAAACGGCTCCGGTAAAAGCACCTTGTCCAGTGTGATTATGGGGCATCCCAGTTACGACGTAACAGAGGGCGATATCCTGCTGGAAGGGGAAAGCATCCTGGAGATGGACCCGGACGAGCGGGCCCGCGCGGGATTGTTCCTCTGTTTTCAGTATCCGGTGGCGATTCCCGGGGTGAGCATTTCGAACTTCCTGAAGAAGGCGATGGATGCCCGTCATCCCGAGGGGAAAACTCCTGCCGGGCCGTTTTTAAAAGAAATGCGTGAAAACATGGCCTATTTGGATATGGACAAGAGCTTCGCCAATCGGGGGCTGAATGAAGGCTTCTCCGGCGGCGAAAAAAAGCGGATGGAAATTCTGCAGATGATGATGTTCAAACCGGGAATCGCCATTATGGACGAAACCGACTCGGGTCTGGACATCGATGCCCTGCAGGTGGTCTCCAAGGGCGTTAACAAAATGCGGGGTCCCGATCTGGGACTGCTGGTGATCACCCACTACGAACGCATCCTGAATTACATTGAACCGGAACACCTCCACGTCCTCATGGATGGTCAGGTGGTGATGTCCGGCGGACCCGAACTGGTCAAAAAGCTCGAAGAGTACGGCTATGACTGGGTTCGGGAACAAACTATGGCCACGGCCTAACCCCCATACCTGGAGCCTCCTATGCCCGAATTTGATACAGACAGTGATTTGATTAAAGAATACAAATACGGTTTCTTTACCGATATTGAAAGCGATACCATCCCCAAAGGCCTGAACGAGGAAGTCGTCGCCATGATTTCCGGCAAGAAAAACGAGCCGGTGTGGATGCTAGAGTGGCGTCTCAAGGCCTATCGCCGCTGGTTGAAAATGAAAAGCCCCCGCTGGGCCTTCCTGGATTACCCTGAAATCGATTTTCAGAATATCCATTATTACTCTGCTCCCAAGCAGAATGTGGACAGCACCGAGCTGGATCCCGAGTTGATGAAGACTTTCGAGCGTCTGGGCATCCCCATGAACGAACACGACGCGCTTTCGGGTGTAGCCATGGATGTGGTGTTCGACTCCGTTTCGGTGGGCACCACCCACAAGGAGCTGTTGGAAGAGCAGGGGATCCTGTTCTGCTCAATTTCCGAGGCGATCCAAAAGCATCCGGAACTGGTGAAAAAATACCTGGGCACCGTGGTGCCGCCCGGAGACAATTATTATGCGGCCCTCAACTCGGCGGTATTCACCGACGGATCCTTCTGCTACATCCCCAAGGGCGTGACCTGTCCGGTGGAATTGTCCACGTACTTCCGCATCAACGCGGCGGATACCGGTCAGTTTGAACGCACCCTGATTATCTGTGATGACCACGCAACCTGCTCGTATCTCGAGGGATGCACCGCTCCCGCACGTGACAGCAACCAGCTTCACGCCGCGGTGGTGGAAATTGTGGCTCTGGATCATGCGGAGGTGAAATACTCCACAGTTCAAAACTGGTATGCCGGAGACAAGGATGGCCAGGGTGGAATTTATAATTTCGTCACCAAACGCGGCCATTGCCGGGGCATTAAAAGCAAAATTTCCTGGACCCAAGTCGAAGTGGGCGCGGCCATCACCTGGAAATATCCCAGTTGCGTGCTGGAGGGCGATGGAAGTTCCGGCGAGTTCTACAGCGTGGCCTTCACCAACAACAAAATGCAGGCGGATACCGGCACCAAGATGATTCACGTGGGGAAAAATACCAGCAGCACCATCGTGTCCAAGGGGATTTCTGCAGGTCAGTCCAGCAATAATTACCGCGGACTGGTGAAAGTGTACCCCGGGGCCACTCACGCTCGCAATCACTCCGCCTGCGACTCGCTGCTCATCGGACGCGAGTGCAGTGCAAATACCTTCCCCTACATCGAATCCGAGGACGATACCGCCGCCCTCGCACACGAGGCGACCACCTCTACTATCAGTGAAGAACAGCTTTTCTATCTGAAGAGCCGTGGAATATCCGAAGAAGATGCAGCCTCCATGGTGGTGCGCGGATTCTGTAAGGACGTCTTTAAACACCTGCCCCTCGAATTTTCCGTCGAGGCGGTCAAACTATTGGAAATCAAACTTGAAGGCAGCATCGGCTGACCCGGAGAACCCCATGCCTACCCTCAATTTACCTTTAACCGACGAGCCGTCCATACTGGGCGGGTTCACCGAAACTCTGCTGGAGCATGCCCGCAAAGGCGAGCACGCCCTGTTGCAGGCCAAGCGCACCGCGTCTTACGAAACCTATTCCCAAATTCCGAATCCGGATCGGTTCCATGAAGAATATCGGCGTTTGGATCCAGATTTGTTCGCGATCAGCAACTTTCAACGTCTGGACATTCCCCTGGCAGATATTCCCTATGCGGAGGCCGAGGAGGATGCGCATTACGATTTGATTATCTCGGTGACCCCGGATGGATTTTGCATAGAAGACCGAGAGGGTATCACCAAAGACGACGCGATTACCGTGTTACCGCTGCAGGAGGCGGCAAGCTCACATATCACCTTGCTGGAGCAGGCCATGGGCTCCGCCATGGTGGCGGAGGAGCAGCGCAAATTTCTCGATCTCAACGGCGCCTTCTGGAACGTAGGCTTTCTCATTCACGTCAAAAAGAAAGCCGAGATCAAGGGCGGGATTCTGATTCGTTATCACAACGACCGCCCTGACAGCATTTTGCTGCCGCGGCTGGTGGTGGTGGCGGAACAGGAATCGGTTTTTTCCATTGCCGAGCAGTTCACCTCCCCGGACGGGGTTTCCACTCTGTGCATCAGCGGACGCGAATTTCTGCTGGACGCGGCGGCGGACGTGAAACTGGTTTCACTGCAGGGCTGGGGCGATCAGGGAATTCACATTGGTGAAGACTGGGCCCGGGTGAAACGCGACGCCAGAGTCAATCTCTTCAGCATGACCGTGGGCGGTAAGGTCAGCAAAATGACCGTGGGATGCGACGTGTGTGAACCCAATGCAAACGCCTACCTGGGCGGAGTATTTTTCGCGGACCGCAACCAGCACTTCGACCAAAAAACCCTGCAATACCATTCCGCCCCCGACACCTATTCCAACATGTTGTACAAAGGAGCGGTGAAAGACAAAGGCTATTCGGTGTATCAGGGAATTATTCGAGCACTCAAAAATTGTGTGGGGGTGGATTCGTATCAGACCAACAACAACTTGGTGCTCGATCCCACGGCCCGCGCGGATTCTATTCCCAGTCTCATCATTGACGCCGACGAACTGGCCTGCAGCCACGGAGCCACCTTCGGAAATATCGACGAAGAACAGCTCTATTACCTGCGCTCCCGCGGCATTCCCGAAGGGGAAGCTCGACGCATGCTGGTATTGGGATTCTTCGACGAAGTCATCGACCGCATTCCCTTCGAAAACATGCGGGATCACCTCCACGTAGTGATCGCCCGCAAATTTGGTGCTGTTTAAACCAGCAAGTGTCCGCGAAGTCCGTGCCGTCCGCGG
>JAGYLC010000100.1 GCA_018401235.1 Kiritimatiellia bacterium
TTCCGCCAGCACCTCCAGTCGTTGATCTCCGGATCGCGCCGCCTGCTGCAGGAGTTCATCATACTCCGGGCGATCCCAGCCGGCAAAGTTGTTTCCGGCGGAGGATACCCAAAGTCCCAGAAAGGTCAGGGGGTCGACGTAATCCCCTACCCAGCCGAGAAAACAAAGATCAAAATCCCGCTCCCGGCGTCGACTGAAATAACTTTGGCGTTCCAAATTATCAATGCGGATGCGAATGCCCAGTCGGGTCTGCCACTGCTGTTGAATCACTTCTGCCACCCGCTGCGAATCCTGTGCGCCGGGATAAATAAAAGTGATCTCGGGAAAACCTTCCCCTCCGGGATAACCCGCCTCGGCCAGCAAGTCTTTGGCGGCCTCCACATCCTCCTCCAATTCGCGGGTGGACGTATATTCCCCGGTACCGGGTGGAACGTAGTGAAAAGCAGGTTCGCGGACACCGAAGAGCACCTTTTCCGTGATGGCCCGACGGTCCAGCGCCAGGCTCAATGCCTGCCGGACCCGCCGATCCTGGAGCGCGGGGGTGTTGAGATTGACTACGTAGCCCACCGATTCCAGATAGGTGTCCACCCGCAGCAGATCGGGGGCCTTTTCACGGTAATGCGACAGGCGATGTCGGGGAAGGGAATAGGTGACATGAAGCTCCCCGCCCCGAAAGGCCCGCTCCTCTGATCCGGGGTCCGAGAAGGGGCGAAATTCCGCCGCTTGCACTACCACGTCGTCCGCTTGCCAGTAGCGGTCATTTTTTTCCAGTCGGATCACCTCCTCGCCCCGCCACAGGGTTAGAATATATGCGCCATTGCCCACCAGATTCTCCCGACGGGTCCACTTCCCTCCCCGATTGTCTTCATTTCCATGTTTGCGCAGAACATGTTCCGGCAGCGGATAGGCGGTCCAATGTGCCAATAGTGCGAACAGGTACGGGGCGGGTTTTTCCAGAGTCAAGCGCAACTCACGGTCACCGCGGGCCTCCACTCCCAGTTCGTCCAGGGAGCGATCTCCTTGTGCCACCGCTTCCGCATTCAGGATGGGATACAGCATAAACGAATAGGAGGCCCCCAGGTCCGGATTCAGCAGACGGCGGAAGGCGAACACGAAGTCCGAGGCCTTGACCGACTCCCCGTCCGACCAATAGACTTCCCTCAGGCGGAACTCAACCGTGAGTCCATCCTCCGAGACCGTCCACGACTCGGCCATGCCCTGTTCCGGGAGCAGCGTTTCGGCATTGAGTCGGGTCAAGCCTTCAAATAAATTGATCAGCACGTTTCCCGCGCTCACCGAGGTGGCCAGGTGCGGATCCAGACTTTCCGGTTCCGCACCGTTTCCGCGAATCAGCAGTCCCTGCTCGATGGCGGTGTCCACGGTGCGCGCACGGGGTTCACGCGCACCGCAGGCAGTGATCAGCAACACAAGGCTAAGTAACGGCAAAGCTTTCATTTCGAGGGCTCCAGATAAATTTCGGTGTAATCGTGTCGGTCCAGTATATTTGGATGCCAGCCCTTCACTGAGGGATCGAGCAGATAATTGCGGGTGTACCAATACACCGGGATCAGGGGCATGTCCCGAAGCAGGATGGCTTCGGCCTGATCATAGAGGGCAAAGCGTTTTTCCTGATTGGTGGAGGCGGAGGCTTGCGCAATCAGGTCGTCATAGGCCGGATCCGACCATCCAGTATGATTGTTCCCGCTGGTGCTCAAATGCAGATCCAGAAAGTTGTGAGGGTCCGCATAATCTCCGGCCCAACCGGCCCGGGCCACATCGAAATCTAAAGTCCGTCGGTCCAGCATGTAGACCTGCCATTCCCGATTGGCCAACTGACAGCGAATTCCCAGATTCTGATTCCACATTTGTTGCACCACCTGCGCAATGGTGCGGTGAGCCTCACTGGTATTGTACATCAGGGTGAACTCCGGGAAACCTTCACCACCTGGATAGCCGGCCTCGGCCAGCAGGTTTTGGGCTTTGGCAATATCCTCCTCCAACGATTGTGACGGCGTAAAACCGCCGGTACCGGGCGGGGTGAACCAAGTAGCGGGTTTTTCTCCCGCTTGAAGAATCTTCTCCGTGATCAATTCGCGTTGGATCGACAACGCCAAAGCTTGGCGTACCCGAACGTCGTCAAAGGGTTTGCGCTTGGTGTTGATCAGATAATAATAGGTAGTGAGATAAGGATGCGAATACAGTACCCCGGAGGCCTCGCGCTTATATCGGGGAATCCGTGAAAGTGGAATGGTGCTGGTTTTATGCAGAAGACCGGAGCGAAACATACGTTCCTCCGTTTGAGCGTCTTCAATGGGATAAAACACCATCCCGTTCAGCATCACGTCCTCCCGGTTCCAGTAGGTCTCACTTTTTCGGAGGATGATGCGCTCCTGCAGACTCCATTCTTCCAGGGTGAAGGGGCCGTTGCCGACATAGTTTCCCGGTCGCGCCCAGCGGTTGCTTCGATCCCGTTCGCCCCCATGTGCGCGAAGGGTTGATGCATGCACCGGGTAGAAAGAGTGGTGATTCAACATGTTCACAAAATACGGGGTAGGGTTTTCCAGGGTGATTTCCAGAGTGTAGTCGTCCACGGCCCGTACCCCCAGATCCTCCTCATTCTCCAGCCTACCTTCGTTAAACGCCCGTCCGTTTCGGATGACGTACAGCATATAGGCGTATTCCGCCCCCAGTTCAGGAGAGAGCATGCGGCGGAGGCTGAAAACAAAGTCGTGCGCGGTGACCGGATCTCCGTTCGACCATCGGGCATCTTCGCGCAGAAAAAAAGTATAAACCGTGCCCGCCTCGTTTGCTTCCCAGCGGTCGGCCGCGCCGGGACGGGGTTCGAGGGTGGCATTGTCCTCCCGCACCAGCCCCTCCAGCAATCCACTGATCACTTGGAATTCAGGCACTCCGGTGGTGAGATGCGGATCCAGACTTTCCAGTTCGGTACCGTTTCCCAAATGTAAAATCCCCCGTCGATTCCCCTCATCCACCCGGGTACGGGCCAACACCGTGGAAAAAACAACAAGCACAACCCCAAGCCAGGCCGTTAAACGGTTCATATCGACACCTTCCTTTCTTTCAGACAAATTTCACACACACAGGCCCCCTCCTCATAACGAAAAGCGAGATCCGGGTCCGCTAGATCATTCCGCGGACAGGTGGCACACTGATGAAACGGGGTTCCCGCATCCGCTTTCACCTGTTGCTTATACGCAGCGGAGCGGCGTTTTTGCTTCATCCCCCCAACGACCTCCGCACCAAAAAAGACGCCATAGGGCACTACCGCCGCCAGGACTTGGATCTTTGCAGGAAGTGGCCCCGCAACTAATTCCAATGCATAAAAGCCCCACAGCACCCAGCCGATGTATTTTACCTTCACCGGGACCACAAAAAACAGCAGAAATTCCACATCAGGAAATAGCCGTGCAAAGGCAAGTGTCAAGGACCCCATAATAAAGGTATTGCTGACGAAGAAACCCGGAATCAGAAAGGATGCCATCACCGTGCAGAACCAGCCTAGTCCCAGAAAAAGTCCGAATCGGTACTCCCCCCATTCCCGTTCCAGAGAACTGCCGATGAGATAGGTCACATACAGGCCGATGGCAAACCATAGTGGGCTGTCCGCCATCGGTACCGCCATAAACGTAAGCACTCTCCATATTTCCCCGGACAAAACCTGTTGTGCATTTAAAAGCAGTTGTTCCACCCGAACTACGCCGGTAAATACGGCGAAAAACACCATGGCCTGTGACGACAGCAGTACGGCCAACAAGTGAGGAAAAGTCCATTTCCCGTATTTTTTTTCAAAGTGATCCAAAAAATTCATACTCTTCCCATACCCATATCCCCCGCCTGATGCAAGAGCCGCACGGTGCCAAGTGCGCGTAAAAAAAGGGCACCGGGCTTGACGAGAGGACTCATTTTCCATTATTCAGCTGAAATGTCCACACTACTCCCCGGAATCACGCTCAGTGGCAGTCCAGAAGCTGCCAAACAGATTTTAGAACATTTGCAGGCGATGCCGGTGGATGAAGACCATTCCGGTGCCAGCCCTGCCCCCATTCGCAAGCGCCGCGCCACCATCGCCCGTCCGGTGTCTGTACAAGGACCAGGCACCTTTTTCGGTAAAGAAACCCGGACCATTGAGTTTCTACCCACGGAGCGCGAAGGCTGGTGGTTTGACCGCTCCGATTTCGAGGACGGACTGCGGATACCGGTCGCCATTCACAATGTATGGACTACCGGTCAGGTGGTCAGTAATATCGTATTACGCAGCGGTTCCCCCCATAACTACGTGCGACTGGTGGAGCACATCGTTGCCCTGCGCATGGGCATGGGAATTGACGATTTGATCATCAAAATTGATTCCGGCGACCCCCCGCTTTTCGAGGTCGGCAGCATGCCGCTGCTGGAGGCTCTTGAATCCGCAGGGCGGGTGGAATCGGGGTATCCGCTCAACTACGTCACGGTCAAGGAACCGGTGGCATTCGTAACGCCCGATCAGAAACTGCTCTATTTCGAGCCCGCCGATCCGGAGGATCCCAAATTGGTACTGGATTGTGGAATTTCTTTCCCCAATGCTATCGGAAATCAGCGCATCAAGTTGGTGGTCAACACAGAGACCTTCCGGCGGGGTGCGCATGCGCGGACTAACACCACCGCCAGCAAAAAGCTGTACTGTCAGACCATCGGCAAACTGTTCGCGGATGTCCGCAATCTGGGCTACACGGATAAAAATGTATTGATTGCAGGGAAAAACCGCTACTACAATCAAGCCGGACTGGTGGTGGAGGGCAAAGCCTTGGAAGCGGTATGGCACCGGGCCATCCTCGATTTGCTGGCGGCGGTGGCATTGATTGAACGGGGGCATTTTCTGGGTAAAATTTCCTCCTTCAAAGCCGGGCACGCCATGGATGTGGATGCGATTCAACATCTCTACCGCAACGACTGCCTCACGAAACTATCTCTGGGCAACGAAGATACATCCATGATCGAACCTGTGCTCGCAGGTCGTCGATGAGCATATCGCCTCCCATGCAGGTGGTATTGGTTGAGCCCGAAATCCCTCCCAACACCGGCAATATTTCCCGCACCTGCGCCGCCACCGGAACCCGCCTGCATCTGATACATCCGCTAGGCTTCGAACTGTCCGACAAGCAAGTCAAACGGGCCGGGCTCGACTACTGGCCGCATGTGGATCTGCACGAACATGCATCCCTCGAGGTCTGCCTGGCACAGCGTAGTACGCAACAGGTGTGGTATTTCAGCAAAAAAGCCACCCGGTCCATCCATGACGCTGCATTCTCGCCGGGGGATTATCTGGTATTCGGCCCCGAGACCCGGGGATTGTCCGAAGATCTATTGCAGGAAGTGGGTGCTCAGGCCCTGCGCATTCCCATGCGGGGCGATGCGGTGCGATCCCTAAATCTTGGGACCTCCGTCGGCATCGCCCTGTACGAGGCCCTGCGTCAGCAAGGCTGGAGTTGAAACTAAATATTTACATCGAATCTTCGTAGACTTTCAGCACCTCAAACGATTTAAACCCCCGTCGTTTTCGCCTTTCGGGTGATGCGAACGGCTCATTCGCCGCACACTTTCCTTTCGAATATAACCAGGGTCGATACAGCTTTTCCACTTCCTCCCAACTTTCCGGTTTCTGTATTTGTTTTTTCGCGCTTCCACTTTTCTGCTTTTGCAGACGATTCATATCCGCCGGAAGGCGGACACCCACAAACCGAAACAACATCTTCAACCCTTGCCTTCCTGCCACATCAGCCTTTGTTGCCTGACCGTACCCACTCCATCGATACTCTTTGGGATCGGTACATACACCTGCCCTTACAGGGTTAAGATCGATATAAGTGGCCACATTCAAAAGAGCCTCCGGAGTACCCTTCACAATCATGCTGCGATAACGACCCTCCCACAGGGTGCCATGCACATCCTGACTCAGGTTAAACCAAGTCGAAAATGTTTGCTTCAGGACCCGCATATATGCAGGCAGATTATACATACGATCATTGAGTTCCTTCTCCATCGCCTTTTTATCCGCCGCCGTTCCCCCGGTATGCACGGACAGCCACCTCTCCACCTTTTTCTTAGGCCACACCCGACGGATCCGCCGCACAATCTCCTCGAAACGCACCTGTTGCGGAGGGGGGACCCACAATAAAAGATGAAAATGATTATCCAGCAAACAGTGGGTCAATACTGTCAATCCTGAAAAATCCGCCCAACCTTCCATGAGCTTGTTGAATTCCGCCTTCTCTGTATCATTGAACAGAAACTGTTGATGGACCGCCCGGCTGGTGACGTGCACAAAATAGCCGCGATTCTCGGGAAGTATCCTCAGGCCACGCTTGGGATTTCCATTTTGTTTGGACCAAATGGTGGGAATATTCGGACAGTGTGGGTCAGAAGTGGACATATTATCTCCAGTGTTTCAAGGGGTTAAACATTTAAATGTGGGTATTCCCAACTCCGCGAATGAAGAGAGAGTGGAAGTGCTCCCACATTCACACGAAAGCGTGGATTCCGGAGATTTCCGCGAAAAGTTTGAAAAATCGTTACCGCACAAAATGCAACAGGTGCGGATTCCCCTCGCGGCAAGCCGATTCGCCTCCAAAAGCGGAAGTTCGCTTCCGCTCTCCAAGGACGCTTCGCGTCAAAACGTATTGACCAATCACAAGTAACAACTGACCAATGACTATTGACTTATTCTCCTTCACTCCCCGCTTGCATCCTGTGGAAAGATCTTTAATAGTTTTCTCATGAAAAAGGCCATCTATCCCGGCACGTTTGATCCTATAACCCTCGGGCACATCGATATGGTGCAGCGAGCAGTGAAAGGCTGCGAGCATTTGATTGTGGGGGTTGCCCGCAGCACCCCGAAAAATGTGTGGTTTTCGGTGGAGGAACGCGTGGAGTTGGTCAAAGATGCCTTAAAGCACTTGGTAAACGTGGAAGTTCAGGTGTTTGAAGGCCTGCTAGTGGAATTCGCCCGCAAAGTGGATGCGGGTTTTCTTATCCGGGGAGTCCGTGCTTTCTCCGATTTCGAGTATGAACTGCAGATGGCCCTGATGAACCGGAA
Organism: Kiritimatiellia bacterium; assembly: GCA_018401235.1. GTDB lineage: Bacteria > Verrucomicrobiota > Kiritimatiellia > SS1-B-03-39 > UBA6053 > UBA6053. The sequence goes on from JAGYLC010000100.1 coordinate 7,094, forward strand.
GCTGGCTCCGGAAATTGAAACCATGTTTTTGATGCCCGCCGAGGAATATAGCTATGTCAGCTCCAGCCGCGTGCGCGAAATCTGCGCCCTGGGCGGCGACATCGCGCGGTATGTGACTCCGACCACCTTGGAGGCGTTGCAGTCTAAACTAATTTCCCACCAACACACCAAAGACACCCCACGGCGATCCGCCGCGGGAGGATAATACCTAAACTACTTATGAAGAAGTCGTTACATATCGCATTGGAAACCCTGGACAAGGGTCCAGTTCAACTGACAGGAAATCTTCCGGGACGTTTTCTGGGTCTGAAAGACGAACCCTCCATCCGGAATGTGGGTGAGGTATCCTACACCCTGACGGTGGAGAAAACCGGCCATGAGATCCTGGCCATGGGCTCTTTGGAGGTTCCCATGGACTTGGAGTGTGTAAGAAGTGGCCTTTTTTTCTCGACAATCGTCTCTGAATCGGCTTTTTTGCGCGACTACTCGACGGAAGACCTGCGCGAAGGCGTGGATCTCTCCGAAGATATCCGGGAAGCTCTGGTTATCCAGATCCCACCCTACCCGGTAAGCCCGGAGGCACAATCGCCAGACTTTGAGCTGCCGAAACTGCCCACCGAGCTTACGGAGGACCCGGATAAAAATGCAGGCAACTCGCCCTGGAACGATTTAGACCAATTGAACTTGTAAACATTCACCCTTGAAAACGAGGCCCTCATGGCAGCACCAAAACGTAGAACATCCAAAATGAAAAAGAGACTGCGCCGCAGTTCTCATCACCGTCCTTTACCCACCGTCGCCACTTGCAGCGAATGTGGTGAACCCGCACAACCGCACCGCGTCTGTCGCGCCTGCGGTCAATACTCGGGCCGTCAGGTCCTCAGCCTATCTGCGGACTAATATCAACCTGCCGCGCGACATGAGTCATCTCATGAGTACGGGGCTGGTTTATGTCTGATGCGTATCGCTGTTGATGCCATGGGGGGGGATTTCGCCCCCGGGGAAATTGTACCCGGGTGTGTCGATGCCGTGCGTAAGTATCCCTCTGTTGACAAGATTATTCTGGTGGGAGACGAAACCCAGATTACCGAACATTTGCGGCAATGTGGAGGCAATGAGGATCGTATTGAAGTGCTGCATGCCTCCGAAGTCATCGAAATGGGCGAAGCGCCCGCAATGGCGTTGCGTCGCAAAAAGGATTCGTCCATCAGTCGTGCCATAGAATTGGTGAAAGAAGGAAAAGCCGACGCGGTATTCTCGGCAGGCAGTACCGGCGCCATGGTCGCCGGTTCCTCACTGAAACTCCGCACCTTGAAGGGGGTCGACCGCCCCACCATCGCCACCGTACTTCCCACTCAGAAACATCCGGTGGTGCTACTGGACGCGGGAGCCAATCCTGAATGCACCCAGAAAATGCTCTCTCAATTTGCGGTAATGGGCGATGTGTACGCCCGGGAAATCCTCGGTATCCCCTCCCCCCGGGTCGGCCTGCTGAGTATCGGGGGAGAAGAGGCAAAAGGGAACGATCTGACCAAACAAACCTACAAACTGCTCAGGGCCGCCCACCTGAATTTTGTCGGCAACATCGAGAGCCATGACATGTTTGCCGGAGATGTCGATGTAGTGGTCTGCGACGGTTTTACCGGAAATGTAGTCCTGAAAACCGGAGAAGCGGTAGCCCGCGCCATGAAAAGCTGGTTTAAAGACGAATTCACGGCGTCCTGGTCCCGAAAAATAGGGGCTCTGTTGTTGAAACCCGCCTTCAAAACTATTTCAGAAAAATCCAATTCGGAGAGTCAGGGGGGAGCCCCACTGCTGGGCGTGAATGGTATTGTGTACATCGGGCATGGATCCTCCTCCCGGCACGCGGTGTGCAATGCCATTCGGGTCATTCGGGATTCGGTGCAACATGACATCAATCACCATATTATTGACGACTTGGCGAGGTTGAGCAGGGCCCGCGAGGTATTGTAAAGGAATCCTATGCCCATACAACTACTTGGAACCGGGTCCTATACCCCGGAACGCGTCCTTACCAACCGCGACCTTGAAAAAATGGTGGATACCAATGACGAATGGATCGCCAGTCGCACCGGAATTCGTGAACGCCGTATTGCCCGGGAGAATAAGGCCCCC
>JAGYLC010000101.1 GCA_018401235.1 Kiritimatiellia bacterium
TCGATGGCGAGGAAATGCCCGAGGACACCCCCGCCGCCCAGGCGCAAATGGAAAATCTGATTGACAACATGGAGCAAAATGGATTTCGGGGGGAAATGGCCTCCTCCGTACTCGCCTTTCTGGATACCCGCCCCGGCTGGGCCAGGGGGATGCGCTGGGGCATGGTGAATATTCTCGGCAACGTCACCGGCAACGTATCCGAATACGCCGGACTGCCGGATCATCTCCGGGTGCTCATGCAGGTGCTGATCGAAAAACGAAACGAAAAAGTAATGGACGACATACACGATCAACTCCAGACCCTGACTCCCGGACAGACGCTAGCCGTATTCTACGGAGCCGCTCACATGCACGATTTCGAAAAGCGCATCCGAGAAACCTACGCGGCCGAAATTCTCGACACCACCTGGCTCAGCGCCTTCTGCGGCAACCTGCACACCAGCGGCCTCAACCTCATCGAAAAAAAGGTCCTCACCTGGTTCATCAATCAGCAAGTCCGCACCCTCAATCTCATTTCACAGCCGGTAGGAGAGAAGAAGGTTGTTGAGTAGTTGAGTGGTTGGGTGGTTGGGTAGTGGTTCTTCCTCTCCGAACTACAATCTTCGATTTCCGACCTGATATCTACCCTCTTCCCTCTGACCGCTCTACTTACCCAAAAACGCGCGTAGGTTTTCTCGGGACTCCAAGATCTCGTACACCGTAGAGCGATGGCCCACATAATGACAATAGATCACCCGTGCCCCCTCCTCCATGCGAGCACTGAAAATGACCCGATAGGCCCCGGAACGGAGCCGGTAATATCCCGACAATCGCCCCTCGAGCGCTTTAATATCCCCTCGATCCGATTCTAATCCCATAAGCCCGGACCGAAGACGTTTCCTCGGGGCGGGAGGCAGTGACTGGCAAAATTCCCACACCCGGGGATGCAGACGCACCTCATTCCGCATCCATCAGCTCCGAAAGGGGCCGATAAGATTCCGTGCCCGCCTCAAAGTCACGAATGGCCTTCATCGCCTCGGGATTGGCCAGAATTTCCATGGTTTCCAGCATGGCATCCATGCGATCCTGCGAAAGCAGATACCCCACCGTTTCATTCCGACGGGTAATCACCACCGGATGCTCCGCCGCCTCTTTCACCAATGCCGGAAATTTCGCCTGGGCTTCTGTAATCGAATACGTAGTTTTCATAACTTATCTATGTAGGAGTTAAATGGGTATGTCAAGCTTGTGGGTGGGTGGGAAATTGGAAAATTTGGAAAGTGGAAAATTGGTTTTCCTTCTGACCTCTCTACTTCCCGGCCTGAGCGAAGTCGAAGGCTGACCGCCCTTTTCGCACAAATCTAACACCCGCCCCATAAAACCTGAACATGCGTAGTGCAATCTATTCACAATGACATGGACCGCGCTGATAGAAGAATGTGCAACCGGTGACCGAAATTTATTTCTTCGCCTCGCGCCCCCGTCTCCTTCTCCCGCAGGCCGCATTTGGAATCATCTAATCAGCCGTCTGGCCGACGGACCCACCTATTTCCTCATCGCCTTGTACGCCCTCTGGATGCAATCCCCGCAGGCTCTGGCCTTCTGTCTTTGCCTCGCGGGCGGGTTCATGCTGGAACTTCCACTCTATAAGGGAATCAAGCAACGCTACAAGCGCCCCCGTCCCTGCCACTCTTCGCTGAACCGAAGCAACCTCATGCACATCCCGGACGAGTACAGTTTCCCCTCCGGTCACACCGCAGGTGCCTTTGTATTAGCCGGAAATCTGGCCGCTTTTTTCTCCTCACTCACCCTCGTAGCCTACCTGTTCGCCTTGGCGGTCGGCTCTCCAGGATCTACAACCGACACTTTCCCGCCGATGTCGCGCGGCGCTCTGTTGAGCACCTCTACTCATCCGCTCTGGCCCGCCTGTTTCTTCACCCTCTATTCAGGATGCACCTATATGAAAGCCGATACCACGACCACATTCACACCGCCGTGGATATTAAAAAGGGCTGCTCACACAGCGACCAAAGGTTGCTCAATTTCCTCAACATGCTGCTGGCGTACCCAAGAGGTCCAGTACTAGCCCGCCTTACAGGCCACGGTGCATCACCCTGTTGCTGAGATGGAGGTGTCTCATCGTGATAGGTGTCCGCAGAGGCACTCGGATCCATCCGCGTCGGATCGGACGACGGGCGCACACATACCTTGGAATTCACCGTGGCTCTGTTTGTGGATGCCGGGCATGTGGCGACGTATCTCGCACCAGGCTGGGTGCATTGAGGCCGCTTTGCAGGGACGCCCCTCTTCATGCACATGGCCGGTTCCGGTCCGGACCGGGATGCAAGGCTTTCCGACCAGTGGGAACGCTTCTCGCCAAAAACCCTACGATGGGTTGGGCGCGCCGGTGCCGATAAACGGTATCAGCTACATGCGCGGGCTTCCCATGATGCCCATCTTTCCCTCCGGTCCCATGGGTCTGCTGGGTATGCGCCGGCCGCGACGCCGGAGGTGCCAAATCGGCGCTGCCACACCACCACTGTGTGCGCGTTCATCTTCCGGCGATGTTCTCGAAGCCCCACTGCCGGGATTTCATGCGCTGGTTTACGGTCCAGATGGACGGGTGACTGCCCCTCCAGGCCACCGGCAGGTTGATCGACCACGGGCTCGATCCCGCGCGTATTCAGGGTGGTGGACGCGGAGTGGAACTGGACCGCTTCTCCCGAACACCAGGCTGACCTTCGGCCAAAGCTGGGGCGCATCCGTTGATTCCGGTTTGTACCTACGTGAATGAGGTCTCCGGAAGAATCTACCCCTGCTCACCGCGGCTGCAGAAGTTGCTCCTCCGGTCGCGGGGCCATTCTGGTGGTGGTGGGGACGGGACTCCTACCGCGAACAAATGGCCGCCGAGCTTGCCGGCACCCCCGCTGTCTTCACCGGCATGCTACGGGACCAGGATCTCTCCGCGGCCTTCGCCTCCGGGGACCTGTTTGCCTTCCCCAGCGAAACCGACACCTTTGGCCGGGTGATCATCGAAGCCCAGGCCTCCGGCCTGCCGGTGCTGATTTCCAACCAGGGCGGGCCCCGCGACGCCGTACTTCCCGAACAGACCGGACGCATCGTTCCCGAGCTCACCCCGGATTCGTATGCGGAGGCCCTGGCGGATCTACTCTCGGATCCCGCCCGGCTCTCACAATGGAAGCAACATGCACGGGAACACGCCCGCCAGTTCACCCCCACCGCATCCTTTGACGCGTTTTGGGATTTACATCGACTCTCTACATAACATTTCGACGTTCAATGTTCGACGTTGGAAGTTCAACGTTCGGATTCTCTATAGTAAAGTTCATCGTTTCTGCATAAATGAGAAGGAGTAACCAGTATGCAACAAATTGATCCCCGCAAAACCCGCTACCGGACCTTGTGGATCTCAGACGTCCACCTCGGCATGAAAGCCAGCCGCCCCGCCTGCCTGGCTGATTTTTTGGAGCATCACGACGCGGACACTCTCTATTTGGTCGGCGACATCGTCGACGGACTCCGCCTGCGCCGCAAGTGGCACTGGACTCCCGATTGCGACCGGGTGGTGAATTTGATACTGGACAAAGCCCGACAGGGAACCCGGGTAATCTACATTCCCGGCAATCACGATGCTTTTTTGCGCAACTACGTGGGCGGAAACATTTGTGGAATCCAAGTTGAATCCGATTGTGACCACATCACTGCGGACGGTCGCCTCCTCCACATTCGGCACGGTGACGATTTTGACGGTCAGGTTCGATTAGCCCCCCTAATTTCATTCATCGGTCACGGCACCTACCATATCGCCACTTTTCTCAATACCCTCTTGTTTTCCTTCCGCAAACGCATGGGACTCCCCTACTGGTCGCTGGCCGCATTTTTAAAATCCAAAAGCCGCAAAGCCACCACTTACATTCGCGCCTACGAGGACGCGATGCTGCAAATGGCGGCGGACAACAAAGCCGCCGGAATCATCACCGGACACATTCATCAACCCGATCACTTCGAGCGCGACGGCATCAGCTACTACAACACCGGCGACTGGGTGGACCATTGCAGCCTGCTGGCGGAGCACCGGAGCGGACAGATCGAACTCATCACCTGGGACGAACAGGCCGCAGCCTACCGGAACACGCTCCCCACAGTCAGGAATGTACGCACAACCGGATCTCTTCGACACAGGCACACAGGAAGTTCACCGATGTAATTTGCGCGTGGTGTTCCCCTCGACCCACCCGCCATACACCAGCACTGTTTTCATGTGTGCAGGCACGCCGAACTGATTCGCATGAATCTGCCCCAGAACCAGATCCATGGCAGCCGCACCGATTTCCCGGTGGTTCTGGTCAATCCCGGAAAGCCCGGGATCCTCGCCGTTCAAGCCTAAATGAATAAATCCGATTTCCCCAGGCACATCAATTCCTTCGGAGCGAAGCCATTCCAAACTGAAGGTATCATTACTGATGATCACCTCCGGACGCTCGCTATCCACCCAGCGCAGAAAGTGACTGCGGTACTGTTTCCAATCCTTGTCCGCCTTGACTCCGGAATGGTGTTCGCCCGTGAACTCATTGAAATGCACCGGAACCTGATCGGAGGCCGGCTGCAGCATGGACCAGCTTGCAAACGCGCCCAGCCAGTGGGAACTGATCCGCTCCACCTCCTCGCGAAAGGTAAAAAACCCAATCCGACGGTATCCCAACCGATTCGCCTGGCGTAAAGCCAAGTCCATGTTCTGAAAATAGGAGGGGGTGGCCCGGTGAAGGCAGGGGGATTTGAGGGTGTAATCGATCGCGGCCATCGCCAGTGGAAAAGTCTCCAGCCCCGGAAGCACACTTCCTTTTTCCACCGGCAGAACCACCAGTCCCTGAATCCCCCGCGTCTGCAAAATCCGCAGCAGTCGCTCGAACTGCCGCCGGGAGCCGTCGAGTTTAAAGGTATCCACCTTGTATCCGTTCGCCCGCGCCTGCGCCTCCACCCCCTCCGCGTACAGACGGATATATGACGGCATGTTACCGGGATCATAGAGGTTCAGCAAGGCCACCGGCGCGTGATCCGGCATCCGGCGGTATCCGCGGACATGCGCAGTGAAGGCCTGGACATAAGGATTCGGCCGGTAACCCAACGCTTCGGCGGCTTCCCGAATCTTCGCCCGGGTGGCCTCCGATACCCGGGCGTCGCCGCGCAGGGCCCGCGAAACCGTGGAGACATTCACGCCCGCACGCTCCGCCACGTCCCGCATCGTCACCGGTCTGTTGTATTCAGGTTCCATGTCTGCAAGACTAGAAGGATTCTCTTGGACTGGCAAGCCCTTGCTTTCAGAAAGACAACAATATGCAGGCCTCCGCCCTTCCGCCGGAACCGCTCCCCGGTCTATACTGGCGGCATGAACTCCAAACCTGATTCCACCCCAACCCCCTCTTTTGAATCCTTCGGACACTTTGACGAATCCCTCGCCTGCTTTGTGCTCACAGCGGAACCGCCCCGGAAATGGTGGAATCTTCATTGCAGCGCACTTCAAAACGACGGGGTGGAGATGTACGCGGAGGTGGCCCACATCAACGACGGACCCACCTGGGTGCGCGATGCCGCTGGTGTGACCGTGCGCCTCTGCGGCTATGACAATAAATATCACTATGTCCGCAACGAATCCACCGGCACGGTCTTCTGTCCGGCCGGCATGCCCGCCCCGCAGCCGGTGAGCGGCCGCACGGTTGAATTTTACCGGGAAAAAACCCGGATACGCTCGGAGTGCGAAGACCTCCGCGTGGAACAGCGCGTCTTTGTTCCACGCGCTCACCCCCTCGAATGCACCACCCTGACCGTGCAAAACACCGGCCCGGACGATGTGGAGGTCTCTGTCTTCAGCTTTGTCAAATTCGATCTCGGCGGCTGTGACGCGGAGGGCCGCACAGTGGGACGGGACACCTTTGCCGAGGTGCATCCGGATCTGCAAGGGGTTCTGGCCACCAACCGCTTTCCCGGGCTCCCCTCCAGCCGCTTCAAAGGCTTTCTCATTGCCCTGGGCGGTTTTGTGAATGCCAACGCCTACCGGGACCATTTCACACGGGCGGATTACGGCCTGGGCACCCCGAGAATCCTTTGGGGCTGGAACTGCGACGGACGCCCCGGAGCCGGTCCCGACTGTGCCGGCATTGTTCAGGTGAAACTCTCCCTTCCCGCCGGCGGTTCCGCCCGCGCGGATTTTGTGCTGGGGCACACCGCCTCCGCCGCTGAAGTGGCCGAACTCCGTCACACCCTCACACCCGTCCTTCTGGATCAGTGGTGCGCGGAGGCCCGCGATGCCCTGGCCAAACCGGCGGAAGCCTTCACCGTCGATATAGGCCATCCCCTGGTCAACGGACTGTTCAACATCTTCCTGAAAAAACAGCTCGACCACTACCTGATCAACAAATCGGGGTTCCGGGACAACCTGCAGACCGACATGGCGCTGGCCCTTTGCGACGCGCCCGCCGCTGTGGCCAATCTGCTCCGGGCCCTGGCCTCCCAATATGCCGACGGTTCGGTGCCGCACGGGTTCCGCCCCCTCAACCGGATGCAGTATTCCGACAAACCGGCCTGGATTCTGCAGACGCTGCCGGAAATCATTAAAGAAACGGGTGATTTTGCTTTGCTGGAGCGTGAGGTACCTTATTTTGAATCATCGGAACGCGGCACCGTCTGGGACCACGCCCTGCGCGCCATGCGTTTCCTGGCGGAGGACACCGGACGCCATGGACTCTGCCGTCAGCATCACGCCGACTGGAATGACGGTCTCGAGGCCACCGCAGAAGCCGGAGAGCGCGAAAGCGTCTTTGTCTCCATGCAGCTCTGCCTGGGTGCCCGCGAAATGGCCGAACTCGCCCGCCGTGCCGGGGATGCCGCCGCCGCCCGCGAGGCGGAGGAGATTTATGCGGAATTTCATCAGCGCATCAACCGGGAGGCCTGGGACGGGGAGTGGTATGTGCGCACCCTCTGCGAAGACGGATACCGCATCGGCTCCAACGCCTGCGACTACGGCAAGATCTATCTGAACCCGCAGAGCTGGGCGGTTCTCTCCGGGGTTGCCGAAGGAAAGCGCGCCCACCAGATTATGCGGATCGTCGATGAACGGCTGGAGGCGGATATCGGGTTCAGAATCTGCACCCCGCCCTACGCAAGCTACGATCCCCGGGTCGGCCGCATGTCCAACACCCTCCCGGCGCCAACGAAAACGGCGGCTGCTACAACCATGCGGCCGGGATTCAAAGGCGTGGCCGACCTGCCTGCTCGGACGCGCGGAGGCGGCCTGGCGGACCTTTCTGAAAATCACCCCCGACAATCCCCTGAACCCGGTTTCCCGTTCCGGGGCGGAACCTTTCAGTTACGTGAACAGCTATTCCTCGGTTCCGCACATTTACGGACAGAGCGGTTACGCCTGGCGCACCGGCACCGCCGGCTGGATGTGCCGGCTGCTGCTCGAATATATTCTCGGGGCACGAAGGCATTACGACGGCCTCCTGATCGATCCCTGTCTTCCCGCCGACCTGGACGAGGTCCGGCTCACCCGCACCTTCCGCGGTACCCGCTGTCACCTTCATCTCACCCGCGGGGATCATTCCGGCATCCGCATCGTTCAAAACGGAACCCCGGTCGAGGGACATCTGCTGCGGGATTTCCCACAAGCGGACTGCACCGTGGATGTATCAGTCGGACCTGCCCTGTAAACGAACCCCAAAGGATACAACAATTTGCATTCAATTGACTTTAACCTTTTTGCCACTTTAGGGTATACATAAAACATGAGCATCATCTCACCAGGGCATACTCAAGAGCCTATTCAAGAGCCTATTAGAGAGCCTCGTCAACAGAATCCCAAAGGAGAGACTCAAAACGAGTCCTCCTTGAAAAAGGGATCGGTTCTTTTGGTCACCCTATTGGTGGTTTCACTTTTGTTGATGGTGGTTTTAACGCTGGTGGCCAATGTGCGGATGGGCCTGCGGGAAATTGTCCAGGCACAGAATACTCTTGCCGCCCGCAATCATGCGCGGCTGGGCGTGGAACTGGCCATCGCCCAACTTCAAAAACACGCAGGGCCTGACCAGCGTATCACCGCGCCGGCAACGACGATCCTACCCTCCAAAGATTTTTCGGACATGTCGGGGGAGCTTTTTAGCCTGTACAGAAACCGTGCGGAAGCCTTCGGCGGCCAACTGGGCCCTCGCCGAACCTATCTGAGCCCTGCTGGACGGCAGGAATGGGAACAGGACCTTCGAAACTGGTGGAAGCAAGGGGAACGTCATCCGCACTGGACGGCGGTACTGGATGCATCCCTCCGTGCGGACGGCGGCCCGTCCGACCGGTATGGCGAGCCCGACCGAAGTCAGGTCCCCGTTTGGCTGATCAGTGGAAATGAAACCAGTTCCCAATTCGATCCGTTAACCCCGCTTCCCGCCGATGCCGTGGAACTGGTCGGCACCCGTAGTGCTACCAGCAGCGCCACCGATGCCGACAGCAGTGTCGATGGATTAAACGGTCGAATCCGAGCTCCTCGAATCCCCGTGGAAACCAACAGCACCCGCGTAGGCTCCTACGCCTACTGGGTGGGAGACGAAAGCACCAAGGCCAACTTCTCCGTGCGCGACCCCTGGTTTGACGAATCCGACGTCACCTCCGCCACCTACCGCAACCGCTTGCAGGTACCGCAGCGTATCGGCTGGGAACGGCTCTCCGGTCTCGCCGCCATTTTTGACAAGCCCGCCAACCATCTCGACCTCAACGATCCACTCTTTGACCGCATCGCGAGCGTGAACCAGATCCAGCTTCTTCACCCCGATTTTCCGCCCCGGCTGCGGGAAGCCTTCCATCACCTCACCGCCTCCTCCCGCAGTCTCTTCACCGACACCGCCCTCGGCGGCCTGCGCAAAGACCTCACCGTCTTCTTCGAAGGGAGCGGCAGCAGTCTCTCCGCCAATGACCCTGTTCCGGACCGCAGCCTCTACGCCCCCAACGACCCCCGCTTTGGCGGGGCCTCCAATGATGGATTTCCCCGCACCACCGCCAGCGAGGGCCTGCCCACCTGGGGAGATCTGAAAGACTGGCATGACAATACCCCGGATACCCGGGCCCCCGTACTGACCGGATAT
>JAGYLC010000102.1 GCA_018401235.1 Kiritimatiellia bacterium
GATGAGGAGCGTATAGACGCCCTCTACGACAAGTCAGGAACCCGGATGTTGCGCCTGGTGGTGCATACGCGACGATAGAATCAGACTGAGCAGTGCCCCAAGACTGAGAAGAATCAATAGCCGAATGAGATCCCCGGGCCGTTGATGGTTAAAATAAACCCCGACGGGATAAGCGAGGGCCCAGAAGCAGAGGGGCAGGGTGCCGCGGAGGTTTCCGCGGGCCAGTTCGCGTTGCATGAGCAGATGGAGGCCAAAGAGGTGGGCACCAGACGATTCGCCAGCCGGGAGGCCAGACGGCGGGAAAGCGGTTGGGAGGTGCCGATCACCGAATGCGACAACCAGCAGGAGCCAATGAGGATACCGGGTTCGGAGAGTTTATCCACCAGATCCAGCAGGGCGGCGGGCGGGGTGGAGCCATCGGCATCCGTAAACGCGATTATATCTCCCCGGGCTTCCGACAGCCCCCGAATAAGCGCCCCGCCTTTTCCCACTTTTTCGGAAATCACAATCAGCCGGATAAACGGAAATCGGGGAATGAAATCCTGTTGAACCAGATGCTCGGTTCGATCCTGACTGCCGTTCACAATCACAATCAGTTCCGCGTCCTGAAATTGAAGCGCCTGCCCATAGACTTCCAGGGTGGATCGAATGCGATCCGCCTCGTTGTAGGCCGGGATAAGCAGGGTTAGCTTCATGACCGGACTCCGTATCAGGAGAAACCGGGGCGGTCGAGTGGGGAGTAGTGGGTTTTCTTACATCAGAATCAATGCGGCCGTCAAGGCCACCGCGCTGGTTCCGGCGACGACGGAGCGTTTGCTGGGGACGTTGCCGTCGAAAATCCAGGCGACCGGGATCATGAATACGGGCAGCGTGGCGAGGGTGGCCTGAACCAGGCCCGCAGGTGCGGATTCAAAGGCCCGCATGAGAAAAATCATTCCCAACACCGGACCAAGCAGCACGGAGATTATCATCCAGCCCAGGGGGTGTCCTTCCATTTTTTTATGGGGAATTAATTCATGGGGACGTTGGAAAGGTCTGCGGCCACAGAGATAAAGAATGAGCAAATAGCCGCCGACACCGAGGGCCCCGGCCGAGACCCGATAGCCGGCGGGGATCCACGGGGGAATGGTTTCCACGATCCCGTCGAAGGCGATACGATTCACGACCGCGCTGAAACCTTGGCACACCGCTGAGAAAACTCCGGCAAAGACCCCGATTCTGAATTCGGCAGGGGAGAGGTGTCGACGTTCCCGGGGTGCCACCGCCAGTGTGACCATCAGCAGGACCGCCGCGGCGCAGAGGAGTTGGCTGAGCGCGATGGTGGTTCCCAGCACCATCCATTCTCCGATCAGGGCGACGGCTGGTGAAATGCTGCACACCATCAGCACCCCGAGGCGGGGACCCAGACGGCGGTAGGCCGCGAAAAGTGCGATGTCGCCAAGGCAGAGATGAAGAAAGCCGGCCAGGAGAAACCAGGATCGGTTGGGAATCAGAAAAGAACTCCCCACCACCACCCCTATCCCGCCCAGAACCAACGCGGCAAGAGTCAGTCTCATGCCATTGGCCGGGGCGGAACCGTAGTGCCGGGCAATCCGTGAGGAGCCGAACCCGCCCAATGACCAACAGAGGGCGGTAAGCAAGGCGAAGATCATGATTAGGCTTTTTCTTTGTTCTTCGCCTTCGCTTGGGCTTTTTCTTCGCGGGCTTCCGCCACCTCCTGGTCTTTATAGACGGATTTGTCGTAGCCGGCGGCAAAGTCCTTGTAGTGAACATCCAGAGGTTCCGCTGCTTTTTTCATATTGAAATCGTTCACAATGATACCGATAACCTGCGATCCCACCCCTTTGAACTGGAGGAGTACATGTCGCAGGGCGCGGTGGCGGGTTTGACCGGCACGGCATACGGTTACAACCCCGTCGGATAAAGCGGAAATAACCAGACCGTCGGAGATCAATCCAATGGGCGGAGTATCGATAATGATCCTATCGTAGTTCGATCTGGCCCAGAGCAGAAGGTTTTTGATATCGTTCCCCCCGAGCAAATCCGCCGGGTTGATATCGCTGGAGGAGAGGGAGGCCATCAGATCCAAGTGATCGGTAGGACCGGGAAGGATAATTCGTTCAAAATCCTTTCCGCCATGTTTGGCCAGATGATGGAGCAGGCTGTATTGGTACTCGTCTTCGCCTTCTTTCGCCTCGATCCCGTCGGCAAACACTTTAGCCAAACGGGGCCGTCGCATATCGCAGTCGATCAACAGCGTTTTTTGACCCGCGCGGGCGGAGGTGATGGCCACGTTGGTGGCGCACACGGTTTTACCTTCGCTGGGGGAAGCGGAACAGAACATCACCACGTGTCCACCGGGGTGGGAATGCCCTTTGTCACGAATTTCTTTGAGGCGTTTATTGTTCACATGGTCGAGAATCACCCGTACCGCATTGAAGGACTCCGCAACCTGCCCGAACTTCTGATTCAGGGAGATCATGGCCAGATCCGCACGTTTTCCTCCCGCGATGTGGGGAATGATGCCGATAATCCGGCTGGAAATCTCCGCTTCCAACTCGGCAATGGAGAAGATACGGTCCTCTACGGCCTCCAGGGTAAGGGCCAGCAAAAAGCCAAAGGCCAGACCTCCAAAAACGCCCAGGGGGAGGATCAAAACCAGGCGGGGATGCACGGGAGTGTCGGTTAATGTTGCCCGTTCGACCAGTTTCAAGGTTGTGGTATCCTCATCCGCAGCCAGTCGGGCCTGTTCGATACGGGCCAGTACGCTGTTGTAGGCGTTCTCTGCGGCATCCCGTTCACGCTGAAGTGCCCGCTGACGGGCCATTCGTTCCACTAAATGCAGTTCCTGACCGGTGACTTTTATGGTCAATTCCGCGATCCTGCGGTTCACCGCATCGCGTTGTCCCTCGAGGACTTTGACCTGCTGATCGAAACTGCTTCTGGAGAGTTCCACTTCTTGTTGAATGCTGCGGGCGATTTCATTGATCCGCGTATCCATGGCTATCACATCGGGATGGCGTCCTGTTTTGCTTTGCAACATCATTTCCCGTTCCGCCAAGGCATGTCGGTACCGTTGAACTTCGGCCATAATGACTTCGCGATTGGGAAGTGTACCCGGTAGTTTCACGCCCTCGTCAAGGTCAACGGTCATCTCTTCAATCGCTTTAAGGAACTGCTCCGCGCGCAGGAGTTCATTGTCATATTGGATAAGATTGCTGTTCAGGGTCATCAGTGATTGGCGATCCGCCTCCTGCTGTGCCTGCAGGGTATCCAACTTGTTTTCTGATCGGAAAGCCAGCAGGGTATCCTCGGTCAGATTTAGTTGGGTTTTCTGCACATCAGCCTGTCGGTTCAACCATTCCACCGCCGCATCGGAGAGTTCGCGATTTTCCTGCTGGAAAAAGGACTCTGCGGCCTCCGCAGCCGCGTTTGCGGAAATCGCGGCGACTGTGGGATTGTTGCTTTCCGCGCTGATATCGACCAACCGGGTTCCCCGCCTCATGTTGTAGGAGATCCTTCCGAATTCAGGGGTGTCTTCCGCAGCGGTTGGCCGGCCATGCGCATTCCACAGGCTTACGAACCGTTCCTCCGCCAACACCCCGAAACGGGTGCCCCGTAACCGCCCCAGACGGGTGTTGAATACCTCTTCGCTTCTGCCGTGGTCCTGCATCACCACGTCTGACAGAATTCGGTTTCCGCGTACGCTCATTTCGATTACCGCCTGTGAGCGGTAGACCCGTTCCACCTTCCAGAAGTAGAGGACGGAAGCTGCCGCACCCAGTGCCAGCATCAATAAAATTAGAAACCATCGCCGACGAATAACCTTGATCAGCCGTCGGGGCGAAAGAAATTCAGCCGCCTGATAGCCATAGTCGTATCCGCCTCCGTACCGATTGTAACCCGTGTAGCCGGCTTGCCCGAGGGAGGGGTTGTATCCGGTTCCCGAGTAGCCATAGCCGGAATAGGGGCCGTAGTTGGGTACTGCGGCGGGGGTGGGAATCATGGCGGGATTGGGAGGCGGATATCCACCTCCGTAGGGGGGTTGATTGTCGTTGGGGTCCATAGAGATTTGAGTTAAAGGATATTTAGTTGATTGAAAGAACTATAAGATGAAAGATTAACCTGCACATGTCACGCTTTTTGATTGCGAAAGTTCGGTCCATTCCTCCAGCATCGCCGCCAGTCGATTGGGGACGGTTGCCTTCAGATGCACCGCATCCTCCTCGTAGGCGCAGGCATGTACTTTCGCCTGCTCATGCAGAAGAGCCACCAGATCGCCCCGCTGATGAGGTAGGCAGAGGCGTACATGCGTGACTTGATCGGCCAGTTGGTCTGATAAACGCTCGAACAGGCCGTCCAATCCTTCCCGACTGTGGGTGGAGAGAAAAACCGCGTCCGGATGATGTCGCAGCAAGGCTATTTTCCGGGCCGGGTCGTCGAGCAGGTCGATTTTGTTGAAAACGGTGATCATCCGTTTCTGATCCGCCCCCAGGTCATGCAACACCTTCAAGGTGGTCTGGTAAAATTCCTCCGCTTGGATCGCGGTGACATCCAGCACATGAATCAGAAAATCCGCCAACACCGCTTCTTCGAGAGTGGCTTTGAAGGCATCGACCAGTCCGTGGGGGAGATTTCGCACAAATCCTACGGTATCGGTCAGCAGCAGGGGCCGTCCATTTGGAAGCTCAATGCGGCGGGTGGTGGTGTCGAGGGTCGCAAACAGTTTGTTGGCTACATAGACGTTGGATCCGGAAAGCGCCCGCAATAGCGAACTCTTGCCCGCGTTGGTGTAACCGACGATGGCGGCGTGGGGGAGGGGGACCCGGTTCCGTTCCTTGCGCTGATTGGCCCGGTTGGCCCGTACCTCCTTCAACTCGCGCTTGAGGGCGGTGATGCGGTCACGAACCATGCGTCGGTCCAACTCGATCTGCTGTTCGCCCTCACCCCGTTGCGCGGCACCTCCGCCCCCGCCACCGGACTGTCGTCCGAGATGACTCCAGGCCTTTTTCAGGCGAGGTAGGTTGTATTCCATTCGGGCCAGTTCCACCTGCAATTTCGCTTCTTTGGTCTGGGCACGGCTGCCGAAAATATCCAGGATCACCTCCTGCCGGTCGATGGTGGTGTATGTACTGAACGCTTCCCAGTTGCGTTGTTGAGCCGGGGAAAGCATATTGTCGAAGACTACGCAATCCGCATTCACCTCCTGCATCCGCTCCTTGAGTTCCTCCGCTTTCCCGGAGCCCAGGAGCAGTTTGGCGTGCCATTCGCGCACTTCCACTACCGCCTCCCCCACGATGCCGATGCCCAGAGTGGACACCAATTCCCGAAGTTCCAACAGCAAATCCGCAGCCAACTCCGGAGACTCCCCTTTCCGATGCGCACTCAGCAAAAACGCCCGTTCCACCATGCGGGGTTTTTCTTGAACATCAATCATCTTGTCTTCCGGGGTTGCAATTCATGTAATCTCCTATAGCGTTCTTCCTCTTTAAATCAAACAAGAAGGAAACCCATGTCAGATTTACTTACCTCACTCGAAACCCCTGTTATTGCCAAAACCAAAGAATTATGTGCCTCCCTGCTGGAACTCGACAGCTACAAGCGCATGAAAAGTCAATTGGACGCCTTTACCTCCGACGATGCAGCTCAGGAAATGTATCGTCAACTGAGCGAAAAACAATCCGAGTTGGTGCAGAAGCAGGAAACCACCGGCGATTTGACCGAAGAAGAAATTCAGGACTTCGAAGACCAACGGGAACGCTTGCTGATGCATCCGATTGCCGGAGGATTTGTGGAAGCCCAACAGGGATTCGAGGAATTGCGCGATACCGTGGTTCACTATGTTACCAAAACCTTCGAATTGGGACGGATTCCCACTGAAGAGGAAGTGACCCCGAAACAGGGGGGCTGCTGCGGTGGCGGATGTGGCGGCGGAAGCTGCGGAAGCGGCGGTTGCAGCTGAACATGCACAAAAAGCCCAAACCTTTTAAATCCTCGCCGAAAAAGTATCATCCTCGCGGTCTTACCATCGTCTATGAGGATCACGATTTGCTGGTGGTAGACAAGCGGGGTGGGCTGCTAACCATCGCCTACCGGGAGCAGGAACAGGAAATTAGTGTGCACGAGTTGCTGATGAACTATGTGCGCAAAGGGAATTCCAAGTCCCGTAACCGGGTGTTTACGGTTCATCGGCTGGATCGTGACACCTCCGGTTTGCTGGTATTTGTGAAATCCGAGGAGTCCCGCGCCTACATGATCGAGCAATGGCCCACCTTCACTAAGACTTATCAGGCGGTGATTGGAGGGGTTTTGACGGAAAAAGAGGGAACCATCACTTCTTATTTGGCAGAGGACGACGAGTATAAAGTGGCTTCAGTCAAAAACGCGAAGGAAGGGGCGTTCGCCTCCACCGGCTACAAAGTCATTCAGGAATCCTCCAGGAACAGTCTGTTGGAAATCAGCCTGCACACTGGCAAAAAAAATCAGATCCGGGTACATCTCTCTGAAATGGGGCATCCGGTGCTGGGCGACAAAAAATACGGGGACCGCACCCCCGGACTCAAAAAAATGGCCCTGCACGCCTCCCGCATTGAGGTGAAACACCCCTTCACGAAGGAATCCATGACTTTTGAAGCTCCCATCCCCAGTTTTTTCAAGTTTTTGATGCAGTAGCCCATTATGAAAACAACCAGACAAACATGGGTAGACACGCTCCTGAAAACCGCGAATCCGGTTTTCGAAGCGTTGGCCGCAATGGTTCTCCACCACCAAATCCCCGACAGTATATCTCTGCCGGCAGCCTCTATCTCACCCTCTGCGGTTTCCTGCTCCTGGGCTTGCCGGAAAGCGATCCCTTCTGGTCCGAACCCGATGCCGACTGGACTTCGAAGCGGGCCTGGAACGGGGGAAATAATCTCGCGATGTCGGGGGACGGGTTGAGACGCACCAGTACTTGGATTATGGTAGATGTCGTGTTTTCCGCCATGGCGAATCATTCTACACCCCTCCGCTTCTATCCGTGAAATTAGTTCTTTTCGCTTCACGCGATTTCCAGCTCGGCTTCCTTTTTAATTCCGGGAATGTCCTCCGAACCAAACAGTTCACATAGATCGCGCAGATGGTCCTTGAGGTCCTCCAACGAAACGCCTTGGGTCCAGTGATCCGGATAGTCATTTAAATATCCAAGATAACTTCCGTCATCCTCTTTCCAGTAGGTATATCGTGGCTTCATGAAGATAGTATAAACTGTTGCCGGGAAATGTCAGTTTTTTTTTGGTATGGATGTGATTGTCCGTGATCTGAGTGCGGAAGGCTGTGGACGATCAGTAGTTCCCTCGGAGACCGAGGGGAATTCGTGGACGATTTGCGTAGGTCCCTCCGTCCCGGAGGGAAAACAGCGGACGACTTGGGTAGAAGTCTTGGGCTCCGGTGTTCTCCCTTCGAGGACGAAGGGAGCTACGATTTGGGGAAACTCCCGAGCCTTCCCTTCGGATCCCGAGAAACGCGGGGAGGCTAAAAACACAAGATTTTCGGCTCCTTCAGAGCCGATGAATCTTCCCCGGGGTGCGGTCGTTCCTCCCTTACCCCGGGCTGTCGTCTTTTCCCCCTTTTGGGGGAGGGGCACATCACCATCAGGGAGAATCCAGATGCTTCAGGATCTCCCGAATCTCTTCCAATTTTCCGGCAGGGGAAGTCGCGGTGAGGCGGGGGTAGCGGTGGTTGGGTTGGAGGACGTCGCCGTTGCGTTTGCGGAGTAAAACCTTTCCGTGCTGCACATCGACCTCGCGAAGCTCCAGGGTGGAAGCGGCAATGCGGATGCGGGCCACCTGCAGGGCGTTTTCGGTGGCGATCGGGAGGCGTCCGAAGCGGTCGATCAATTCGTCTTTGAGGGCTTCGACTTTTTCATTCGTGCTGAGAGAGGCGATGCGACGGTAGATTTCCACCCGCAGAGCTTCGTCTTCGATGTAAGTCACGGGCAGACAACAGGCGGCATCGTCGTCCACTTGTTCAGGGCTGAGTTTAAGAAAGTCGAAGCGCAGCTTGACATCCACGATGCGTTCGGGAGGCAGTTTTTTGAGACGGCGGATACTTTGCTCCAGCAATTGACAGTACAGTTCAAATCCGACGCTGGCGATGTGTCCGCTTTGCTGGGGACCGAGCAGATTTCCGGCCCCGCGGATTTCCAGGTCGCGGAGGGCGATTTTAAAGCCGGAGCCGAGGGCGGAATATTTGCGGATCACCCGGATGCGCTCGCGGGCGATGGCCTTGCTGCCTCCCTTGGACGGTAACAGCAGCAGGCAATAGGCCTGATGCTTGTAGCGTCCCACCCGTCCGCGTAGCTGATACAGCTCGGCCAATCCGAAGCGGTCCGCCCGGTCAATAATCATGGTGTTGACGTTGGGCATGTCCACCCCGCTTTCAATGATGGTGGTGCAGAGCAGCACATCGGAGTCGCCGTTGGAGAAAATGCGCATGACATTCTCGAGTTGCCGTTCCGGCATTTGCCCGTGGGCCACACTGATGCGGGCCTCGGGAACGCAGGCCAGGAGGCGGCGGCGGACGAGTTCGAGGGTCTGCACCCGATTGTGCAGGAAAAAGACCTGTCCGCCCCGGTTGAGTTCCTGCAGGATGGCCTTGCGGATGAGGTCGTCCTCAAATTCGTGCACATCGGTCTTTACCGGCAGACGTTCCCGGGGGGCGGTCTGGATGCTGCTGACATCGCGGGCACCGGTGAGGCTGAGATAGAGGGTGCGGGGAATGGGGGTGGCACTGAGGGTCAGCACGTCCACCAGCCCCTTCATTTCCTTCAGCCGTTCTTTGTGTCGAACCCCGAAGCGCTGCTCCTCGTCGATAATCACCAGACCCAGATCCAGAAAATGCACGTCTTTGGAGACCAGGCGATGGGTGCCGATGACCACATCCACTTGTCCGAGAGCCAAGCGTTCGAGCAGGTCCCGCTGTTCGGATGGGCTGCGGAAGCGGGAGAGCATCTCGATTTTGACCGGGAAGGCGGCCATTCGCTCCTGGAAGGACTGGTAATGCTGGAGGGCGAGAATGGTGGTTGGGACCAGCATGGCCACCTGTTTTCCG
>JAGYLC010000103.1 GCA_018401235.1 Kiritimatiellia bacterium
TTCCGGCCATCGGCTATGGAATTCGATACGAATTCGGGCTCTTCCGCCAGGAATTTGTCAATGGCTACCAAATCGAACACCCGGACAACTGGCTGCGCTTCGGAAACGTATGGGAAATCATCCGTCCCGAATACGCTCAGACCATTCCCTTGTTCGGGGAAGTACAGAGTGAGTTTAACGGGAATGGTGAATATCGCTCAAAATGGATCAATACCCGGGAGGTGGTGGGGGTCCCCTACGATGTGCCCATCGCCGGCTACGGAACCAATACCGTCAATTTCCTGCGTCTGTGGGAGGCACGAGCCTCCGAGGATCTCGATTTCGGTGTGTTTAATCAGGGTGGATACGTGGAGGCGGTCCAGGACAAAAACATGTCCGAAGTGATCTCTAAAGTTCTTTACCCGAACGATAAAACCGAAAACGGAAAGGAACTCCGCCTGATTCAGCAGTACTTCTTTGTCGCCTGCTCCCTGCGCGACATCATCCGGCGTTTCAAGCGGGAACACCAGGACTGGAAAGGCTTCCCGGAAAAAGCCACCATTCAACTCAACGACACCCATCCCGCCGTGGCCGTGCCCGAACTGATGCGGGTCCTGCACGATGAAGAGAATCTGAGTTGGGACGAGGCATGGTCCATTATTTCCCGCACCTTCGCCTACACCAATCACACCCTGTTGCCGGAGGCTCTGGAACGCTGGTCCATTCCCCTCTTCGAACGCGTGCTTCCCCGTCATCTTCAAATTATCTACGAAATCAACAAGCATCACTTGAAGAAGGTCGCCGAACAGTGGCCAGGGGACGCCGGCAAATTAAGCGCTCTCTCCCTGGTGGAGGAGGGCCACGTCAAACACCTGCGCATGGCCCATCTCTCGGTGGTCGCGGCCTACTCGGTAAACGGCGTGGCCGCCCTGCACACGGAATTGCTGAAACGGCACCTCTTCTCCGATTTCAACACCCTCTTCCCGGGTCTCATCAATAACAAAACCAATGGTATCACTCCCCGACGCTGGTTACTGGCCTGCAATCCGGAATTTTCGGATTTGATCACCGAACACATCGGGGAGGGCTGGGCCCGGGACCTGGACAGGCTCCAAGAACTGGCGCCGCTCGCGGAAAAGGCAAATTTCCGTAAACGCTTCATGGAAATCAAACACCACAACAAGGAGATTCTGGCCGACATCATCCAGACCGACTGCGGCATCACCGTGGATCCCTCCGCTCTGTTTGATGTGCAAATCAAACGCCTGCATGAATATAAACGTCAGCACCTGAACTTGCTGCATATCCTCTATCTCTACCGACGTCTGCTGCGGGAACCCGATTTCGATATTCACCCCCGGGTGTTCATTTTCGGGGCCAAGGCCGCTCCGGGATACGAACTGGCCAAGACGATCATCAAGGCCATTAATGCCGTGGGATCCATCATCAATCATGACAAACGAATTCACGACAAACTGAAAGTGGTGTTTCTTCCCAATTACCGGGTCAGTCTGGCCGAGCGCATCATTCCCGCCGCCGATTTGTCGGAACAAATATCCACCGCGGGTAAAGAGGCCAGCGGCACCGGAAATATGAAACTCTCCCTTAACGGAGCCCTCACCATCGGCACCCTGGACGGCGCCAACATCGAAATCAAAGATGCAGTCGGTGAAGAGAATATCTTTATCTTTGGCAAAACCGTCGAACAGGTCGAACAACTCTGGAAAGACGGGTACAACCCCCGCGACATTGTCGACCAGAACGAAACCCTGCACGCTCTGCTGGAATGGATCGGAAGCGACTTCTTCACTCCCGGCGAACACAATGTGCTGCTGTCCATCAAACAGAGCTTGGTGGATCATGGCGACCCTTTCCTGGTACTGGCCGATTTCGACGACTACATCCGCGCCCAGCACGAGGTCGACGCCGCCTATCGCGAACCCGAACGCTGGGCCCGCATGGCCATTCTCAACGCTGCCCGGGTGGGCATGTTTTCAAGTGACCGCACCATACGCCAGTACAATGAGGATATCTGGAAACTTGACCCGGTAGCCGTAGGGGTGGACGAATGAGCAAATCCAGCGTCAACCCTGCCCCCGGCTATCTCTGGATCGATGCCGAATTCTCCAGTCTCGAACTGGATGAGGCGGAAATTCTGCAAGTAGCCCTCATGGCCACCGATTCCAACCTGAAACGCCTGGCTCCCCCGGAGAAAGATGTGGTGCTGTTTATCAAACGACCAAGTGTTCAGGGAATCAGCCCCTGGGTGAAGGAACACATTCCTCACATCGTAAAAGGCTGCCTGGGACCCAACGCCATCTCCATCGATGATGCGGAGGTCCGCCTCTGCGGCTACATCGATCAGGTGATGGGCCCCATCAAGGAGGGCCCTTCTGACCGACCCCTGATCGCCGGAAACAGTGTGCACAACGACTGGTATCTCTTCCGACGCTGGTTCCCCGGCATTCTCCGACGCAGTCACTATCGCCTGCTCGATGTCTCCACCCTCAAAACCCAGTGGACCGACTGGTGGGGCCAACCCATTCCGCCCAAAGACGACCCGGCCTTTATCCGCAGATATTTCCCCGAAGCCTGCATTCAGGACGGAATGGCCGAGCACGATGCCTACTTCGATATTCAGGCCAGCATCGCCGAACTCGCCTTTTACCGCTCGAAACTGAAATCCACCCCCTGAAATGCGTCTTCTTCCTGATCCCATGATGAAACGGCTGATTTGTACGCTGCTTGGGTTCCTGGCGGCCCTTTCCGCGTCCGCACAGCCTCCCGTTGCCCGCCCTTGGTCTGCCGGAGTGTTCACCATGACCGATTCGCAACCCTACAAGGATGCCGACGGCATCCTCCGGGTATTACCTTTTGTCAGTTATCGTGGTTCCCGCCTGGATCTGCTGGGCCCCATGGCCCGCTACCGGGTGCGTGTACAAGATGGATGGACCCTCACCCTGCGGGGCACCCTCGATTTTGGCGCCTATAAAGAGGAGGACTCCCAAATCCTGGAAGGCCTGGAAAACCGCAAAACCACCCTGCTGCTTGGACTGGGAATTAAACGCGACCTCGCTTCCGCCTGGAGCGTCTACCTGAACGTGGACCGGGACGCCCTGGGACAGCACAACGGACTCGAAGCCAACACCGGCATCGCCCGCCGCATCGGCTCCCCCCGGCAACCCCTCTCCGCCACCCTCAGCACCGGACTCCGCTTCGAAGACAGGCGATGGACCCGCGACCGGGTGGGCGTACCCGAAGACCGAAGCCGGGAGGATCGCCCCGCCTATTCCCCCGAGCATTCCCTTCACCCCTTTCTTGCCGCCTTTATCATCTACCGCGTTACCGACCGCTGGGTGGGCACCCTGGCCCTCCGACACGAATGGCTGGACAGCGTCTACTCCGACAGCCCCTTGGTGGCCGACAAGACCCGCGCCACCAGCATGTTCAGCCTGTCCTACACATTTTAAAAAAGATCATCCAATTCCGCAAAAAACTGATCCATCTGTTCGTCCGTGCCAATGGTGATGCGTAAATACTCGCCCGTTAACTTACCCGGGAAATAGCGGATATACACTTGGCGATCCCGCAACATCTTGAACAGGGTTTCCGCGTCCCGCCCGCCGGGCACTTTCGCAAACACAAAATTCGTTTGCGAGGGCAACACCTCAAACCCCCGTTTGGTTAATTCCCGGGTCACTCTCGTTCGCGCACCCCGGATCGCGGTGACATTACTCAGCATCGTAGCCTGATCCCGCAGCGCCGCCAGGGCGATCCACTGCGCCAACACGTCGGTATTGTAACTGTCCTTGATTTTGTACAATGCTTCAATCAGCGGACGCGGTCCCAGCACATAACCCATGCGAATTCCCGCCAGACTGTAACTCTTCGAAAAGCTGCGGGAAATCAGTACCCGGTCACTGTCTTTAAGTACGGACAGCATGTTCTCGTCCGCGAAATCCACGTAGGCCTCGTCTACCAACAGAATTCCCGGACAGCGCTGGAGTAGTTGCTCGATTTCTTCGCGACTCATGGCCAGACTGGTGGGCGCGTTGGGTTGGGTAAGAAAAAATAAATCCACGTCCACCTCCTCCGGCATCGCCCATCGGAAATCGGCGGACAATGCGTATTCCACCCTCTCCATTTCAGCGATCGCGCTCAACACCGGATACAACGAATAGGAGGGCGTCAGATACCCCACCCTGCCCCCGTGCTCGCAAAAGGCCCGGGTGCACAGGGCCAGCCCTTCATCACTGCCATTGGTGATCAGCACCTGATCCGGTTGCACCCCGTGCAATTCCGCAATAGCTCCACACAATTCACGTCCGATCGGGTCCGGATACTTGCGCAGCGTATCCGCTGTGATCGCTCCCAGGGCCTCGAACACTTTGGGTGACGGCGGATAGGCGTTCTCATTGGTATTCAATTTTAACACCCGGTCACCTGACGGTTGTTCACCGGGAACATAGGCATGCAACGATTGCAGGGACGCGCGGACAGTCATTAGAGATCTCCGAATCGCACCCGGGCCGAATTGACGTGACCATCCAGCCCTTCCACCCGGCCAAAGGCTTCGATGACCGGCATCACTTCTTCCAAGTCCTGCTTAGTTAACTGAATCACACTGGAGCGCCGCATGAAATCATCCACGGTCAACCCCGAGAACATCGCCGCCGCTCCGCCCGTGGGCAATACGTGACTGGGACCCGCGGCAAAATCACCGGCGGACTCCGGAGTCCAATGTCCGAGGAAAATCGCGCCCGCCGCCCGCACCCGACCCGCCCACATCCGGGGTTTGCGCACCAGCAATTCCAAATGTTCCGCCGCAAACTGGTTGATTAATTCCATTCCCTCCTCCAAATTCGAGACCTGCACCGCCAACACCCCCGACTTCAAAATCGGAACCAGGCGTTCATAGCGGCTCAATCCTGCCGCCTGCCGCATCAGCTCCGGCCCCACCGCTTCGATCAACTCCTGGCAAGGCGTCACCAGCAAGGCCTTCTCCAATCCAGTTCCGTGCTCCGCCTGCGCCAGCAGGTCGGCCGCCACGTGGGCCGGGTTGGCCGAATCATCCGCAAAGATGGCGATTTCACTGGGCCCCGCCACACTGTCCAGCGACACCTCGCCATACACCAGCTTTTTCGCGGCGGCCACATAGGCATTTCCCGGTCCCACAATTTTCTGAACCTTGGGCAGTCCTTTCATGCCATACGCCATCGCGCCGATCGCCTGCACACCCCCCAGACGGTAGATTTCGGTAGCCCCCGCCATATCCAGGGCGGTGACCACATAGGGATTGATCTTCCCCTGCTTGTCGGCAGGGGTGCTGGCCACGATTTCCTTCACGCCCGCCGCTCGGGCGATCGTGGCCGTCATCAAAGAGGTGGAAGCCAACGGAGCGGTACCACCTGGGATGTAGACCCCTACGCGGTCCAGCGGAACAAACTGCTCTCCCAAGCGACCACCCCGGGTGGTTTGCATTTCCCATTTTTTCGGTTTCCCCGCCCGGGCAAACGCGAAAATCCGCTTGTCGGCCTCCTTCGCCTGCCGCAAAAAATCCCGATCCACCTCCCGGCGGGCCACTTGAATGTCCTCCGCGGACAGCTTCACACCCTTCGCCTGCAACTCCGGACTGTCAAATTTCCGAGCATAGCGAAGTACCGCCTTCAGTCCTTCTGCACGAATCTCTTCCAAAATCGGACGCGCCACCGCCTCCGCCGAGGGATCAATCGACGGACGCGCCAGAAAGCGGGTTACCACCGTAGAGGCACGGTCCGGAGACCAGGATGCTGTTTTAAGTTTTATGTTTTTCATAAGCCGAATTCACTTCCGTAAATAAGGTTTACCCCTATTCCCACTTCACCATTTGTCAATCGTGCGTGCCAAAAATGAAAACTCATTCAGCTTGATGCTTCCGAACAATTGGATGACCTTCGCCTGCCTCCGGGAAACCACCTGGAGGCACTCAAAGACGACCGCAAAGGTCAGCACACGATCCGCATCAATTAACAATGGCGAATCTCTTTTCGCTGGGAAAATTCAACCCTATTCATGCCTATTATAAAAGATCAAAAAGGTTAGAATCGCCAAGATCTCACGGTTTCAGGTTGTAGATGCCTCTTGGATGTGTATCTTGTGCAAAACAAACACGAAAGGAATCACCTCATGCTCAACATTGCTCTGTTTGGACCTCCCGGTGCCGGAAAAGGCACCCAATCCGAATTTTTGGTCGACCAGTACAACCTCTGTTATATATCCACCGGGGATCTGTTGCGCAAGGAACTGAAGGCCGAATCCAAACTCGGAAAAGAGGCCCGCGACATCATCGCCAGCGGCGGACTGGTCTCCGATGAGATCATCGTGCAAATCCTGGAGAAAACCATTGCGGAGCATCCCCACGCCAACGGCTTCCTGTTCGATGGCTTTCCGCGTACCCGCATCCAGGCCTATATTTTGGAAGGCCTGATGACCAAGCTCAACACCAGCCTGGATTGCCTGGTCAACTTGGAGGTGCCGGAAGCGGAATCGGTTCGCCGACTGCTCGAACGGGCCAAAACCTCCGGTCGCAGCGACGACAATGAAAGCGTAATCCGCAATCGGCTGAAGGAATACGACGAAAAAACCCTACCCGTGCTGGATTTTTACCAGAAAAAGGGTCTGCGCATGGATGTCGACGGCACCCAAACCGTGGAGGAGGTGCGGGAGGATGTCAGTCGCATTGCCCGGGAGCAATACAATAAGCGACCGGTCAGCTTGGTGGTGTTTGGGTACCCGGGTTCCGGTCGCGGCTCCCAGGCCAAGGCCCTGGCAGAGGAATTCGGACTCGAATTCATGGCCACCGGACGCATGCTGGACGAGGAAATCGCGGCGGGCACCCCCGTGGGGAAACAAGTGCAGTCGCTCTACGAAAATGGACAACTGGTGCCGGATGAAATTGTGATTCCACTGATCGAGCGTCGCCTGGAAAATGCCAAAAACGTGCGAGGCTTCATTTTTAAAGGGTTCCCCCGCACCCTGGTTCAATCCTATATTTTGGATGGGCTGCTGAAGAAATACGGATGTTCGGCTTCCATGGTGATCGAAATTGAGGTACCCGTGCTGGAGTTGATGGAGCGCTTGGACCGCCGCAGCCGAACCGACGCCTGTATGCCCTACGACAACGGCACCGAGAAAATCGTGCGCAGACTGCGGGAGCACGAAATCAAAACCGTGCCGGTGATTCAGAAATATGGAGAACTGCACGGAGTAACGAAAATCGATGGAACCGGGTCTTTTGAGGAGGTTTATGTGCGCTGCGCCGCGGAAGTGCGCACCCTCTTCCAGGTCGGGGAACGAAGCTAAGGAATTTGTATGAAAACAGTGGTATTAATTGGAGACGGCATGGGCGATTGGCCCTGCCCCGAACTGGACAATCAAACCCCTCTACAGGCGGCGCACATTCCCAATATGCGCAAAATCGCCGCGGCGGGAAATCTCTATTTGGCGGATACCATTCCACCGGGGCTGCCACCGGGAAGCGATGTGGCCAATCTGGGGCTTCTTGGATATGATGCCCGGGAATTTTATACCGGACGCGCCCCCATTGAAGCGGCGGGCGCCGGCATCCCCCTGCTTCCCAGCGATGTGGCTATTCGCTGCAATTTAGTGAACATCGACGATAACCGCATGGTGGACTACTCCGCCGGGCATATTTCCAACGAGGATGCCACCCCGATCATCGAAACCTTGCAGGCGGAATTGGGACGCGAAGGTCTCACTTTCCATCCCGGCGTGCAATACCGTCATCTGGTAGTGTGGAATGAAGGTCCCGACCAACCGGTAACCATGCCGCCCCACGACATCCTCACTCAGGACATCACCCCCCACCTCCCCAAAGGCCCACGGGCACAGGATCTGATCGATCTCATGGAGGCCTCCAAACCTATCTTGGCCAAGCACCCGGTGAACAAGGCCCGGATCGAACGCGGTGAAACCCCGGTCACCCAGATTTGGCTGTGGGGACAAGGCCCCGCTCTGCGCCTTCCCACCTACCAGGAATTGTATGATTTTACCGGCACCATCATCACTGCTGTGGATTTGGTGAAAGGCATCGGGGTGCTGGCCGGACTCGACACCCCCTCTATTCCGGGGGCCACGGGTTGGGTGGACACGAATTACGCCGGCAAAGTCGAGGCCGCGCTGGAGGCCTTGAGCCGTCAGGATTTTGCCTATGTGCACATTGAAGCTCCGGATGAATGCGGACACGTGGGCGACGCCAAACTAAAAACCTCCGCCATCGAAGCCTTTGATGAACAGGTGGTGGGACCTGTCTGGCGGGAAATGGAGGCCCGCGGCGAACCCTACCGACTACTGGTCACCATGGATCACCGCACCCCCATCAAAATCCGCGGCCACAGTGCCGAACCGGTTCCCCTAGCCACCCTGGAGGGGCCGATAGGACCCGTGTCGGAGGAAACCGCTTTCGACGAATTTATTCACAACGGCGAGGTGGATCTGCGCACCTACGAATGGATCCCCCGCTGGCTGCGCCAAGAGCTATGAGCGGCACCTCATTTTCCTCCGGTCAAAAGGCAGGTCAAAAGGCCGGACAAAAGGCTGGTTTGTGCCACGATTGGCTCACGGGCATGCGCGGCGGCGAGCGGGTGCTGGAACTGCTGGCGGATGCATTTCCCGAAGCGCCTATTTACACCCTGCTGCACAATCCGGGATCAGTCTCGGAGCGAATCGAATCCCATCCTATTCACACCAGTCCGCTTCAACGCATCCCCGGCATTTTCGATCACTACCGTATGTTTCTGCCGATCATGCCCTGGATGATCCGCTCCTGGAAACCATCCTCCGATCTGGAGGTGATGATCAGTACCAGTCACTGTGTGGCCAAAGGTATTCGAACCGCACCCCACACCCGGCACATTTGCTATTGCTTCACCCCCATGCGATACGCCTGGCTGTTTCACCAGGACTACTTTCCCCACCCCGCCAAGCGCCTGCTGCTCAAACCAGTGCTTTCCGCTCTGCGCGTATGGGACAAACGAACCGCGAACCGCGTCGACCGCTTTGTCGCCATCAGCGAACATGT
>JAGYLC010000104.1 GCA_018401235.1 Kiritimatiellia bacterium
GCTATCCCCTGACCGAGCACATCACCGCGCTGCCTTTACGTGAAATCAGCCAAGTCCATCTCCGGACCTTTCAGGATGTCAAGAAATGAAAATCAGGACTTTCCCCATTTTTTGACGGGATCATGCTTGCCAAGTGAACGGGTATTTTTTTGACAGGATAACAAGATTATCCGGATCAACTCCTGTTCATCATAATCAAACCATTACAGCCCGAAGGAGGGTACATGCAAAAAAAAACGACTCAACATGATTCATGACATGATCCTGCCCATCCTGTCATCCTGTCCGTATTCTCCGCATCTCACATGATAAAATCGATATATCCTGTCTTTAAAGGCTAATATGCGCTTTACGCAAAAAAATGGGTAATGTCCTTATGAAAATCAGCCGTACGAAATTCTTTTGATACTCAGACCGTGGTTGTCCGAGGGTCTGTGCTAGGATGTGCATTCTGTTTTGATCGATAAGGAGAAACCGATGAAAAAAATTGTGTTGAAAAACCTGTTTCCGAAAATCCAGTGGGAAAACCATAGCTGCGGATTTTGTGCGGCGAGTTCGGTGTACGGCTTCTATGGAATAAGGCAGGGAAAAGGTGTATGAATAAAAATGTGCAGGATGCTCAACTGGAGAGTCGGGGATGGGATCTGGTGGCGAGGCTGTCGGATTGCTCGACAGATGAATTCCCGGCGTTGGAGGCGGAGTTCAAGACCCTGAAATTGGGGCTGACTTCGGGGGATTTGCTGCGGGCCTGGGTGAGGGCTCGCTCCGATCTGCTCTATTCGCCTCAATTTCTGTGGTGGATGGGAGAGGCTCGGGCGGCACTTGAAGAAGGTGACTGGGAGCAGGCCGCATCGCGTCTGGCCAAGGCCCGGGACTTGGCTCCCTGTTCGCGCAGGTTGGCGCGGATGTCGGCCTGGTGTTTTACGGTGATCATTTATTCGGGAATCGGAGAGTCGGGTGACGAAACGCTGCCGCAACGCCGGGCCATGGCCATCCAGGTCCGGGACGAGGTGATTCCCTGGCTGTCGGTTCCGAGTCGGATTCTGTCCGACTTGTTGCGGGGTTGGTCGCTGTTGTGGGGAACCGAAGACATTCTGGCCGAAACGGTGTTGGGCCTGGGTCCGGATTTTCTTTTGCCGGAGGATTTTGAAATTCCGGATCTGGAGGAGGAGGATTTCGTGATGCCTTCCCTGCTTGAGGATGTGTTTGCGGCCATGATCCGCTCTCAAACTCAGATCAAGATATCCCTTTTTGGGGAAATGCCGTTGGAGGAGTTGGGGTTGCCGAAGGCGATTGAGACCTGGATGGCGCGGATGCAGCCCTTTCTCCCGAAAGATGCGCGGCACTATTTGGCCGTGAGCCTGTCCCTGACCGATTCGCCGGAGGAAAGGCGTGAAATTCTGCAGGAGCATCTCCAGAGGTATCCCCGGAATGAGGATGCCTGGGAGCAGTTGGGGGATCACCTGCGTCAGGAAGATAACGGACGTGCATGCGCCGCGTATTGTCAGGCCGCGCTATTGGAATCCCCGGACCGGGATGTGTATCAATCGCTAAGTCTGCACCGAAAACTGTATCGCGCGTTTGTTCGGGAGGATGAACAGGCGGCGGCGGAAAAAGAATGTATGCTGATGGCGGTCTTGTTGAGCGGAGAGGTGGAGACGGAGGAATTCGACCCTTTCACGGATCTGGTGCGAAGGGAGGGTTTGGCGAAAGCTCGTAAAGCTAACCGGTCGGTTTATCAGGAGAAAGGGAAAAACTCGTCTGTTTCACTGTAAACAGGACTTCTGCTTGACATCCATTCATCTATGCACAGCATGTCTCCATGCAAAAAATTCAAGTTTTATTACCGGATCCCCTGATGAGCCGACTGCGACAGTACGCGGAGCATGAAGATTTGCCTGTAAGCGAAGTGATTCGACGCGCATCCGAGACGTGGTTGGCCCGTTATCCCGATGCGGCACCTCCGCGATCCCCAAAAGTTCCTGTGTTTCATCTTGGCAAGATATGGATGGATGCGGAAGACATGCGGGATTCGTTCTATGCACAATAGGTTTCGCCGCCAAAACCTCACACCAGCCTCTTGACTTGATGTACCAGTGATGGTGGAAGTATGGATATAATGTGAATGACACTTGTCATCAAAGACATGCGGGTAGTTCGCCGGTATGTTCTGGAACGGAATCGAATGGATGTAAGCTATCGCTACCATCCAAATGATGGACCCTACTTGACTCGAAAACGCCCTCCGCCGGATCCGGTGCAAATAAAAAACCGGCGGATATAGGTTTCGCTGGCTCGAAAGCCTGAAACACACGGCGTGAAGCCGAATTTTGTCCGTCGGATATTTTGTATATCACTCAAATAGGTCTATCTGTCAAGTGTGGACAAGCATTGCTATTTTAATGTTCAGATCAGAAGTCTGATCTGATCAGGCTTGATCTGCTTTTGCCAAAAACCGGTTGATGCAGTTCAGATAGGCCTTGGCGCCGGCTTCGACGATGTCGGTGCTGGAGGCTTTGCCCGTGAGCAGGCTGCCGTCTTCGAAGCGAACCGTGACCGTGACTTCTCCCTGCGCATCTTTACCGGTGGTAATGGACTGCAGGGCGAAATCCGTGAGCGTGGCACTGACCTGGGTGATGCGTTCAATAGTGTTCAGGGCCGCATCGACGGGGCCGTCCCCGCAGGCGGCATCTTCGAGCAGCTCTCCGTCCTTCTCCAGACGCACGGTGGCGGTGGGAACGGTAATGTTGCCCGTGGACACATGCAGGTAGTTCAGCACGTAGGCACCGCGAACCACTTCCAGATGCTGTTGCAGAATCGCAATCAGGTCGTCATCGTAAATATGCTTTTTCTTGTCGGCCAGGCTGATGAAATCATCGTAGGCCTGCTGCAGGCGCTCACCTTCCAGGGTAAATCCCAACTCCTGAATATGCTCACGGAAGGCGTGTCGACCAGAATGCTTGCCCAGCACCAATTCGGATCCGGTGGTCAATCCAATGTCCTCCGGATTCATGATTTCGTAGGTGCTGCGTTCCTTCAACATGCCGTCCTGGTGAATGCCGGATTCGTGGGCAAAGGCGTTAGCGCCCACAATCGCTTTGTTGCGCTGCACGTGCAACCCGGTCAACTGACTCACCAAGCGGCTGGTCCGATAGATTTCCGGGGTGTGGATTCCTGTCCACAATTCGCCGTAGGCATCCTTGCGGGTGCGCAGGGCCATCACGATTTCCTCCAGCGAGCAGTTGCCCGCCCGCTCGCCAATTCCGTTGATGGTACACTCGACTCCGCGGGCGCCGTTCCGAACCGCCTCCAGGGAATTCGCCACCGCCAGGCCCAGATCATTGTGACAATGGACGTGAATCACGGCCTGATCGATATTGCGAACGTGTTCTTTCAGATAGGCGATGCAGCGACCAAATTCCTCAGGAATCGCATAGCCCACGGTATCGGGAATGTTAATGGTGGTTGCCCCCGCATCAATCACCGCTTCGGTAACTTCGACCAGAAAATCCAATTCGGTTCGGGACGCGTCCTCCGGGCTGAACTGCACATCCTCGACGAAGCCCTTGGCTTTTTTGACCCCCGCCACCGCCGCTTTGATAATTTCGGCTTTCGCTTTGCGGAGTTTATGCTCACGATGGATCGCGGAAGTGGCCAGGAACACATGAATACGCCCGCGGTCACCCGCCGGGGCCACCGCTTCCGCCGCCACCTCGATATCTTTATCCACGCAACGGGCCAGTCCGGCAATCCGGGGGCCTTTTACCGTTTGTGCGATTTGCTTCACCGCTTCAAAATCACCCGGCGAAGCCACCGGAAAGCCGGCCTCGATAATGTCCACCTTCAAGCGGGCCAAGGCCTGAGCCACCTGCAGTTTTTCACCCAGGTTCATACTCGCGCCCGGACATTGTTCGCCATCGCGCAGGGTGGTATCGAAAATCAATACCCGATCTGATTCAGTATTTGCCGTCATAATTCGTTCCTTTTGAGTTATCCCGCCACCGCACGGGGGGATTCAAAACAAAACACCCACCGGACAGCGGCGGGTGTTGGTTTCGTTTTTCGAATGCACACACGCCACATCAGCCTTCGCGTAGAAGGAGAAGCAATCGTGCAAGCAGGTTCAAAAAAGTGATCATGCCCATAAAATAGTGAAGATCCCTAAACTGTCAAGCCCCGGAGGCGACCCTTTTTCATCAAGACACATCCCATGGATTGAGAACATCGACACCCAGGTTCATGAAGTCTTTGGTGTTTCGGGTCACCAAAGTGAGCGTTTGCGCTTTTGCATTCGCCGCGATCAGGGAATCCCGAAAGGGCAGGCTCCTTTGCATTTGCAAAATGGCACAGGTTTCTGCAACGGTCTGATCCACAGACAGGATTCTTCCAGACATCGATGGTTTCAAGCGATTCTCGTACCAGTCCAAGAGCACTGCACCAAAATCCGGATCCTTTCGCATGGCCTTCAACACACCGAGCTTGATTTCCATCATACAAATCATGCTAGTGAAGAGGTTTGATTTGGAAACGTTTCCGGCCCACTCTTGGACCCCTATATCCGCCTTCTGGCCTTTTCGCATCTCGGACAACACATTGCTGTCCACTAAATAACGCTGGGTCACCATTGTATGTCCTTGGGCAGGTCGGAAGTTGTATCCAGAGGCAGGTCACGTTCCGCCAAACGCTCATCCCCCAAACAGTCCAATAGATTGTCAGAATCCACGGAGGATGCGCCACCGATTTCCCGATCAATCAATTTCGCCAGCCAGGCCGACAGCGACAAACCGTCATCGACCGCCCGGTGACGGGCGGAGACGTAGAGCTCTTGATTCAGTTTCACTGTAACATTCATAGATGCACGATAGCACGAAAACACGAAATTAGCAAATTTAAAAGAATGCAACAGGTGATTCTTAAAATATTGATATATAATGCAACAGGTGATTTATAAAAATACTTGACTAAGTTGACTTAGTTGTATATATGTATTTCATGACAACAATTGCCACCCATGAAGCGAAGACACATTTGTCCAAATATCTGGACCGGGTCCAGAAGGGGGAAACGATTGTGATTTTGCGGGGACGCCGTCCGATGGCGAAACTGGTTCCCTATGACGAGCCCCCTACAGTAAGTATCCCGAAGGTGGGCGAGACTCTGGACGATCGGCTGGAAATTCCAGCATCCGCATTTGAACCTCTGGATCCTGCGGAACTTCAGGAGTGGGGTTTGTGAAGGAACTGCTCCTGGACACGTGTGCTTTTCTCTGGCTGGCATTGGACCCGGATCGAATTCCCACTGAAGCGGCCACTTTGCTGAACGACACCCGGAATCCACGTCTGCTGAGTCAGGTCAGCGTGCTGGAAATTGTGTGGAAGTACCGGGTTGGCAAACTTCCCCTTCCCCTTCCTCCTGAGGAGTGGATACCTTCCCGCCGGAAGTTTTTCTCGATTCTGGAACTACCTCTGTCCGATTCCGTGATTTATCAAAGCGGCCATTTGCCAGGATTGCATGCGGACCCCTTCGATCGCCTGATTGCGGCGCAGGCGAGGGAGCGGGACTGTGCCGTTTTGACATCGGATCCGCATATTCGTGATTTAGGTGCGAGAGTAATATGGGGGAAAAAATGAACATCAGGCTTTTAGAAGAATTGCGCAGGGCGGAGCCGGAGTGGGTCAGCAGCGAAGTGCTGCGCCACCCTTCGGGGGTAAGTCGGGCCGCGATTTCCAAACAGATCAAGGTACTGCAGGGATTGGGCTATGAAATTGAGTCCAGTCCACGCAAGGGCTATCGTCTGATTCGCGATCCGGACAGTCTGCGGGAGGAAGTGATGCGTGCCTTTCTGCAGGGAACCCGCTTTGCCGTCGGGGAATATGTGTACAAGGAAGTGACCGGGTCCACCAACGACGATATCCGCCTGCTGGCCCGGGAAGGGGCTCCTGAGGGGAGCATGGTGCTGTCGGAGGTACAGGAAACCGGACGCGGACGACGGGGACGTCCCTGGTTCGGCAGGGCGGGGGATAGCCTGCAGTTTTCGGTGCTGCTCCGCCCCCCGCTCTCACCCCAGGATGCCACCTTACTGCCTCTACTCGCGGCCACCGCCATCTATCGGGCGCTTTGTCAATTGGGGGTGGACGGCGTGGAGATCAAATGGCCCAACGACGTGCTGATTCGTGGTCGCAAAGTCTGTGGAATCCTCTGTGAAATGAGTGTGGACATGGAGGGCATCCAATATGCCATGTTGGGAATGGGGATGAATGTGAACACTCCGGGCGAACGCTTTCCCCGGGAATTGTGGGAGATTGCCTGCTCACTGGCCTCCGAAACCGGCCGGTCCTGGCGGCGCAGCGAAGTGTTGGCCGCCGTGTTGCATCAGATGGAAACCCTAATCGAGCAAACCTGGAGAGGGGAAAGCTCCGGCATCCTTTCCGGTTGGCGCGAGGGCGCGGTCACCCTAGGTCGCCGTGTGAATGTGGAAATGGGCAATGGCACTTTCCTTCAGGGAACCGCCGAGGATGTAAACGGGCAGGGCGCCCTGATGGTACGCGACGATGCGGGGGAATTACATACTCTCTATAGTGGCGAAGTCAGTCTGGGAACGGGGAAATCGTAGTTCACCGAATCCGATTCACAATCATATCCGCGACTTCATTGGTGCGGAAGCGGGAAAGCATAGTCCCCTCACCAATCACTTCGGTTGCCAGGGTGATAATCATTGCCTCCTCCACTTTGTGAGCCGCATCCAATTGATTCAGGTGACGCAGCAGCATCACCACCGCGCCAATCGCTGAAATCGGGTTGGCCTGCAGCATCGACTTCTCATAAAATTCCGGGCTGGCCCGCATGGGACCGAACATACCCGTTTTCCCCGGATGAATACTGCCGATGGACGCATACCCTGCGCCTCCCTGACTCACCGCGCCCACATTGGCCAGGATGTCCCCGGTCAAATTTCCGGTCACGATCACATCGAAACTTTCCGGGTAGCGGACCAGTTGCATGCAGATGTCATCCACCTCGGTATAGGACCGTTTGACTTGCGGAAAATCGTGTTCCCCGACCTCCTCGAACACCCGCGTCCAGAGGCTGTAGGCGTGCGGCTGCAGACTGCTCTTTCCGCTCAGGGTCAGATGCCCCTTCCGAGTGGGCAATGACGCGACTTCAAAGGCATATCGAATACAACGCTCCACCTGAAACCGACTATAAATCAAGCTTTCCTGGGCGATTTCATCCGGTGTGCCCTTGAGCGAGTTCCCTCCGATCTTCCCATTCAACCCCCCGGAATGCTCGCGAATAATGATATAGTCGATATCTTCGCCCTTTTTGGTTCTCAGATAACTTTTAACTCCCGGCATCAAGCGTACCGGACGCTCCGAAATATAGAGATCCAGAGTGTCGGCGATTTTCAGC
Organism: Kiritimatiellia bacterium; assembly: GCA_018401235.1. Taxonomy (GTDB): domain Bacteria; phylum Verrucomicrobiota; class Kiritimatiellia; order SS1-B-03-39; family UBA6053; genus UBA6053. The sequence goes on from JAGYLC010000104.1 coordinate 7,411, forward strand.
AGAATCTCCCTCGAGAGCAGACCCGGAGTAACCCCGGGATGCCCCACGCCCCCGAACAGGATCGCGGGTAGGCCCTTTAGTTCCTCAAGAATGTCGTCCGAACACAACTCCCCGGTTTCGAGGTAGTGTGCACCCGAGCAGGGGAACTTCCGATATTCCACTCCGAAGCCCGTTGCCGCCGCCGCGGCGGAAAGCACTCGCTGGGCGGCTTGAATAACCGATGGGCCGTGCCCATCTCCGGGAAACACACCAATGCAATAATTTTTCGACATGGTGCTTTCATATCATGCCTGAATAAATTTGGCAACCTGCCAAAAAACAAAGTGCGACAGGCAGGAATGCCTATCTTACTTCCGTACCATTCGCGCAATATACATCCCGTCTCCGCGGGTATCCTGGGGGAGAAGCGTAATGGTACCATCGGTTTGGCTTCCGGTTAACGGATGGGCAATGGGATCCAGTTGGAACTCGGGCTGTTCGGCCAGAAAGGCCGAAATCACGTCGATGGTTTCTGTTTTGGTCAGGGTGCAGACTGCGTAGACCAGCACTCCGCCGGAGGAGAGCGCGGGGGCGACAGCCTTGAGCATTCCCAACTGACGCCGTCCGGCCTGGGGAACATCGGAAGCCTCGGAGCGCCAAGCCGCGTCGGGATTCCGGTTCCAGGTGCCGGTACCGCTGCAGGGCGCATCCAGAAGAATTCCATCAAAGGCGATTTGGGGGAGTTGCAAATCTTTTGACAGCAAATCCAGGCCGTAGCGCCTCACCTTGCTCAAGCCGTGGCGGCGACCGCGCTTGATCAATTCCTTCAGCACTTCCTCCCTGCGGTCGGTGCAGGTCAAATCCAGATTCCGCTCGGCATCGTCGAGGAGTTGCAGACTTTTTCCGCCATTTCCGCAGCAGGCGTCCCACCAAGTCTGGCCCGAAGACGGGTAGCAGACTTTCACCACCTGCTGACTGCACAGGTCCTGGATTTCCAGCACATCCCCATGTGCATCCATCCAGCGCCGCACCTTGCCCGCATCCTCGAATGCGTAGGCGCAGGGAGAGGCGTCACCCGCCCATTCGGCTCCGTCCGTCATCAATGCGTCATGCAGACGGGATTGCGCGGTGTGATCCACCCGGAGCCAGGTGGGGGGGCGTTGAAAATGTTCCTTCAAGCGATCCGAAAAATCACCTAGATGGGCGCTTTCCTTTTTCCACCACTCGGGCAACCACTGGTCCACCGGGGGCAGGCTAAGATCAAAGGCCTTTTCCACCGACTCCTTACGAGCCGCCAGGCAGGCGGACTCCTCCAGAGATTCCGGTTGGGGCAAGTCGAGTTCCGAGAGCATGGCCAGCAGGGCAGGGGGCCATTCACGGCCTTCCAAGGCCCAGGCCGCGCAGAGTCCGCGCGCCAGTGGGAGCGAGCCTATCGCACCGTGCCAGCGGAACCACGCAAACACCGCATCTCCGATGAGGCGCCGATCCCGACTGCCGTATTTTTTGTTGCGGCTGATCAGGCTGTGCAACACGCGGTCCGCGGGTTGACCTTCACGCACGCCCTGTTCGGTGGCTTCCAGCATGGCGAGAATGACGGCCGCTTGGCGCGGAGCCCAGTTGGGGAGGGTTTCGG
>JAGYLC010000105.1 GCA_018401235.1 Kiritimatiellia bacterium
TCCGGAGCACGTCCCAGTCGCATCAGGGTATTGCCGATGTTGTAGTCCAGTGCCGCCGAGTGTCCGGGAATGGACTGATACATCACCAGTGCCTGCTCGAAGTCTCCCGTGTCATAGTGGGTGCGCGCCTGTTCGAAAAAATCTTCCGCCTGGATCGGAGCCCAGCATAGTAAAAGGAGAAGACACAACCGTTTCATGCCGAAAGCTCCCGGTCCAGATTGAGAATGAAGTCCCGGAAGTCCCGGCGGAGGTCGTCGTCGGAGCCCTCTGTCTGTCTTCCCGCGAAGCGTGCACGCTCACAGCGTCTCATCCACTCGGAAAGGTGCTCTCGACATTCGCCTGCCACCGATGCGGGAAGCACTTGCATGACTTCCTGGGGATTCAGTTCGCCTGCAGGCAGGTTGAGCCGCGCCCCCAGATAGTCGGAAAGGATCGACCAAATCGTGGCATACAACTCCTCAGAGCTTTGATCAAGTTGGCTGAGATGTTTGCGCAGCCGTCGGGGGGCCTGCTGACGACGGGTGCCCGCGACATCGATTCGGCGTTGCTCCTTCCGGTTTAGGGCGAGTGAGAATAGTCCCCACAATGCAAAGGGAAGGGTGGAGAATCCGGTAAAAACCCAGCCGGGTTCCAGAGCCCGCAGATCCCGCAGGTTTCCGGGGCGGAGCTTGAGATAAATTAAGTCTTCCCCCAGCAGGGAGGGGGCCAGTTCGAGAGAGTGACCGGGGAGGGAGCTGATGGCGGATGCCCGGTCTTGGCCGGGGGCACCTTCCAGCACCTTCAAGGGGATTGGGTTGGTTTGGATGGTTTGGTACTGTCGGGAAGCGGTATCGTAAAAGGAGAATTCCAAAGCAGGAATTTCGTCGACCCCGCTGTGGGTGGGAATAACCACTTGTTCGATGATTTTACGCCCGGTGAGCCCGTCGCGCTGAAAATCCTCATTCACCAGCCGGGATTTGTAGACCCGGAAGTCTTCGCTTTCCCTAAGGCTGGGGGGCAGAGCCTGTCTGAGGCTGCCGCTGCCAGACAATTCCACCCGCAGGGTAATCGGATCGCCCGCAGTCACCTCCCGCGGGGAGGCGCTGGCGCTCAGACGGAAGTTACCCAGATGTCCGGTGAAAGAATCGGGCCGGCCTTCGGAGGGCGGGGAGGCGACCTTGTCAGAATCATCGGCTCCTCCAGTTGAAGCCGCACCGAGCGGCCCCGGTTTGAAAGAACATTCCGCGTGGAGCGGAGGGGTCCATGACCTCGACTTGAAAAGTGGGATTGAGCTCGAGAGTTCCGGCCTGGGCGGGCGTCATCCGGGCCGCGAAACTTCGCACCCGATAACGCTCTCCGTTTACGAGCTGGGGACGGCTTTGAAATTCCTGCCACTCGGTCATATTGAACCCTTCACTGGGAAAATCCACTATGTTAATCTGTCCCACGGTGTTTTTGCTGTAAAAACTCAAGGTCAGTTCGATGGTTTCGCGGACCATTATCTCCGGGCTGGAAGCGGTTAGGGTGACAAAGAGGACGTCATTGTTTTTCACCACCTTGGCCTCGGTGACGGTGAGAGTGAGCGCGGGGATCGTTTGCTCGCCCTGGTTGGTTTTCAAGGTAAACGGACCAATGCTGTAGGTGCCCGGGGCGGAGGCTTTCAGGCTGTAGCGGATGCTGGATTCGCGCTCGAAATTGATGATACGCTCTTCCCTGGAGGTGCCCTGGATGTGCAGTCCGTTGGGTAGGGGGATATCCGGATTGCGGGTAAAGCCCGCGTTGTCATGTTTCAAAATCAGATCCACGGTCTCATCCACCGAGATGGTGGAACGGGACAATTCCAGGGTGACCGCGGCTTCCAGGGCGATGCCCGGGAGCAGGAACAGACTGAAAATGAAATAGCGAAGAATTTTCACGACAAATACTCAAACATGTTTACAGGGTTCTACCAATCTTTTTCTACCGGAATGGATTGGATGCGTTGTTGAAGGATTTGAGCGCGTTGATGCTTTTCCTGTTCAAGAAAGGCGTCCAGAATCTGTTGGGCCTGCTGCGCATCGAGGTCTTCGGCGGGCTCGGTGTCTGCAGGGGAGGGGTCGGTCGGATCCGACGGATCTTCTTCATCTGTCGGATCCGACGGATCCGACGGATCGGTCTGATCCCCTTGGTCTTCCTGACCTTCCTGACCTTCCTGATCTTCCCCATCCTCCTGATCTTCCTCATCCTCCTGATCTTCCTCATCCTCCTGGTCTTCCCCGTCCTCCTGGTCTTCCTCATCTTCCTCTTCGCCATCTTCCTGTTCCTGTGGCGGAGGCATTTTCTCGATAATTTCCGCCAGACGTTTTTGGGAAAGTTCCAGATTGTGACGGGCCGCGTCTTCGGAGGGCAACTCGCGGAGGGCGTTGGTAAAAGAGTCCACCGCCGCTTCCATGGAGCTTTTGGCCTGGTCCCATTCCTCGGCCGCGGCGGCGGCCTGACCGATGTCCATCTGAGCTTGTCCCCGCAGATTTCGCAGTCGGCTTCGTTCCTCCGGATCTTCCAAACTGGTAATGGATTCAAAGGCCTGCAGAGCCTCTTCCGGTTTGCCAGCTTTTAAAAGTGCCATTCCTTTGGCCAACTTTAGAGCCTCGGTTTTGAGTTCGCCTTCAGGCGCCTGATCCAGCAGAGCCTGAAAGCGTTGCGCGGCCTCCAGGTGAGCTTCGGGATCGTCGCTGACATAGGCTTCTTGAGCCTCCCTCAGAAAATTCTGAATCTGCGCCCGGGCAAAGGGTTCCGGTGCGGCATCTTCCGCCCGCAGTCCCACACTCAACGCTAAAATAATGAGGATCCGTTTCATGTCGACCTCCGGTTGATCCAGCCGCCCGGCAATCGGGCCAGTCCTTCCAGCAACAGACAGAGTAGTCCCGCTCCCAGAAATATCTGAAAGCGCTCTTCCATTTCGCGCACCCGTTCCGCTTCCAACTGAGCGCGTTTGAGGGGTTTAAGCCCTTCCTCGATGAGTTCAGCCACTCCGAAATCGCGCGGGTTGGCCCGCACGTACAAGCCGTCGGTGCCGGAGGCGAGTTTACGCAGGGTGGCTTCGTCGAGTCGACTTTTCACCACCTCCCGGTTGCGATTCTGCAGAAATTCATTCGCGGTGGGATCCAGGGGAATCAGGGATCCATCCGGGGTGCCCACTCCCACTGCAAACACCCGGATATCCTCTCTTTGCAGGGTACGGATGATGGCATCCACATCTCCTTCGTGGGCTTCACCGTCGGTGATGAGCAGGATCACCTTGTCCGCCTCGGACGCGGGATCAAAACTCTCGATTGCCTTCTCCAGTGCCGCCTGCACATGGGTGCCTCCCCGGGGGACGATGCCCGGAAACAGGTCCTGCACGTTCATCATGAAAGCCCCGTAGTCGAGGGTGAGCGGGCACTGCAAAATGCCTTCGCCGGCGAAGGCGATGAGCCCGGTACGGTCCCCTTGGAGCTGTCCCACGAATTCCTCGATCCCCCATTTGGCCCGCTGGAGTCGGGTGGGTTTGAAATCATCGGCCCTCATGCTGTTCGAGGTGTCGACCACCACCATCAGATCCAGCCCCTCCCGCTGAGCCTCGCGCCAGGTGTAGCCCCACTGGGGACGGCTGAGGCTGAAGGCCACCAGCAAAAGTCCCAGATAAGCCAGCACCTGCCTCAGGACGCGCAGTTCGGGTCCGGCCTGCTTTCGGGCGCGGTCTTGCAACTCTGCGGGAATAAAGGCATGCAGCCGCTTGCGGCGTCGAAGGCTCATGCCCACATCCAACGCGATCCACAGCAGCAGGATCGGAAGCAACCAAAGAAATTCCGGGGCACCCAGGCTCATGACAGCACCCTCCCCAGTCGGCCCGCGGCGAGAATGCGTTCCAGCAGAAATAGACCCAGCCCACCTGCCACCAGCCAGTGGAATTGCTCGGAGTAGAGGGTGTATTCAGTGAGATCGATTTCGGTGCGTTCTAACTCGTCGATTTCGCTGAACACGTTTTCGAGTTCGTCGTTGTCACGCGCCCTGAAAAACCGTCCACCGGTGGTTTCGGCAATGCGGGTGAGGGCTTCTGCATCGATGGGAATCTCGACCTGACGATATCCGCTGCGGCCAAACATGTCCTGCACCGGAAAACGAACCGGCCCTTCGGCTCCGGCTCCGATGGTGTACACCCGCACTCCCACCTCCTTCGCCAGGGCGGCGGCGCTCAAGGGGTCCATATCGCCGGTATTGCTGATGCCGTCGGTGAGCAGAATCACTACTTTGCTTTCCGCCTCCGAAGCACGCAGGCGATTGACGGAGCTGGCCAGAGCCGATCCGATCGCGGTACCGTCGGGCAGTTCCCCGGTTTTGAGTTCGCGCAGGCGGTCACCCAACCAGGCATGATCCAGGGTGAGGGGGGACTTGGTGTAGGGCATGGCCGCAAAGGCGATCAGACCGATGCGGTCGGCCTCGCGGGCTTCGATAAAATCTTCCGCCACCTCGATCACCACCTCCAAACGGTTCTTTTCCTCGTCTTCACTGAAGTCGATGGCGTTCATGCTGGTAGAGGTGTCGATGGCCAGGACTATGTCGATAGTTTCCGAGGTCACGGTGCGTTGACGCAATCCGCTTTGGGGTCGGGCCAGGCCCACAATCAACAGCATCAATCCCAGGATCGCCAGCACATGCAAAAGGGGATGAAATCGTCGGGCCTTGGATACCGGCAGTGCCTTCAGTTTGGCCAGGGACGGAAAATGCAGGGCGCTGCGGAAGCGGGTGGAGATCCTCACCCACAACCAGAGCGGGACCACCAGCAACAGCAGCAAAAACCAAGGATGGGCAAAGCGCAGGATCATGCCGACACCCCCGCAGGGCGCGCGTTGGCGGTGGCATCCACAAAGGAGCGGACCGCAGATAGCAAATCCTCCAACACCTCGCGCTCCGGTCGGGCGGCGGCGTATTTGATTTGGTCGGTGACCGAGAAGAATCGACTGAGCCCCGCCTGTTCCGATTCGGACCAGGGAGCGGACTGTTCCACCGCTTCCAAAAATTCCTCGGTGGTTTGCTCGGGGGCCTGAATCTCAAAGCGGTCTTCGATGTAGCGTCGCAGAATAAAACTCAACTCCACCGCGCAGGCATCCACATCCGGTTTTTGCCAGATATCGCTTTCGCGCAGGGCTTCCATCGCCCGCGCGGCCACGTGATGAGGCGGAATCGGCGGGGGCACCGGTTTGGGTCTGCGGGCAATCCGCCAAGCGATCACCGCGCCCAGGATAAGCAGAGCCAGTAGAACCCCCAGACTGATCCAGAGGTTGCGGCGATAGCGTCGAATCGCTTCCGGGCCTCGGAAGTCGGGCAGGTCCTCTCTTCCGAACATCGGAGGCGCATTATCGTCCTCCAACACCGACTGAACCGACAACGATTGGAAGGGTAATTTCAACTCGACGGGTTCCTCGTTCAGACTGCTCACCTTCGACTCGGCGAAGAGGGTGACGTTGGTGACTTGAAACAGGGTGACTTGGAGATGATGATCCCGCCGCCAGCCGGTTTCGGATTCGAGCACCTTGCTTTCGGAATTCAGCAACTCAATGGAGGGATGCAACCAGTCGTCCACCGGCGGCAGCGCCAAGCGCTCCTTCGCGGACACCCGGAGTTGCACATCCACGATTTCGCCCACCAGGGGTTCCTCGTTCGACACCTGCACCTGGATGGCGGGCAGGGACTCGGGCGGATCGAAGACCGGAGTCTCTTCCTGCTGTCGACAGGCCGTGAGAAAAAGTACGAGTGTGAGCAAATACCAGCGTTTCATTGACCCCTCCGTTTGGCCCGGATGCGGAAAAAGCGGGCGAGGGTACGCTCGTAGGCTTCGGAGGTGCTGATGGAAACAGAGTCGATGCCGCCCCGGCGCAGGGTTTGATCCTGTTCGGTGGTCCATATCTGATGCTGCTCCCGCAGGGCCTTGCGCACTCGGGGGCTGGCGGTGTCGATGAGGCCGTACTCGCCGGTTTCGGGATCCAGCCAGTCGATGAGGCCCACGGCTTGCCACTCGGATTCGCGGGGATCCTCCAGTCGAATGGAGATCACATCGTGCCGGCGGGCGGTGAGACGGGCCGCCTCCAGACTGGAGGCCTCGAGTTGTCCGTCGCCGATCAGAAAGACCACGGACTTGCGGTGGGTCACCCGGTTGAGAAAAGTGATGGCCGGGCGCAGATCCGTGCCTTTGGAGGCGGGATCAAAGCTGAGAATTTCCCGGACGACTCTTAACACATGGCGCGAGCCCTTGCCGGCGGGGATGTAGCGTTCCACCTGGTCGGTGTGCAGGAGCAGGGCCACGTTGTCCTGATTGCGAATGGCGGCCAGGGCGAGCAGGGCGGCGATTTCAGCGACGATTTCTTGTTTAAGTTGTGACTCCGATCCGAAGTGGAGGGAGGCGCTCATATCCACTACCAACAGCACGGTCAATTCCCGTTCCTCGCGAAAGGTTTTGATGAAAGGATGCCCCGTGCGGGCGGTCACATTCCAGTCGATGCTGCGGATGTCGTCGCCCGGCTGATATTCCCGTACCTCCTCGAATTCCATACCCGCACCCTTGAAGGCCGAATGGTATTGCCCGGCCAGCACGTCGGTTACCAGATGACGGGTACGGATTTCGATTCCCCGTATTTTCCGCAGAAGTTCTTTGGAAATCATGGCGGGTTGGGTTTATGGAACCGGCAGTTCTTTCAGGATATCGGCAATCAGGGAGTCGGAATCCTTTTCTTCGGCCTCCGCCTCATAGGACACCAGTACCCGGTGACGCAGCACATCGGGGGCCATGGTCTTCACGTCCTGGGGAGTCACGTAGGCGCGGCCCTGCAGGAACGCGTGGGCGCGGGCGGCCAGGGCCAGGCAGATGGTGGCGCGGGGGCTGGCGCCGAAGCGAAGGTAATCGCCCAGATCCAATTTGTAAGCGGCGGGATCGCGGGTGGCGAAGATGATGCTGAGAATGTAGTCCTTGATTTTTTCGTCCAGATAGACCTGGTTGACCACCTTGCGGGCGCGGAGAATATCGTCAGGACTTACCACCGGCGAGAGGCCGCCCTTGTGTCCGGTCATGGCGTGTTGATCCATGATTTGGCGTTCTTCCTCGATGCTGGGGTAGCCGATGCGGAGTTTAAACATGAAGCGGTCCACCTGCGCCTCGGGCAGGGGATAGGTTCCCTCCTGCTCAATGGGGTTTTCGGTGGCCAGAACCAGAAAGGGATCGGGCAAGGGATAGGTGGTATCGCCAATGGTCACCTGCCGCTCCTGCATGGCTTCCAGCAGAGCGCTTTGCACCTTGGCGGGAGCACGATTGATTTCATCGGCCAGAATCAAATTAGCAAAAATAGGTCCCTTGCGAATGGAGAAATCACCATCCTTGGGATTAAAAATCAGGGTGCCCAATACATCGGCGGGCAATAGATCCGGGGTGAACTGTAAGCGCTGAAACTTGGTATCAAGCAGGGAGGCCAGGGTTTTGACCGACAGGGTTTTTGCCAGCCCCGGCACCCCCTCCAGTAAGACGTGCCCATCACACAGCAGGCCCAGAATCAGGCGGTCCACCAGATAGCTTTGTCCGATCACCACCCGGGCCATTTCGGTCCGCAGCTTATCAACAAAATGATGTTCCTCGTTTACGCGATCTTGAATGATATCAATTTGGTTACTCATAAATTTTTTCCTTAAAAGTGGATTTGTAGCATAGACGAGATCGGAATGCGACTGTTCAAATTTTTTCAGAAATCGGTGTAAAAACGGTGCATAGCTGAGGTCTACGTGAAAGGGTTTACCGCACGGAGGCCGCCGTAGTCCTGGCCGGGATTGAAATCTTCGGTCAACAGTTCGGAGGCTCCCGACTGTCGGGCGGCAGCAAGGATCATCGCATCCCAGAGTGAAAGCTGCCAGCGGGCTTTTTCCTCCAGGCTGCGGCGCAGGAGGGAGAGGGTGTTGTCGACCACGTGAAAGATGGACAGGTCCTGTATCAAGGTTGCTGCATCTTCATCTGAGTGTCCAAAGCGGGTGAAATTGACGTGAAACTCCTGTAGAACCTGAACGCTGATGGCGGTTTCCGCTGGGGAACGTAGAGCATCGCTAAGCAGAACGAGTGCCTTTTCCCGCTTGGAGCCCGCATCCAGATCGTAGGCGTAGAGCAGGACATTTGTGTCGATAAATCGCTTAACGCTCATGGGACTGCTCGCGATTCAGCGGCGTTCCGCCCAGTCGATAGCCGCATTGAAGACGGCTTAGTGCCTGCGGGGGGGCGTTGGGGCTGTTTTCTTGTGAGAGAACGTGTTGCAGTCCGTCCATTACGAGTTGCTTGATGGTGGTTCTACGCTTCACCGCCTCAATTTTTGTGCGTTCTAAAAGGTCGTTGGGTAAGTCCAGAGTCGTTCTCATAAAACAATATATGCATTTAAATGCATCTGTGTCAACGCTTGGGCATCTTCAGATGATGAAGGGGGTCAAGACCTCCGTTTAAAGGATCAATCTGGTGAAATCGAACGCAGATTCCGATGTCCTCTGGATGAGGTCTGAATCCCAACGGGATCAAGCCCGTCAGCCAGGGGCGGTGCCCTGACGAGTATACACATTTTGCCGCCAGGGTGGGTCGGACGGATATGCCGCGACAGCGGCCCTGGAGTGCGGGCAAAAGGAAGCACCCCGAAAGCCCCCTCATGAAACTCTTCGATAAAAATAGTAAACGTTATGCCTACACACAGAAAAATCCTTCCCTTGATCCCTGTTTCAGAACGGGGGTATAGGGGTTGAAATCTTTCGCTCTTTTGCGGCAAAAAAACGGATTCTACTTCAATTTTTAAATCAGATCTGTGCAGCAGACCTCAGTTTGAAGGGCAAAATAGCGGATGGGCATCGCAAATCCAAATGGATGTTCATCGAATAAACCAAACCCGGAGCTCGCCTCGGGGTGCGGAGAG
>JAGYLC010000106.1 GCA_018401235.1 Kiritimatiellia bacterium
CAGGGCTGCAAACGCCCCGCCATCCTCTCAGGCCCCCCCGATAACCACGACGCCCGCCAACGCCTCAAAGCCGTCAAAGCGGAAGCGAAAAAATGCGGCATCGCCCTCCCCCCCGAACGCATCTGGGCAGGCGACTTCAGCCGCAGCTCCGGTCAACAGGCGGTGGAGACCCACTACCGCCCCGGTAAAACCGCCCCGGACGCAATCTTCGCGCTCAACGACAACATGGCCCTCGGTGCCCGAGCCGCTCTCCGTGCCATGGGCCTGCAGGCACCCAACGACCTGCTTCTGGCCGGTTTCGACGACATCGAGGCCGCCGCCTACGCCGACCTGAGCACCGTCCGCACCCCCTCCCGCGAAATCGGCGAGGAGGCTGGAAAATGGCTCTTCGCGTCCCTGAAAAATGGCATCCGGAATTCCAGGCGACTCGTCCTCCCTGTCGAACTCATTCCCCGCGGAAGCACCGCCGCCCTCTGATTTCTGCTTAACCTCACCTCTTTCGTCTCCAGCAGGCCTGCAGTCCCGCAAGACCCAGGAGCATCCCGGCCAGCAGCAGTGCGGCCGGCTCGGGAACCACCACGATATCGAGGCCCCAGGACTCCAGACGGGACGTGCCGAATTGACTCAAATCGGCAGCAAAGAGTGTCCAGTTTCCGTTGGGGTTGATACCGGTGAACTGATCAAGGTCGCGGGTGCGGGCATCGCTGTCCAATACAAGGTCCGGATCCACATGCCGCGCATCCGCTCCCCAGGTGCCGAGGAGGGCACCTTCCGGGTTGTACGTGAAATCAAAATCGCGGTAGCGGTGAATATCCGCCCCCCCAAGTTCAAAACGCACATCGAAGCCGTTGTTGTCATAGCCGAACGGATCCGCTTCTGTGCGCCCTGCGCGATTCAGGAGCACGGCATACCCCCCGTTATCAGATTGCAGGCTTACAAACAGGTCGCCACCAAAGGCCAGCGGATCGCCGCTGAGGTGCAGCCGCACGGAAATCGATTCGATTACTTCCGCATAGCCGCTCACGCTCTGAGTGTTCTGCAGGCCGCTGAAGTCATTATCCGGGACAGACTGATTGACCGACCAGGTCCAGGTGTCCGCCTGCACAGCGCAGGAGACCAGAGAAATCAGAACCATTGAAAAACGCATGCTTTAGTTCCCGCCTGGAAGGGTTCGGTAAAATTGTACGGGGCCGGCATGCTCGTGATGAAACACCGCATGTCCACCCTCACCAATGGTGATTTCCCCGACTTTCCGCCAATCGGGATTGAATAGATCAGAGCTTGATTCGATTGTGAATCGACGCCCGGGAATTCCATAAATTTGCACATGATATTCATTCCCGACGGCCCGCAACCCGGAGATATTCAGGGTGCTGCCGCCGGGATCAGGCGGGGCCTCCCGCAGCACCGTCACCACCCCGTCCGCCCAGCCGCCCAGCGCGTTCTGCACCCGAAAGCTGAAGTGATCCTCTGCCGGATCCTCGCCTTCCGGCAGTGTGTAGGTAATCCAACGGCCACTCTGATGCACCGCCCCGCCTTCGTGACTCATCTTGGGCATCCTCACCAGCCGCAGAAGAGAATCCTGCGGGTCATGGCTTTCGGCCAGCAGGGCAAGATCACTGAGCTTGACCGCCTGGCCGGCGGTGCGGGTCACCGTCACTGCCCCAACCATCGGATCCACCGCGGTTTTGCGCAAAGGGGTGACACTGGCGTAACTCGTGCCCAGCCGCACTTCATCCAGCGCGCCGTCGTTCGCGCCTCCGCCCGGATACCAATGGATGCGGCTGAATGTAAAGTCAGCACTGGTGACCACATGTGAGACCGTGGCCGAGGACAGATCCAGATCCGCCCCGCCCAGACTTTCCGGGTCCGGATCCACCCACAGATGCGCACTGGAGACGTCCGAAGCCCCGCCGATGTGCAGGCGCAGCACCATCAGATGCGTCTGCCCCGCCACCACCGCGATCCCGGTGTCCAGCTCTGCCGCATTGTTCAACACCACCATCCGCCAGGTGCCGTCAATCCGCTTCACCTTGACCATGTTGTTCGCATCGCTGTGAGTCGCCCCGCTGCCCCGCAGCAGCGACACACGCTGACGCTGGCCGGCGTTTCCGGGGCGGATCAGATAACTCAGCCACAGCGTCGTGCCCGGAAGATCCACCGCCGCCGCCCCGCCCGTGGTCATGAACCCTGCAAAGGTGTTTTCCAAATCCAGCATCCGCGCCGAAGCGTTATACGAATCCCCGCCGGACGCATAGGCGGGCGAAACCCAGAGATTGCCATAGCTCAGGGGGGCGGCCACCGAGGTTACATACGATGCGCTCACTCCGTTCTGCACCTCCCAGCCTGTGCCGCTCCAGCCAAAGCCGCGTTGCAACTGATGCAGCGGACGCACCGGGGCGGAAAAGGGCTCGTAGAGCAGCAGCGCATCCACCGCCGGATGCGCCGCATACAGCACCGCCGTATCCTCCGTGATGCCGGGAAGACTCAGCGAACCATCCGCCTGCGCCGCGCCGTTTCCCACGCGCAGATCCACCACCCCGCTGTAAAACATCCCCGAGATCCGAACCGCATAGCGGCTGCCCTCGCCGGGCGGAAGCGGATCGACTTCCACCCGGTGCGCGCCAGTGTCCCCCAGAATCTCCACATCCGCCGCCGTGAACCCTGTCACCGGACGGCTGAACTCGGCCACATACAGGATCTCCACTCCGCTGCTGCGCTGTGCCTGACCCTCCGCGCGCCGCAGGCGAAGGCCCGGGCGCGGCTCGGCAAGATCAAACCAGGCCTCCGCAAAGCGGCGTCCCAGCCGGATCTGCCCGCCACTGCCGAAGTGCCAGTTATCGATCAGCGGCAAATCATCCGTGTCCACCCAGCCGCCATACGCATCGCTTTCGGCCCAGGACACCTGACCCGCCCGCACCTGATCCAGTTGCGGCTGCTGCGCAGGGCCCGGATCATCCGCATTCGGATCCAGCCGGCTGCTGATCCGTCCCAGCACCACCGGCAACTCCGCCACGCCGGTACGCGTCCGCACCATGTCCACCAAATCCGCAAAATCTCCCGCATACGCCTCCGCAACCGACTCAATGCTGTTTGCTTCGTTTTCACCCTGCATCCAAAAAAATCCACCGTAATGCCAGTACGGAATCTCGTTTGCCGCCAGTGCGGCGTTGAGCCAGTCGCGCGTGACATCGATACGCGCCATCAGCGTATCGTGCCCCCCCTGGCCTGGATTCCGCCAGTAGGGCAGTCCGGTCCCGCCCTGGCTGACCTTCACGATAGCGATCCGCTCATGCGGATACGCCTTTCGCATCATGGCTGCAAACGAAAGCTCCGGCCCCAGATCCCCGTCCGCTTCCGCCATTTCACCCCATGTCCCGGAAAACGATTCCGGAGTCCCCGGCACTGTGTCGTCGACCCACACACCCTCCAGGGGACGCCACTCCGCCGGTGCCTGGTTGATTCGCCCCATACCCCGCATATTTGACTGACCCGCCAGCACAAAGACCCGCACCGGTTTCCCTGCACTCGCCTCCCATTGCGCAAACAGAGTTACCGAGGCCGCACCCATCGTATAGAAACCACCCTCCGGGACGAATTCGCCCCCGCCGTCCGCCTGGGTATTCCAGCCGATAAAGCCCGAACCTGTCTTCGCAAGATCCCCCCTCACCGCCACCGGAACCCTCTCATCCGCCGCAAAATATTCCAGCTCCTCGGGGACGATTCCGGAGGTGTGTCCGTTCCCATCATACATCACCGCAAAAAAACCCTCGGCCGGAGGGATTTTTACCCACTGCGCATAGAGATCCATATCCGCGTCACCCATCGTGAAGGTGTCATTCACCTCAAACGCCATGCCCGTCCCATCGGGCTCCGTGTTCCATCCCGCGAAACTGTGATTTGTGCGCTTCAATAAGCCGCTGTTCGCTGCCACGGTCACCGGAACCCCGCTTTCGTAAGCCGTCTCATCGACCGGCACCTCGCCTGCGGTTTCACCGTTTCCAACATATCGGACCTGATAGGTGGGCAGCACCGGCTCCGCTTCCCAGCGAAGCACCCACAAACTGTGTGGCGGCAGTTCCAGTTCAACCCCCGGATAAAAGAGCACCTCTTCACCTTGTTGCAGAACGACCTCCGGATCCGCCAGCTCCAACTCATTGTGGGCATTGAGATCATCGGCGTGAAGCACCGTCAGCTCCGCCCTTTGCCCCACCACCGGTTCATTCAGCTGCAGGGTTGTGCGGACCGGATCATCGACCGAGAGATTCAACAGAATCAGCGACCGTTGTTGCCCCTCTGCAAACGGGAGTGCCCGCACGGCGGGAATCTCAAGGGGATCCCCCCAGATCCGGTTCCGTTCATCAAATGTGTCCGCGATGAATACAGGGATTTCACCCGCGTACTCCACCTCCATTAAATCGCCCTGAATGCCTTCATTCAGGGCTTGGAGTGCCAGAAAGTGGGGGCGGACCCGGGTTTCTTCATTCATCAGTCGCAGCACCGCGCCGAAAAGGCGCACATCCTGAACGGCATAGGCATTATTCACATGGCCGAACAAGGTGAAAAACGCCTGATTCCGGGCCCCGTACTCCTGCAGCATGATGAGATGATTCTGGGCCACATTCAATCCCCCGCCCAGACCCTGCAAAAAGCGGTTTCGGAATGCGGATCCCGTTTCGCCATCTGCCGCATGGTGATTTGTTTCATAAACCGACAGCTCCAGTCCGCGCGCGGCGGCCTCCGCCGCCGTGGCCTGCATCCCCTCATGTTCCAGAAGGTAGTCGGTGGCGACTCCAAAAAGCCATCGGTACAGTTCGGGGTCGTTTTCGGACAGCCGCTCCTCCACCTCCGGGTGTAAACGGTGGATAAGATAGGTCGCAATCGCGAACAGGTCCGCATTGGGGGCATTCTCCATCACCTGCCGGTTAAGCCATTGATTCACATTCTGTCCGGCACTGCTCAAAACAATATTCGGGCGGTACCACTCCGATTCGCGGGCGGATGCAAAGAGGTCGTGCCAATATTCCGGACCATTGTAACCGCTGGCCATAAACGGCCCCCACTGATTCCAGGCCTCATTGCCAAATTCCACAATGATTTCTCCGAAAATTTCTGTCCAGGGTTCCTCCTGACCCAACTCGGCCCGGACTTTTCCGAATCCCGTGTCCGCCGGTGCGGCCACGTATTCCATGAATTGCTCCAGCTCCTCCGGATGAAGGACGCCCGGCAGGGAGAACCATGGATCGGCGCCGATGTATGCACAGAGTTCAAAGAATTCATGCATGGAAAATTTATGCCAGAACGGACCGCCCCGCGGCCCGGTCCGCATCCAGGGCGAGCCGCTGAATCGGAACTTTTGCACCGGGGGACGAATCATATTTTCCACCGTATTCCCGCCCATCTGCAAAAACCGCAAAATACCGGGCCGCAAGTCCTGAAGCGCCGCCACAAAACGGTCATCGAATTCCGTGGGGTTTTCTCCCTCATGCCGGAAAAGGATGTCGTCAATCAGCACCGCCCCGTCTGTGACATTGATTTTGGATGAAAAGACCGGGGCGCCAGGTTGCTCGTCAATTTGGAAGGTAAAGGCAAACTCTGTCCATTCCGGGTTCAGAGAAACTTCCCGCATCTCCGGCGCCTCCACCTTCATCCTTGCTTCCGCGTCCAGAGCCCGGGCCTTAAACCGCAGCGTCCACGTCCCGCGCACTTCGGCAAACGCCGTGTATTTACCCGGAATCCGGATAAATGCCGGGTCTTCCCCGCCCTCCATTCGCAGGGCGCTCTGTCCAAATGACCCCGAAGCGGTGTCGCCCTGTACCAGACTCAGATTAGGTCCGGAACTCCAGAACCCCGCAGTATCCGCGCCGCTGACATTAAAGTGTCCTTCATGACGGCCGTCCTTTTCCACCATCACCGCACAATCCCTTCCGGGATTGGCGGGGAGCTCGCGGTCAAACACCAGATAATGGAGTTCATGCTGCTGATTCCCGTCATCATAGAGCCGTTTTTCCACGGCAATGATGGTTCCGGTTTCCCCTTTTGCCGGGCCGTTCAGCACCTTGAACGATGCGCCCACAACCCGCTCCATCGCACCAAAATCCTCAGGGGGCCGCGAAAGATCCTGCCAGATATACACGCCGGCGGTATCCTGGGCCGGTCCCCAGAAAATGGATCGATACATCGTCCCTTCAAAATTGAATGCAGCCCGGGTTTTTGTGATCGCTCCCGCATCCCAGCTGGTGTCGTCCACGTTTACCCCAATCCGCTTTACATTCGGCGTACGCACCTGGCCCGTAAATCGGATCTCCATCCCCGGCCCCGCGGTTACCCATCCCGTTAGGCAGAGGATGCAAAAAAGTGGGATTCGTACTCTGTTCATCGTAACTCCTTATCGCTTTGATTATTTATCGGTTTGATGATCCTGACGGACACGAAAATAGACACAGTAACCCGGGAGACCCTGCCGTCAATTTTGACACCATGCATATTGTTGTCTTTGGGAAAGGCTCTGGTCTCGACGCCCCCCAAAAAAAATTCAAAAAAAGATTGCTTTCTTCACCAACACAATGTAACCGTTTACATCCGCTCTACTTCATTCCCTAATTTGGAGACAAAATATGAACACGAATAAAATTTGGTGCAGTATGATGATATTGAGCTGTAGCCTCTGGGCCTCAGCGGGATCCATTTCGCTTGTGGATTGGTCAGGACAATATGTTCCCAGCTCCAGAAACCTCGAGCTCCCATCCGGTACCGATAACGGAGGCACCCGTACGTTTGAATTCAGTGAGGATAATCCTGTTTCAACATCTCCATTTTCTGGCTATGAGGCACCCACAGGCAAAAGCGATTTATTTTACGGCGTGTTACAAAACCACCAGACAAACGGTACCCCCGCAAATTTTGCTGCAAATCAGGTAGCCCTTGGCGATACAAATTCCACCATCCGGATCCAGGGAGGAGCGGGGGATTCAACCATTTCCGGAATGATTTTCTTCCAAAAATCGGGCTTCCTCAATGGCTTTGATTCAGAGACGGTGTCCCTCAATCAGGTGGATGCCTCCTTTAACATCAGTGATCACAGTGCCACATCCACCACTTTCCGGTTTGCGGTGCAGAATGGCACGGACTGGTACCTCAGTGAAGCGGCCTACACCACAAATGGAAACGGAAGCTTTGCCCAGGAGGATCTCAGCATCATCAACTGGGGCAGTTGGGATCCCACCGGTGCGCCGATCAACAGCGCCCCCTTGGACTTTTCATTCAGTGGCAGCACACTGAATGATGTTCAGTCCTTCGGATTTTACTTTAACCTTGAGCGGGAGAACAACACTCCCCGTTTCCGGGTGGACAGTTACAGCGTAATGGTCATCCCCGAGCCGGGCACCCTGGCGCTGGTGGGGATTGCGCTGGGATCGTTGCTGTTGTTCCGCCGCAGGCGTTGAGGCCGCACCCGACTCACAGTCAAAGCACACATGCAGGCCCCCGGTTTCCGGGAGCCTTTTTCTTCCTGACACCACCGAAAGAGGCCTTGCATGAACTATCGTTTCACCTTCCTGACCGAGCGACTGATCCGCTGTGAGTATGCCCCGGACGCCGTGTTTGTGGATGGTCCCACCCAAACGGTGCTGTGCCGGGATCTTGACGCCCCGGACATCGCGTGCAGCGAGGAAAATGGCGTCCGTATCTGGCGCAGCTCCGCCCTCACCCTCCGCCATGTGCCAAATGGACGGGGCTTCTCGGCCGACAGCCTGCGCATCGAAGCCGCCGACGGCTCTTTTGTCTGGACCCACGGCAGCCCCAATCTTGAAGACCTCCCCGGCACGCTCCGCACCCTGGACAACGCCAACGGCACTCTCAACATGCACAGCGGCGAACGCCACCGCTTCACCGGCAGCGTCATTTCCCGCAAGGGCTGGACCGTGCTGGACGACAGCCGCACGCTGCTGCTGAAACCCGACGGCTTTCTCGCACCCCGCCCCGGCGCCGGCGGCGAGGACTTCTATTTCTTTGGCTACGGCCACGACTACCAAGGGGCCCTGCGCGACTACCACCGCCTCACGGGTCCCGCCCCGTTGCCGCCAAAATTCGCCCTCGGACTCTGGTGGAGCCGCTGGTGGCCCTACAAGGATCAGGATCTCCTGCAGATCGTCGGTCAATTCGAATCCGCGGGCGTCCCCCTCTCCATCTGCGTCGTGGACATGGACTGGCACGTGGTCTACAACCCCCACCACACCGGATGGACCGGCTACTCCTGGAATCCGGCGTTTTTCCCGGACCCGGAGGGTTTTCTCTCCACCCTTCACGCCAAGGGCGCCCACGTCTGCCTGAACCTGCACCCGCACGAAGGCGTGGCCCCGCACGAGGCGGCCTACGGGCGCATGTGCCGCCGCCTGGGACGCGATCCCGCCGCAGGAGACGTCATTCCCTTCCAACTCGCCAACGAGGAATTTCTCCGCGCCTATTTTGAAGAGCTGCATCATCCCCTCGAGGCGCAGGGAGTGGACTTTTGGTGGATTGACTGGCAGCAGGGCGAGCGTTGGGACCTGCCGGACGTGGATCCCCTCTGGTACCTCAACCATCTGCACGCGCGTGACCTGGCCCGCGGCGGACGAAAACGTCCCCTCGTCTTCTCCCGCTGGGGCGACCACGGCAGCCACCGCACTCCCGTGGGCTTCAGCGGCGACACCTTCGCCACCTGGGAAACCCTCAACATGC
>JAGYLC010000107.1 GCA_018401235.1 Kiritimatiellia bacterium
TCGCCGACCAACCCCAGGGTTTCCCCCGGCATCAGGTCGAAGGAAATATTGTCCGCCGCCCGGACAGACCCGATTTTTTTCTGGAGGAAGCCTTTGCTCTTCACCGGGAAATACTTGCAGAGACCCCGCACGGACAGCAGCGGTTCCACCACGGAGGCACGGAGACACGGAGAAGAATTCTGAGTGGAAGGGTTCATACGTTTTTCCTCTTTAGGTTCAATCATTTCCTTCGCTCCCTGTTTCCGTGTCCGCGCGGTCGATCTCTTCCGCGGTAATCTCCCGCCAGCGCAGACATGCCGCCGCATGGTCCTGGTCGACATCCTCAAGCGGCGGCGGCGTTCCGATGTCGCAGCGCCCCGGCACCGCGAAGGGACATCGGGGATGGAACGGACAGCCGGGCGGCATCTCCTTCAGCGACGGAATCGTTCCCTTGATCGACGGCAGCCGGGCTTTATTTAGGGCCATGCTCGGAAGGGATTTCAGCAACATGATGGTGTACGGATGCTTCGGATGCTTCATGAGGGTGCGCACATCGCCGCGCTCAACGATGCGTCCCAGGTACATGACCGCCACATCGTCGGCCAATTGCGCGACCACCCCCAGATCATGCGTGATCAACAGCGTCGACGTGCCCAGATCGCGCTGCAATCCTTTCATCAGCCCCATAATTTGCGCCTGTATGGTCACATCCAGCGCCGTGGTCGGCTCGTCGGCAATCAGAATTTCCGGGTTGCAGACCAGAGCCATGGCGATCACCACGCGCTGCCGCATGCCGCCGCTCATTTCGAAGGGATATTGATCGATGCGTTTCTCCGGTCCGGGAATTCCCACTTTCCCGAGCATCTCAACGGCCTTGGCGCGGGCTTCGGCCTTGCTCAGGTTCTGGTGCAGCAGAATCGCCTCGCAAATCTGGTTGCCGACGGTGTGAACCGGTGACAGCGCCGTCATCGGCTCCTGAAAAATCATGCTGATCTGCCCCCCGCGCAGGTGGAACAGCTCGTCACTGTTCTCCGCCAGCGCGGTGATGTCAATAGGAGTGCCGAGTGCGGGTGTCGAGTGCGAGTGAAGAACTTGGCCCGCGCCCCCGTCTTCCGCCCTCGTCCCCCTCCCTTCCCCAGCCGGGGAGAACAGAATCTTCCCGCCCATGATCTTGCCCGGCTTCTGGATCAGGCGCAGGATCGAATAGCTGGTGACCGACTTGCCGCAGCCGGACTCGCCGACCAACGCCAGAATCCGCCCGCGTTTCATGGCAAACGAGACCCCGTCAACCGCCCGGACCTCCCCTTCCTCGGTGAAGAAAGACACCCGCAATTCCCGCACATCCAACACGGTGTCCGAGGCCGCGGGGGAGGAAGTCGACGAGGAATCCGGGGAGCAAGAGTCGATGACCTCAGGCTCGGGCGGAGTGTGGCGTGAACTCATATTCTGTTTCCAAAGGTTGTGATGGCTGATTTCATGTTTTTCCGTTTTTCGTTTTGCATGACGATATCTATTTATGTGTGTGACGTACTAGTAGTCATCCAGTGCCGCGAGATCAAGGGCTGGCATGGTGTCGAGCTTCCAAATATCGACTTCGGCATCATTAGCTTGTGGAGTCCCCGGGGTACTGCGACCGATGGAGACAAGGTTCTTGAGCAGGGCGATCTTTTCCCGAACTTTTCCGGGGTGTTCAGACTGGAGGTTGTGCTGTTCGCCGGGATCGGCCCGCATGTCGTAAAGCTGGACCAGCGGCAAACCTTCCTCGGCGGCTTCCGCATCGTTCTTCGTCCAGCCGCCGGAACCGGGGCAGAGCACGAGTTTCCAATGTCCGTCACGGATGGCGAACTTGCCATCAATGGAATGGTGCACGATATGGTCTCGGATCTTGGACTGCGGATCCCTGAACAGCGGCATCATGCTGACGCTGTCCTCGCCCGCGCTGTCCGGCAGTGTGTCGCCGACAATTTGGGCGCAGGTCGCCATCAGATCTGAGAGACAGACCAGCTCATCGCACATGCTGCCCGGTTCGATTACCCCGGGCCAGCGGGCGATGCAGGGAATGCGGTGGCCGCCATCCCATGCGTCGGATTTGTAGCCGCGATAGGGGCCGCTGGGGAAGTGTCCCTGCGGTTCCATCGCCGCTTCGCAGTTGCCGCCGTCTTCCCGCGCGCCAACGTAGTGGGCGCAGCCATTGTCGCTGGCAAAGATCACCAGGGTGTTGTCGGCAACGCCATATTTTTCGAGTGAATCCAACACGCGCCCGAACACATCATCCGTCTCGATCACCAGGTCGGCGTAAAGATTGTTCAATCCGCTCTTGCCGATGAATTGCTTGTTGACCGACAAGGGGGTGTGCGGCGAAGTCATGGGCAGATAGAGGAAGAACGGTTCATCCTCTTCAGCCCGCTCCTGGATGTAGGCATCGGCTTTCTTCGCCCAGGTCGGCAGGAGCTGTTCGAAATGCCAGTAGGGCATGGCGGGACCTTGCAGGCTGGCTAGATTGTCGCCGAGAAGACGTGCGGGCAGAAATTCCGATGGAATACCAACGGTGCGGTCATTTTCAATAAAACAGTAGGGTGGCCAGTTGGGTATATCAACCCCGAAATAGTAGTCGAAGCCGCGTTTTGTGGGTCCGCTGGTGGTCGGTTTGCAAAGGCTTCCCGCCAACGCCAAGCCGCTGCTTGTCGCTTGCATCAAGATCACGTCTGGCGTAGCGTCATATCCTGGCCTGGGCTGAAAATCCTCGTCGGCCTCGAAATCCCAACCCTGACCCAGATGCCATTTGCCGATGCAGGCGGTTTTGTAGCCGTGCTGCTTGAGAAACCCGGGAACGGTCAGTCGGTCCTCGGCAATCAGCGGATCTCCATAAACCCTGACAATCCCCTGCTGCAATGAAGAGCGCCAGTTGTAGCGTCCGGTCAGCACGCTGTAACGCGACGGTGAGCAGACTGCCGAGGTTGAGTGAGCATCGGTAAAAATCATCCCCTCGCGGGCTAGCCGGTCGAGGTTCGGAGTCTTGATCTTGCCATCAGGGTTTAGGCACGACGCATCGCCGTAACCCATGTCGTCCACAAAGAAATAGACAATGTTCGGTTTCTTTTTTAAAATGGTCCGATTCGAGTTCATGTCTGAATTTTCCTTTGTTAATTTCCGCTGCTTAATCTGTCTTGAGACAAAGAATTGAGATTTAATGATAGGGATCCGCCGCGTCGCGCATGCCGTCGCCGACGAAATTGAAGGCCAGGACGGTCATGACCACAAATACGGTTGGCATGATGATCCAGGGATGCCGCGAGAGGATGTCCAGATCCATGCAATCCTGCAGCATTACCCCCCAGCTCACCAGCGGAGGCCGCAGACCCAGCCCGAGGAAACTCAGGGCGGTCTCGCCCAGGATCATCCCCGGAATGGCCATGGAGAGACTGACAATAATATGGCTGGTGAAGCCCGGCACCAGATGCCGGAAGATAATGCGCCCGTGGCTGGCGCCGAGTAGGCGCGCGGCCACCGCGTAGTCCTCCTCCCGCAGGCTCAACAACTTGCTGCGCACCGTTCGAGCCAGACCGGTCCAGCCAATGAAACTGAGAACAATGATTATGCCGAAATAGATCCAGAGCGGGGGCCAGTCGGCCGGCAGGATGGCGCCCAGCGCGATCCACAGCGGCAATTGCGGAATCGCCTGCAGAATCTCAATCAGACGCTGCACGAGCAGATCAACCGTTCCCCCCAGATATCCCGAAATGCCGCCGATGATCACCCCGAGAACAAAGGAGACCGCAATCGACACCAGCCCGATGGACAGGGAGATCCTGGCCCCGAAGACAATGCGGCTGAACACGTCGCGACCGTACTGATCGGAGCCGAGAAGGAAGAAGGGCGCCGGCTCCGCCGAAGGGCGAGGGACGGGGGCGAGGGACGGGGGCAAGCGAAGAGGGGCCGAGGACGGGGAGAACCCACCCCGCCCTGCGGGCACCCCTCCCCCGTCACTCGAACTCGTCCCCCGCACGCATCCCCCCCCAACCACGCCGAAGAGATGCCGCTCCATCGGGATGCGCCCCCAGAGTTTGTAGGGACGCCCTTTGACAAACAGGCCCAGCCTCACGGGATTGGCGCGGTCCTCCACAAAGGAGGTGGTGAGCGTCACCGGATCGCGGACCATCTGCATCGGGAAGGTGTGCATGCCGCGGGTCAGGCTCATGTGGATCTTGCCCGGCGGCGCATAAATCTGATCCAAATGCTTGTCCGACGCGGCATACGGCGCGACGAACTCTGCAAAGATCGCCGCCCCGTAGAGCACCGCCAGCACGGAGAGCGAGAGGACAGCCAGCTTGTGCCGCGAAAACCGCAGCCGCACCAACTGCCATTGCGTCATACTGCCCACATCGTTGGATTTCGGTTCCATCAGTTACATTCTCCTATTACTTCTCATAGCGGATTCGGGGATCAAGCGCGAGCAGCAGCAGGTCGCTGACCAGCACGCCCAGGACGCTGAGTGAGCTGAGCACCAGCAGCAGCGAGCCGGCCATATACGTATCATCGTACATGACCGCATCCAGCAGCAACGGCCCCACGGTTGGAAGACTCAGGATAATCGCGACGATCGCGCTGCCGCTGATGAGCATAGGGAAGAGCCCGCCAATACCGGAGATGAACGGATTGAGCGCCATGCGGAACGGGTACTTAAAGAGCAGCCTCACCGGCCGCATCCCTTTGGCCCTGGCCGTGACCACGTAGGGTTTCTTCAGCTCGTCGAGCAGGTTGGCGCGCATCACCCGTATCATCCCCGCCGTGCCGCCGGCACCGACAATGAGAATAGGCAGCCAGATGTGCTTGAGCAGATCGGCGACCTTGCCCCAGGACCAGGCCTCCTGCATGGCATACTCCGGCGAGAAGAGTCCCATCACGGTGACTCCGAACAGCTCCCGGGCCACCAGCATCAGCACCAGCGCCAGAATAAATTGCGGAATGCACATGCCGATGAAGCCGCCTATGGTCAATACATAGTCGGCCAGCGAATACTGGCGCACGGCCGAGTAGACACCAATTGGAATGGCGACCAGCCAGGTCAGCAGAATGGTGCCGAAGGAAATGGTCATGGTCAGCGCCAGTCGGTCGCCCATCAGGTCGCTGACAAAGGCCCCGTTGTTCGCCATGGAGCGGCCGAGATTGCCCTGCAGCAGACCGCGGTCGGCGCCATCGAAGGAGGTGAACCACAAAAGGCCCGTCCAGCGGAGGTAGTTCTTCACGGGATGTTCCCCCAGGTGATACATCTCGGTGAGTTGGCGTAGTTGCGCTTCCGCCAGTTCGCGCTGCCCGCTGCGTTCCAGGTTGTCCACGACGGTGTCCAGATAACTGCCCGGCGGCAACTGGACGCCTGTGTAGACAATGATGGAGATAAGGGTCAGGGTCGGCACCATGATCACCAGTCGCCGGAGGACGAAGGGGTGGCGCCGCACCAGCAGAAGCAAGGCGGCAAGCACAATCCCTATCATGGTCCATTTGAACAGTGCACCGAGGGCGGTGGCGGATGCCGCCCCATTCGCATCGACGGATGCCGTGGCCATCTGCGGGCTCGGGGTCGCGCTCAGGATCTCGGCAAGGATCGAATTCCGGCGGCCTTGCAGATAGTCCGCCGTGGCCGACTGGGTGCCGTTGATGGTTTCTGGATCCTCCCAGTACCAGGCTTCAGGACAAGCATTATTGGGGGAATTGAGACCAAAACTGAACAGCAACCGTTCCGGCACTCCCCGCAGGCCTTCCTTGACCGCAACCACAACCGGACCGGGAGTTCCGATATTGATCGCCCAGACCTGGTCTCGGGCGATCTCCATCACCTTCCGGACCAGGCGCGTGCGTTCCTCCAATTCGAAGGTGTTCGCGGCCGCCTGCCCGGCGCGCATGGCCTCGATTTCAATCGCGTCCGGCTGCTTGATCTGCGCGGCTTGGCTTTCTTCGTCGCCATGCATGCCGCCCGCGTAGTACCAATCCCAATACGGCCCTCCGGCACCGAGCGCACCCCAACCCAGATCCCCGGCGCTGCTGTCACCGGCTCGTATCAGATCGGCGTTTTGGGCCATGCTCAAAAACAAGCGATGCGGTTTTTCCTGCAAAATGACCCGCAAGCCCACCTCGCGCCAGTCGTCCACCATAAACTGCAGCGGCGCGGTCTCGCCGGGGCGCGCAATCATAAACAAGGTCAGACGCGAGCCGTCCGGCAGCAGGCGCATGCCATCGCCATCACGCGCGGTCAATCCAAGGTCGTCCAGCAGCGCATTGGCCCGGGCCGGATCATACTCCGCATTGGCCCGCAGCACCTCCGCATCGAACCAGGGCACTCCTTCGGTCGGCATCAGGGCGGCGGGGCGGCCGACGCCCTTGAACTCCGCGTCGATGATCGCCTGGCGGTTGATCGCCACCGACAGGGCTCGCCGGAATTCCTTGTCGCGGAGCAACGCGCGTTTCTGTGCGGCAACCGTGTCCCCCGGTAAGGCCGGGAGCTGACGGTTGGGGGTAATCGTCAAACGTCCCCGACCTTCGGGCGCCCAGTGGCGCACCTGGTAGGCACCGGCTTCCTGTTGCGAAATGACGCTGCCGTAATCGGCCCGATTAGCCACGCCAAAAGAACTAACGCCATCGGTCACCGCCTTGGGTTGAAGCTGGACGCTGATCTGCCGGAAGACCAGCCGATCAAGATACGGCAGTTGATTGCCCGCTTCGTCCACCGCGAAATAGTAGGGATTGCGCACCGCCGTCCACGGCCCGTTGCTGCGATGCGTGCGAAAGATCCAAGGTCCCAGTTTCGGGCGTTCAGGATTGAGCGGGTGGTTTCTCTCACTGAAAAGCTGTCTGGGCGAGATGAGCAGGTCTTTGCAGATCCGCTCAATCAGCTCCGGGTCGCCCTCGCTCGGATGAAACTGCCGCATATAGTGTTTCGGCCCCGGCATGTAGAGCGCACCGGCGGCGCCTGCCTGCATTCGCAACCAGCCGGGATTGGGTTCGGGGAACACATAGCGCAGCGTATAGTCATCGATCTTCTCAATCTCACCTGTTTGTCCATTGACTTTCATGGTTTCGTCGATGAATCCGACGTTGTCGTTTTTCTTCACATTCTCCCACCACCAGACAATGTCCTCGGAAGTAAAGGGCACGCCATCCGACCACTTGACGCCGCGCCGCAGATGGACCGTCCAGATTTTATAGTTGTCCGATGGCACCACCTCGCGGGCCAGGTGAGGGCGGATCGGCTCGCCGTAGGGGCTGAAACGCACCAGCGTGTTGTTGCTCAGTTCGTACATCAGCGCCAGACGAACCCCGTCCACGTCGCTCACCACCCGCCACCAGTCCCCGCCGTAGGTACCGACCCCCTCAAACCCGCGGTAGACCACCGGCTCCGGGCCGACGCGCTCAGCGACTGGCGGCAGCTTGCCTTGATCGACCAGTTCCCGCAGGATCGGGCTTTCGCCTTTTGGCCACCAGTCGGCCTGTTCGCCTTCGCTGTACTCCACATCCTGCCAGAAATCCGGTGCCCGGGTGCGGTCGATCACCGGCTCCCGCAACGCCGCGTTTCGGGCGGCCAGCTCCGGATCGGGCAACGAGGTCTCCGACCGGGGACTGACATTCCGGCGCAGACCGGTGCCGAAGAAGACCAAAAGCAACGCCATGCCCGCCAGGGTTGCCAGCGTCCGCCATAGGTAGCGAAATCCTCCCGAACGCAACCTAGTCACGACTGACTTCACAGCGCGCCCCTCATCGAAAGGGGATCGGTAGCGCCCTTATGTTCGGCCAAAAAATTCTGTAAAGATTTCGCATCCGCAATCACCTGCTCCGGCGAATCGTCTTTCACAAACTCCAGCAAGGCGAAATGCTCGCGCCCGCTGGTGCGGACCACCTCAAAATACGCTTTCCATCGCTCGGCACCCTCCCCCAGGGGATGACGGAAAAAATCCTCCGGCCATTTTAGCGGACGGACGGTTTCGTTGAAGGTGTTTTTTTCGTAAGACCCAATGGTCCAGTGATACACGTGAACCGTGCTGAGGCGCGGCAGCAGACCGCGGAGTCCCTCCAGGCAATGCTCGAGGCTGTATCCATGCGGCGGTTGCCAGGAGAAATACACATTGGGGTGCGGGACCCGTGCGGCAAAGTGGGCGGCGGTTTCGTTGCGGTCCGTCAGACTGCCGCCATGAAACTCAAAGGTAATCGAAATTCCCCGCTCCGCCGCAAGATCGGCGATCCGGTGGGTGTCGTCCACCACGTTTTGAATATACGCCGCATCGGCATCGCAGGTGTTGCGGTCACCCGCCCAGACCCGTATGGTCGGTGCCCCCAGCGCCGCCGCGCTGTCCAAAACACTCTGGAAACTCAGCCCCGCCGCTTCGCTCACTCCTACCCGGTAATAGGAGCCGTAGGAAGACACCTCCAAACCCGCTTTCTCCGTCAACCCGCGAATCCGCTGCGCGCATTCGACATCGCCGTGCGGCACATGTCCATTGCCGCCCCACTCGATCGCATCCAGACCGGCGCGGAGCGCAATCGAAAGGACCTCCTCCGCAGAGCATTTCGCCAAGGTCACTGAACACATTCCTGTTTTGATCCTCATTAGGCTCTCCCTTTCAGTTCTTCTGGATTCACGGCATACAGCAGC
>JAGYLC010000108.1 GCA_018401235.1 Kiritimatiellia bacterium
CACGTCGACGGTTTCCACATCAAACAGAGAGACCGCTCCGGCGAAACCGGACAAATCGATTTCGTCCATCAGTACCCCGACCGAAAAGTTGGGAGGGCCTCCGCCCGCGAACTGACCGCGTTCACCCACGCCTCGCAATTGCAGATAACGGGGGCGGGAAGTGGCACCGGCAAAATGGAGGTTGGGAACCATACCCAGGCTGTCCTGGAGATGTTTGGCTTGACGGTTTTGCAGCTCTTCGGAACTCAGGCGGGTGGCGCTGGTGCTGAAACCGGGCAGACGACTCTCGGTGGGATCGGATCCGACGACCAGCGGGGTGAGAGTAGTGGTGGTTTCACCCGGTTGGCCGATTTGAGCGGTCAGACGGGCGGCAATCAGCAGGCAGAAGGCGAGGAGGCAGATTTTCATTTTTCGATGTCCAGGGTTATCAGGTTATACCGGACCGACGAAAAATAGAACAGGCACTGAGCTGTCTTCCATTCCTACGCCGGTATCATCCGGATCAGGTTCGTGGGTTCGGCATCACAAAATGCCATCTCAGACCTGTTAGCAGGTCACCCCATGGATTACGGATCTGTATACGGGAGGGTTTGTGGTGAGTCAATACAGGATGTTTCCGAATTTTCCCCGGGAGCGCGGGCATCCTGCCCGCTTAAATGGAGGTTGCGGGCAGGATGCCCGCGTTCCCGGGAGTTGGAATACCGCATTTTTTCACTTTCCCCCCCCTGAACGTTTGACGACGGGGGCGAGGGATGTCACACTAAGGCAACCCTTTGTAAGGAAATACCTCTATGGCCACAGCGAAAAAAAAGAAAACGGAACCCGCATACCCGGAAGATATCACCCGTCTGGTGGATGCCAGGCACTATAATCCCTACGGGGTATTGGGGCGATTGCCCGCTAAAAAAGGAGAGGGGGGGCGTATTCGGGCCTTTTACCCTCACGCCCGCGAGGTGGCAGTGGTCACGGAGTCGGGTGAATCTCCGATGGAACGCGTGCATCCGAACGGAGTGTTTGAAGCGGAGTTTGAGACCCTGCCGTCGTCCTACACATTGAAAGTGGACGAGCGCGACAGCGGGGAGCGCGTGTTGGAGGATCCTTATGCGGATGATTTCCATGTGCGGATACCGGACACGGATTTGTATCTGATCGGGGAAGGGACCCACTACCGGACCTATGACTATATGGGCGCGCACGCCCTGGAAATGAACGGGGTGTCCGGGGTCCGCTTCGCGGTGTGGGCTCCCTGCGCGGAGCGGGTGAGTGTGATCGGCGATTTCAACCGCTGGGATGGCCGGTCCCACTGCATGCAAAGCCTGGGTGCCTCGGGAATTTGGGTGCTGTTTATTCCGGGCTTGGGTTTGAAAGATTTGTATAAATTCGAAATTCGGGGTCAGGGGGGCAGGCTGAGTCACAAGGCCGACCCCTACGCCTTCGCGGGCGAAATGCGTCCCCGCACCGCCTCCAAAGTGTGGGATATTCATGCCTACGAGTGGGAGGATGCCGAGTGGATGAAAAAACGGGAATCCCAGCCGGATCCCCTGAACCAGCCGATCTCGGTGTATGAGTGTCATTTGGGATCCTGGAAGCGGGTGCAGGAAGGCGACGAAGAACGCTTCATGACCTATCAGGAGCTTGCGGACGATCTGTTGCCCTACGTTAAAAATTTGGGGTTTACCCATATCGAGTTAATGCCGATTACCGAGCATCCCTTCGACGGCTCCTGGGGATATCAGACCCTCGGTTATTACGCGGTCACTTCGCGTTTTGGCAGTCCGGACGATTTCAAGACATTCGTGGACCGCTGCCACCAGGAGGGCATCGGAGTGATATTGGACTGGGTGCCCGCGCACTTCCCCAAAGATCCGCATGGACTCGGCAGCTTTGACGGGTCGCACTTGTATGAGCACGCCGACCCCCGCAAGGGCGAGCATCGGGACTGGGGCACCCTGATTTTCAACTACGACCGGAATGAAGTGCGGACCTTCCTGCTCAGTTCGGCCATGTTTTGGGCGGATGTGTACCATCTCGACGGCATCCGGGTGGACGCAGTGGCTAGCATGTTGTATCTGGACTACAGTCGCGAGGCCGGCGACTGGGTTCCCAACGAGTTCGGCGGACGTGAAAATTTGGGCGCGGTGTCGTTTTTGAAGAAATTCAACGAAATCGTGCACGCCGAATTTCCCGGGTTCCTTACGTTTGCCGAGGAATCCACCGCCTGGCCCATGGTCAGCCGTCCGGTGTATCTGGGCGGACTCGGGTTCGGACTGAAATGGAACATGGGCTGGATGAATGACACCCTGGAATACATCCAGCAGGATGCCATTCACCGCAAATACCATCATGGCGAGATCACGTTCTCTCTGATTTATGCCTTTAATGAAAACTTCATTCTGCCCTTCTCCCACGACGAAGTGGTGCACGGCAAACGCAGTATGCTGGATAAAATGCCGGGAGATACCTGGCAGAAATTCGCCACCCTGAGATTACTCTATACCTACATGTGGACCCATCCCGGCAAAAAACTCCTGTTTATGGGTTGCGAATTCGGTCAGTGGAACGAATGGCAGGACAGCGGCCAGCTCGAGTGGCATCTTACCCAGTACGATCCCCACTTCAAGTTGCGCAATCTGGTTCGCGACCTGAACAAGCTGTTTACCTCCGATCGGGCACTGCACGAGCTCGACTTCTCCGGAGAAGGTTTTGAATGGATCGATCTGCACGACAGTGAGCAAAGTGTACTTTCCTTTATTCGCAAAGCCAAAGACCCGAAAGATCTGGTAGTGGTGGTGCTCAACTTCACCCCCGTTCCGCGCGAATCGTATCGTCTCGGAGTTCCCGCCCCCGGATTTTATCGGGAAGTGTTCAACAGCGATTCCGACAACTACGGCGGCACTAACCTCGGAAACGCGGGAGGCGTACACAGCGAGGCGACCCCCTGGATGGGACGCGAACATTCGGTCAACCTCCGCGTCCCGCCTCTTGGCGCGGTGGTGTTGAAGCCGGACTTTACCTGATCTTGCTGTGGTGAAAAATTTAACCACGAATGCACACGAATAGACACGAATTTTGGCTTGAGTAAAAGGACTCTCCCAAAGGCGCAAAGGCGCAAAGGCGTAAAGGTCGCAAAGGATTTTTCATGCCTATTCGGTTGACACAGGTTGGTGATTTTTGTGGTGTTGATGCCAACGGCATCCCATTCAACAGCTAGGGGGCGCGCCCCTGGAGTCCTTCCCCTTCCCCTACCATGTAACCCTGAAGGGATTTTCATCCCTTCAAGATGAGGTACCGTGTGTGGGATTTCGTCCAAGGGCACTGCCCTGACGAGTATACCAGACCTCCGTTTACATAGTATTTTGACAGCAAGGGTTCGCAGATTCACATGTGTGGCTATGATCAACTTCCAAACTCGGAGCTCGCTCGGAGTGCGGAGAAATCTCACTCACGATACCGGCAGCCTCACAGCCTTCGCTGCGCCGTTAGCTTCCCGCGTGCGGGAAGCTAACGGCGGCGGGGTGGGTGGGGCGGGGGTATGGAACGGGCGAATTCCGGTAGTGAATCTTCCGCACCCCGAGGCGAGCTCAGGGTTTGGTTTATTCGATGAACTTTTGTAAAAATCGTCCTCAAACTGAGGTCTGAACCCCACCCTGCGTCGCTCGCTCCTTGGATGGGGCTGACATCTTCGCGGACCTACGGTCCGACCGTATGAGTGGCGCAGCTTGGAAGTACAGCTCAAAAGAGACCCTGAATTGACAGGATTTCCCGGACGGGCTTGACAATGTGGGGTGTGGCGGTGAAGATAGGTGGCCTATGAGCGCAAAAGTCAATTTTCATTCGTCCGCCACGGATTCTTCCACCACTCGCATACCGGATGTGCGGGTGGAGGATTCGCAAACGGTGGTAATTTTCGGGGGGACCGGGGATCTGACCCGTCGTAAACTTTTGCCCGCTCTGTATGCGATGGATGTGGAGGGGCGCCTGCCGGAACGGCTGCAAGTTGTGGCATTTGGACGTCGGGACTACACCCACGAAACTTTCCGGGAGGAAATGCGGGAGGAAATAAGCCGTTTTCAGCGGGTGGAGGGCTCGGAGGAGCAATTGACCGCGTTTGTGCAACGGATTGACTATTTCAAGGGGGAACTCGATGAGGATGATTCCTTTCGACGTCTGCGCGTCGACTTGGATGATGAGAAACGCTACCCGCCCAATCGGGTGTTTTATCTGAGTGTCGCCCCCGCTTTTTTTGAGCCGGTCACCGAAAAACTCACGCAGGCGGGGTTGATATATCCTCCCGACGAGCCGGTGTGGAGCCGGGTGGTGATCGAAAAGCCCTTTGGTCGGGATTTTGACAGTGCCCGGGCACTGAATCATCATATTTTGCGACTTCTGGACGAGTCGCAGGTGTATCGCATCGATCATTATCTGGGCAAAGAGACGGTGCAGAATATTTTGTCGTTCCGCTTTGCCAACACCATTTTCGAGCCGGTGTTCAAGAGTGCCTATGTGGACCATATTCAGGTGACCGCCAGCGAAACAGTGGGCATGGAGTCGGGGCGGGGCGCCTATTTTGACACGGCGGGTTCGATGCGGGATATGATGCAGAATCATATATTGCAGTTGCTGTGTCTGGTGACCATGGAACCTCCCAGCGGCTTTTCATCGGATGCCGTACGCAACGAGAAGGTGAAGGTGCTACAAAGCATCCGGGTTCCGAAGTTGGATGACGTGCGCAAGCAGGTGGTGCGGGCCCAGTACGCGGCGGGTCAATTGAAGGGTAAAAACGTGCCTGCGTATGTGAACGAGGATCGGGTGCCGGGGGATTCGCGCACGGAAACCTTTGTGGCGGCCAAATTTTTTATCGACAACTGGCGCTGGTCCGGGGTGCCGATCTATCTACGCACGGGCAAACGCATGGCCCGCAAGCAAACCAGCATTACCGTCCAATTCAAGAAACCGCCGATGGAGCTTTTCCGCACCGTGGAATGCGAAAACGACGTTTGTGATCTCACCCATTCCCGCCCGAATCTGCTGACCTTTCGTATTCAGCCGGACGAGGGGATTTCCCTTCACTTTGCCACCAAGCGTCCCTCCATGCATATGGTAGTGGAGGACTCGGAACTTGATTTTAACTACGCGGAGAATTACCAGGGCACCCTGCCGGAGGCCTATGAGCGCTTGTTGATGGACGTGATGCGGGGGGATGCGACCCTGTTCATGCGCTCGGACGAGGTGGACGCGGCCTGGCGCATTATGGATCCAATTTTGCGTGCTTGGAGGGAGCGTGATGCCCGGATTCCTCTGCATTTTTATGCTCCCGGGACCTGGGGACCCATTGCCGCGGACGAGTTGTTTGATCACGAACTCCATGGCTGGCAGAATGTCTAACCCGAGTCCCTACGGCGATCCGTCAATTGCTTATTTAGGCAAAAAGTTTAAATTCATGCAAAACTTTAGTTGCGCATATGCCGCGCTGGGAGATAGTATTGTTCAATCCCCATAATCCAATTTATAACTACAAATGAATGGCAATATGAATACACCCGAAACGTCCGCCATGCCGCCTCCGCCGCCATCTCCGCAACCTCCACCCATTCCCCGCCGTCGCCGGAAGTCGCACTGGATGTTGTGGACGATTCTGGGGGTCAGCCTGCTGGTCAATGTGGTTACCTGCACGGACATTGGCAGCCGCATGCCGGGTTATGGATACCGGGAATTTCCGGTGGTGGACCAGACCCTGGCCTGGGGATCCAGTCGGGCGGATACCCATGTGGCGATACTTGCGTTGGAAGGCGTGATCTTTCGCGAGGTCCCCGCCAGCTTTTTCGGCAGCAGTCTGGATCCGGTGAGCAAACTGCTTCAGGAAATTCAGGCGGTTACGGTCGATCCGCGGGTCAAGGCCATTTTACTGCAAGTGAATTCCCCCGGGGGCGGGGTGACCGCCAGCGATGAGATCTACCGGGCGCTGATGGGCTTCAAACAATCGGATCCAGACCGCAAAATTGTGGTGCATATTGGGGACATGGCCGCGTCGGGCGGCTATTACGCCGCTCTGGCGGGGGATGTGTTGATAGCCCAGCCGACCTCGGTGGTGGGGTCTATCGGGGTGATGATTTCCGCCCTGAATATGCATGAGTTGAGCCAAAAAATCGGGGTGAGGGATGTGTCCCTGACCTCCAGTGATAACAAAGCCTTGCTGAATTCCTTTTCTCCGATCGATCCCGAGCACAGCCGGATTTTGCAGGAAGTGGTAGACCAGATGTATGTGCGCTTCCGGGATCTGGTACTGGAACATCGTCCCTTCACCCCTGAATTCGCGGAGGATCACTCGCTGTTGGACGGAAGGGTGTTCACGCTGCCGGCCGCCCAGGAGTTTGGACTGGTGGACGAAATCGGGTACGACGATTACGCCCGTGCCCGGGTGTTGAGTCTGCTGGGAGTGGAAGAAGCCGGATTTTATGAAATCTCGGTGCAGGAAGGCTGGGCCAGCCTCTTTTCCTTACGGGCACCTGAGCTGTTGTATCCGTTGAATACACGCTCTCAATTCCTCTATTTGTGGAAGCCCTGAGATGTCAAAAACCCATTTGATTGTTCAGGGTGCCAAAGAGCACAATCTAAAAAATGTGAATGTGACCATTCCCCGGGATTCGCTGACCGTGATCACGGGACTCAGCGGATCGGGTAAATCCTCTCTGGCCTTCGACACCATTTTCGCGGAGGGTCAGCGGAAATATGTGGAGAGTCTCTCGGCCTACGCGAGGCAGTTTCTGGATCAGATGCAGAAGCCGAATGTCGATCATATCGAAGGACTCTCCCCTGCGATTTCCATTGAGCAGCGCACGGCGGGATCGAATCCGCGATCCATCGTGGCCACCACCACCGAAATTTACGACTATTTGCGCCTGTGGTATTCCAGCATCGGCATTCCTCATTGTCCGGAATGCGGAAAACCGCTGACCCACCAGACCGCCGAGGATATCATCAACCAATTATGCGCACTGCCGGAGAAAAGCAAGCTGATGATTCTGGCGCCCTACATCGACGGGCGCAAAGGGGAGCATCTGGAAGTATTTCAGGACATCCGCAATCAGGGTTTCGTGCGGGCGAGGGTGGACGGAAAAATCGTGGAATTGGACGATGTTCTAAAGCTGAATAAGAAAACCAAGCATAGCATTGAAGCGGTAGTGGATCGGCTGGTGAGCGACCAGGGAATGCGGCCCCGCCTGGCGGACAGCGTGGAGTTATCGCTCAAGTTGGGGGGAGGGCGCATGCTGGCGATGGTGGAGGACGGCAAAGGCGGCTGGCGGGACGAACTGTTCAGCGAAGACTTCGCATGTCTGCCTTGCGGAAAAAGTTACGACAAACTGGAAAACCGGCATTTTTCTTTCAACAGTCCCTATGGTGCCTGCAAAACCTGTGCAGGAATTGGCAACATGGAGATTTTTGACGAGAACCTGCTGGTTCCCGATCCGGAGCTGAGTCTGGACAAGGGGGCGGTGGACGCATGGAAGCGCGGGGGACGTCGAATGGTGATGTGGTACAAGAAGCTGCTGCGGGGGGTGACCGCCGCCTATGGGGTTTCCATGGATACGCCCTACCACAAACTGCCCACCGACTTCCGTCAGGTGTTGATGTACGGGTCGGGGGACGAGGTGGTGGAAATGAAGCTGGTTCGCGGAGGGCGTCGGCTTAGCTATGAAAAACCCTTCGAAGGGGTGATTCCCAATCTGGAACGGCGACTGCGGGAAACGGACAGCGACTACACCCGGCAGCGGTTGCGTCAGTACATGAACCGCATGCGGTGTCGGGACTGCGGGGGCGCCCGTCTAAATCCCTTGAGCCTGGCTTGCACCGTGCACGGGAAAAATATTTTTGAGGTATGCCGGATGTCGGTGAAGGACGCCTTGGCCTTTTTTGAGGTGTTGACGCTTACGCCGCTGGAGAAGCAAATCGTGTCGGAGGTGTATAAAGAGATTCACCACCGCCTGAAATTTCTCAACGATGTGGGGTTGGACTATTTAACCCTGGACCGGGAGAGCGGAAGTTTGTCGGGCGGAGAGGCGCAGCGGATACGCCTGGCCACCCAGGTGGGGTCGGGATTGATGGGGGTGTTGTATGTACTGGATGAGCCCAGTATCGGGCTGCATCAGCGCGATAATCTCAAACTGAT
This sequence comes from Kiritimatiellia bacterium, assembly GCA_018401235.1. Lineage (GTDB taxonomy): Bacteria > Verrucomicrobiota > Kiritimatiellia > SS1-B-03-39 > UBA6053 > UBA6053. The sequence goes on from JAGYLC010000108.1 coordinate 8,168, forward strand.
TGAAACCATGAAAGGATTGCGCGACAGCGGCAACACGGTGCTGGTGGTGGAGCATGACGAGCAGACCATTCGAGATGCGGATTATGTGGTGGATATGGGGCCGTTGGCGGGAAGGCACGGGGGCGAGGTGGTGTTTCAGGGCACTCCCAAGCAACTGTTGAAGACCAAGACCCTGACTGCGGAATATTTGCGGGGACTGCGCAAAATCGACTTGCCGGAAAAACGCCGTAAAGTGGTGAAAAGCAAACGCATCAGTATCAAGGGGGCGGAGGAGAACAATCTCAAGAACATCACCGTACACATTCCCCTGGGAGTGTTTACCTG
>JAGYLC010000109.1 GCA_018401235.1 Kiritimatiellia bacterium
CTGCCGGACCGGCTGGTATTGGCGGCGCTGGAACCCGCGGGGGACGGGCTGTGGAAAGAAGTCGGCGGTTCCTGTCTGTATCGCATGTGCGCAAATTACCGGGACCAGGCGGTATGTAATTGGATGGTGCCCATGCAGGTCTCCGGCGACTTTTGCCTGGCCTGTGAATTGAACCACACCATTCCCAATCTCGGCCAGGAAAGCAATCGGGAATTGTGGGCGGAGATGGAAGGGGCCAAACGCCGGCTGGTGCATTCACTCCTGCAATTGAATCTGTCACTGCAAGGTCTGCGCTTCGATTTCCTGGAGGACACCTCGCCCAGTTTCGACGACTCCGGGAGGGTCCTCACCGGCCACGAGGACGGCCTGATCACCCTCAACATCGCGGAGGCGGATCCGGTGGAGCGGGAGCGGATGCGGGAGCAAATGGACGAACCCTACCGCACCCTGCTCGGTCACTTCCGTCACGAGTCCGGTCACTTTTACTGGGACAAACTGGTTCGTGACCGCGACACGATTCGCGAGTTTCGTGAGTTTTTCGGTGACGAGCGACAGGATTACGGTCAGGCCCTGGAGCGGCATCATCAACAGGGCCCTCCCCCGAACTGGCGGGATCACTACGTGAGCGCCTACGCCAGTTGCCATCCCTGGGAGGACTGGGCGGAATCCTGGGCGCATGTGCTGCATATGCTGGACACTCTGGAGACGGCGGTGCAGTTCGGAGTTTCCCTTCCTTCAGGCTCCCCCGGAACACCCGACCTCGCCCCCCTGGACCCCTTCACCCACCACAACTTCCAGGACATTTTCGAGCAATGGATCCCCCTCACCTTCGCCCTCAACAGCCTCAATCGCAGCATGGGCCACGACGACGCCTATCCCTTCGTGCTGGCTCCCCCGGTGGTGGAGAAGCTGGCCCGGGTTCATCGGATTATGCGGGGATAACGTCATGTAAATATGGGAATTCAATTCCCATATTTACATTGACTGAACAGGTATTTTCAGTTTGGATGTGCCGTATGATACCCAGAACACTCTTCTCCAAGCTGCTGTCAATGGCAACCGGGTTTCCCGTATTGACTCTAACGGGGCCTCGGCAATCAGGTAAAACGACACTGGTTCGAAACACCTTTCCCGACTATGCCTATCTTAGTTTGGAGAACCTTGATATCATGGCGGCGGCGAAAGAGGATCCGCGGCGTTTTCTTGGCGCCTACAAGGACAAAGGTGTCATTATCGACGAAGCACAGCGGGTTCCCGAATTATTTTCCTATCTGCAAGGAATTGTCGATGAAAGTGGTCTCATGGGACGCTACGTCTTGACGGGATCACAGAATTTTCTGCTTTTGGAGCAAATATCACAATCACTCGCGGGTCGCACAGCCGTCTTGCACTTGCTGCCTTTCTCACGAGAGGAACTCAATGCCGAGCAGTGCGCCCCAACCGACCTGGATTCAACTCTGTTCAAGGGCGGTTACCCCCCTATTTATGATCGTCCGGTGACTGCGGTCGATTTTTATCCCGCATACGTTGAAACGTACTTGGAACGCGATCTGCGCTCTATGAAAAACATTGGAAATCTATCCCTCTTCCGAAAATTTCTCATGCTCTGCGCCGGGCGTACCGGCCAATTGCTGAATATGTCGGCGCTCGGAAATGAAATAGGTATCGATCATAAAACCGTGGCTTCATGGATTTCCGTGCTGGAAGCCAGCTTTGTGGTTTTCTTACTTCGCCCCCACCACCGAAACTGGAATAAGCGCTTGGTCAAGCAACCCAAATTGTATTTTTATGATACCGGACTCCTTTGTTCACTTCTGGGACTGCGCAGTTCCGACGAACTTGCCGGACATCATATGCGGGGCAGCATTTTCGAATGTTCTATTATTGCGGAGTACATGAAATCACGCTTCCATCAGGGACAGCGACCCAATGCGTATTTTTGGCGCGATCACAGCGGGCATGAAATCGATCTGTTAATAGAAGACGGTACCCGCTTACGGGCCATGGAAATCAAATCCGCGGAAACGCTGCATACCTCGTTTTTCGACGGACTCAAATGGTTCGCTCAAACCAGTAGTCTCGGCGCAGAGGATTGCCGTCTTGTCTACGGTGGAAACCTGAAACAACTTCGCCGGGATGGCGAAGTCATTCCCTGGAAGGAAGGTCTTTTGTTGTAACCCGCCGCAGACAGTTCCGCAAACCTTCCAAGCCTCCCTGCGTGCGCTCGAAATCCTCCGGCCAGCCTACGGCGGTCAACGCCCCCACCAGGGTATCCGTCAACTGAATCGGTACGGAACACGCGTATATCGAGGGATGATAGTTCCCCAATTCAAAGCAAGCCCCTTTCTCCCGACAGTCCCGGATTCGTTGCCGGACATCCCCGGGTTTTTGGCGCTCCCACGCATCCTCCGGCGCCGAAGCGAGCACTGTCTTGATGGCATGATCCGGCATTTGCGCCAATAACACCGCCGCCGCCGAACCGATTGACAGATGAATGCGCGAACCGATCGGACTGGTGATCGCATTCGGTTTGGAAGGCTCGGCCCGCAGCGCGGTGGTCGCATAATGCCCCTCGCACAGGGAAACTTTCACCGACATTTTCAGGTCTTCCGACAACGCGCGCAGCGTGGGCTCCAGTTCACGCAACCGGGTTTCCACTTCGGAATAGGCCCGGGCCACATGCGCGAAACCGAAGGCAATACGCAAACCGCCCGCCGGATCTTCGCAAAGCCAATGATGCTCCAGCAGGGTGTTCACCATGCGGTAACAGGAGGCGGACGGAATGTTCAGCGCGTAGCTCAACTCTTTTACCGGCACCGCCTCGGAGCGGTCGGCGAGATAGTTCATCAGGGAAACCGCTTTGTGAAGCGCGGGAATGGTTTGGGTTTTCTTCATGGAATATTTATCACATATGATAATATTATTATCAATTACATTTTGACTTTATCTTGCGGACAGACCAAAAATGACAGGTATGAAAATTACAGATCTCAAAGTCCGGTGTGTCGCCATCCCCCTCACCTGCCAACTGCGCCACAATACCGGCGTCCATCCGGGTTACTTCCTCCGGACCATTCTGGAACTCGTCACCGACGAGGGCGTCGTCGGCCTGGGTGAAGTCGGTGGCGGTGATCAACGCGGGGCCCTGATGAAATTGAAGCCGCGCATCGTCGGCATGGATCCCTTCCACTTGGAGTCGATCAAGCTGAAGGTGCTGCGAAGCATCTACTACATGTCCAATGCCCGCCTCTACGCCGCCATCGAAATGGCCTGCCTCGACATTCAGGGCAAGGCGGTGAACCGCTCCCTCAGCGATCTGCTGGGAGGCAGTGTTCGGGACGAAATCCCCATGATCGCCTATCTCTTCTGGCGCTATGACCGGCCCGACGGCAAGGATGACACCTGCGCCGAGGACATGGCGGACTGGTGCGTGGAGTTGAACGAAACCCTGGGCGTGAAATCCATGAAACTCAAAGCCGGGGTCATGGACCCGGGCGAAGAAGCCCGCGTGCTCGAACTCTGCCGCGAACGTCTGGGTCCGGACTTCGGTCTGCGCATCGATCCCAACGGGGTGTGGTCCGTGCCCACCGCCGTGCGCATCGGCCGTCGACTGGAACCGCTGGCCATCGAATACTTCGAGGATCCCTCCTGGGGACTCAACGGCAATGCCGCCGTGCGCGAGCAGATCAACATTCCTATCGCCACCAACATGTATCCGGCCCGCTTCGACGATCTCGCCCCGGCCATCAAGCTCGGTTCCGTCGACATCGTCCTCACCGACATCCATTACTGGGAAGGTCCGCGCGGGGTCAAGGATCTCGCCGCCATTTGCCGCACCTTCAACCTCGGCATGGCCATGCACAGCGGAGCCGAATTCGGCATCGAACTCGCCGCCATGCTCCATACCGCCTCCACCATTCCCGAAATGACCTTCGCCGGGGACGCCCATTACCATTATCTGACTGACGACATCATTGTCGGGGGCCTGATGAACTACAAGGACGGTTGCCTCCGGGTCCCCACCGGGCCCGGCCTGGGGGTCGAACTGGACGAAGACAAAATGGACAAATACGAGCGCTACTACGAAAAGATGGGCGATTACTACGCCCGCTTCCACCAGGATCCCAAACGCCCCGACTGGTATCCCATCGTCGGCGGCATGTAATCACAGCACCTCAACCGTCTTGTTTACATAAAAAGAAATAAGAGCGCACAGACCAGTCTGGTGCGCAACCTGGCCAAGCAGCTCGCGCCCTTCGGCATCTCTGTCAACAACCTCGCCCCCGGCGTCATCGGAACCGACCGCAACCGGGAACGCCTGGCCGATCCGGTCTACACACAACGCGTCCTCGACCGGATCCCCGCCCACAAAATCGGGACTCCGGAAGACTGCGCGGCCGCCGCCCTGCTCCTCTGCAGTGACGCCGCGGGTTATTTGACCGGACAAACGATCTTCGTGGACGGCGGCATGAGCCTGTAACCCTTTTTCTTTACAACCTGACAAACACCCAACCCCCGATAGAAGTATGAGCAGCCAAATGAACGTAGATAAACTCAAGCAAATCCGCGACACCGTGGAGGAGATTGAACTCACCATCCCGCTGGAGGAACTCTGCGGTCGCTTCGAAAAACTCTACACCGGCGCCGTCAACGACGTGCTTCGCGAAATGTGCCTTCCCAACCAGGCTTTGCCATCGTCGATTATCCCTTTGCGCGACGAAATGGTGGTCTGCGGCGAAGCCTTCACCGTCAAGGCGGTCAAAGATCCCACCATGGGGGGCGAAATGGAAGTGCGGGTGGACATGCTGGACGATCTCCGCCCCGGCCACGTGGTGATTTGGAACGCCAACGGAGACGACCACGCCTCCCACTGGGGCGGGGTCATGACCCGGGCCTCGATGAAACGCGGCTGCCGCGGTGCCATCATCGATGGAGGCCTCCGCGACACCAAAGACATCCTCAGTCAGGATTTCCCTGTTTGGTATCGCTACCGCACCAGCAACGGGGCCCTCTCCCACACCAAAATCGTCGGATACCAGATTCCTATCTTTGTCGGAGACCTGATCATCAAACCCGGCGACATCCTGCTGGCCGATATCGACGGCGGCCTGGTCATCCCCCGCAAAATCGCGGTGGATGTCCTGGAACGCGCCGAACAAATCGAACGCAACGAAGGAGAGATCAAAGAATGGGTCGCCGCCGGCCTCAGCGCCGAGGAAATCCACGACCGCGGCGGATATTTTTAACCTTCAGTGCTCCAGTCAAACCACCCCGGATGCGGACAAAGCCGTTTCCAGAGGTTCTACGCGGATGGATTCGGCGAGCGGGTAGCTTTTGTTTCCGGGGTACACCACCGTCAATCGCTCCAGACTCAAATCCTCCATGGCAATTTTCATGGAGGGGGTCAATCGCGGAGCGTCTCTGCGCTTGAATTCAACACCATAGCGTTTTCCATCCTTGAACATCAGCAGGTCGAGTTCGGCTCCGCTGTGGGTCGCCCAGAAATAGGTTTCATCCGGCTGCTGCACTTTGAGTAATTCTTCCATTGCATAGCCCTCCCAGGAAGCTCCCAGTTTTGGATGCTCCAACAAAGAGAGTTGATCCCTGATTCCAATAAGGGAGTGGAAGAGTCCCGAATCCCGGAAGTAAATTTTGGGACGCTTCACCTGTCGCTTTTTCAAGTTTTCATGCCAGGGCTGCAACGCACGAATCATGAACACATCTTCGAGTAAATCAACATAGTGTGAAACGGTGGTCTGGTTAATACTCAGTGAACGTCCTAACTCAGAGGCGTTCAAGATCTGACCGTGATAATGGGCGAGCATTGTCCAGAATCGGCGCAAGGACCTTGAGGGTGTCTGAATCCCCATTTGGGGAATGTCACGCTCCAAAAACGTTTGGATAAAACTATCCCGCCACTTCCAACTGCCTTTGTCGGTTTTTGCGAGTAACGACAACGGAAAACTCCCCCGCAGCCATTGGGCCTCCCGCTGTTTCGAGTTTTGTAATTCTGTATAGCCAAATCCGCCAAGCTCCATGTATTCAATGCGTCCGGCCAGCGACTCGGAAGACTGACGCAGCAAGTCAGGACTTGCACTGCCCAAGACCAAAAAAGTAGCCGGGGTTCCTCTCCGGTCGGCGAGAACCCGCAGCAGGGGAAAAAGTTCGGGTTTACGCTGTATTTCATCAATGACAACCAAACCTTCCAAGGATTCGAGAGCCAGCTTGGGATCGTCCAGGCGCGCCAGGCTCGTCGGATCTTCAAGATCGAAATATTTGATCGAGTCCTGTTCGACGAACTCCCTTGCCAGAGTCGTTTTCCCGCATTGACGCGGTCCGATCAACCCAACGATACGGCTGCGCTCCACAGCCTCTTTCACTTCATTGATATGCCTTTCCCGATTAATCATACCCTGATTTTACCCTGAAATTTCTGTCTGTACAACAGAAATTTCAATGTAATGGTTTATTGTCTATAGCAGGAATCTAAAACAACATCGCCAAGGCGGGAAGTCATCCCATGGAAAGAGTCACCGGCGGAAAGACATCGGTCAATTCCGCCCATTCCGCTTCCGGGTCATCCGTGATGCTCTTTATCTGCGCATCAAAGGCGGCCCATTGATCCTCTGTGCACAATTCAAGGCTGTGGCCCCAAAATTAGATATCATTCCTGCATTTTCCCGGGAAGCAGTTCCAAAATTTAAGAGGGTTCGTTACCTGCGTCTCTCTTCTCTTTTGCTCACCGTTCCGGGGGTGTACAAGCAAGGCTTTTGTTAAATCAAAGTGCCACTTTGAAACAACAAAATTATTGGCAAAACTCACAGGACCGTCGTGCCTTGGATCCTGTGACCCCTTGCCGCAAGGGCACGGGAGGGTACCTTACCACTCTCCGTTGGGAGCGTCATCTTTTTCGAGTTTCTGTCCTTTGATGATTACTTCGTCAAAATAGCAACTGTCCTCGGGGATTTCATCCAGATGATTGCAAATCACCCGGATGGATTCCTCGAGGATGTCGATGCCCTTTGCCAGATTTTCCTGCTGGATAATCAGGGGACACAGGAGTTTGATAATTTCATCGTTGGTGCCGCTGGTCTCGATGATGAGTCCGCGTCGATAGGCTTCCCGGGTGATCTTGCTGGCGATCTCGCCGTTCACGCAGTTGATGCCCTGGAACATGCCGCGTCCCTTGGCGCTGAAGTTTCCTTCGCCGTATTTTTCCACGATGGCGTCCAGTCGTTTGGCAATGTACTCGCCTTTTTCACGCACGGAGGCGGCGAATTCGTCATCACTCCAGTAGAGATCCAGCGCGGCTTTGGCGGTGACGAAGGCATGGTTGTTGCCACGGAAGGTGCCGTTGTGCTCTCCCGGACTCCAGCGGTCCAGCTCGGGCCGGAACAGCACCAGCGCAAAGGGAAGTCCATAGGCGCTGAGGGATTTGGAGAGGGTGACCATGTCGGGATGGATGCCGGCTTCCTCGAAGCTGAAGAAGCGTCCGGTGCGTCCGCAGCCTGCCTGAATGTCGTCGATAATGAGGAGCACGTCGTGCTTTTTGCAGACAGCGGACAGATTGCGCAGCCACTCGATGCTGCAGTAGTTCACGCCCCCTTCCCCCTGGATGGTCTCCACGATGACGGCGGCGGGAAGATCCACCCCGCTACTGGTGTCGGTGAGAACTTTGTCAAGGTATTCGGTGGTGTCCACGTGATCGCCCAGATATCCGTCATAGGGAATCCGATGTGCGCCACTGAGGGTAATGCCCGCGCCGTCGCGGTGATGGGAGTTGGCGGTCATGGCCAGGGCGCCAAGGGTCTGACCGTGCCAGCCGTTGGTGAAGGCCACGACGTGGGTGCGTCCGGTGATTTTCCGGGCCAGCTTCAGGGCCGCCTCCACCGAGTTGGTTCCGGTAGGCCCGGTGAACATCAGGCGATAATCCATCTCCCGAGGCACCAGGATGTGTTCCTTGAAGGACTCCAGGAACGCGCGTTTGGCTTCCGTGTGCAGATCCAGACTGTGGGTAATGCCGTTGGCTTCGATGTAATCGAGCAGCTTCTGCTTGAACACGGGATGGTTGTGGCCGTAGTTGAGCGCGCCGGCTCCGGCCAGGAAGTCGATGTATTGCTTGCCCTCTTCATCGTAGATAAATTCGGCTTCGGCTTTGTTGAACAGCCGGGGAAAATTTCGGGCGTAACTGCGCACTTCTGATTCTAATTCTTCAAATATTTTCATGGGGTCTTCTTCTCTGTGCGGGGTTGGGGTTGGTTAGTAATGTACTCGCATCGCATCCTGATTTGCTCACGCTCACCCGCCAGCGGCGAGGCCGGGCAGGAAGGTGGCGATTTGAGGGAAAGTGATAATGATGGCTACCGCGACCAGTTCGATCAGGGTGAAGGGCAGGGTGTGCTTGATGACTTCCAGATAGGGTCGTCGGAAGATGAGTTGGGCGGTAAAAATGTCGCAC
>JAGYLC010000011.1 GCA_018401235.1 Kiritimatiellia bacterium
CTTCTGACGCTCTGTATCGACAACCGTCTGCATATCGACGTGGGACCCAACTCCCATTCGGTCAGCGATCATACCCAGGGCAACTGGAACGGCGTGGTGGGCGGAATCACGCTGAAAAAGGTTCCCCCGCTGCGGCTGGAGAGAGTGGAGATCGATGCCGCCCCCGAGACCGGCCGGGTCCGGGTGGATCTGGAGATTCAGGACGACGATCCGGGAAATGAAGAGATTGACCTCAGGCTGCGGGTACTGTCCGCCGGGGGCACGCCTCTCGCGGAGTGCGTCCGTCCGTTGATTCCCGGCTCTGAAAGCCGGATCGTGCAGGAGCAGATGGATCTGGAAGTACCGGCGGGGGCCTGGAGTCCACAGGCTCCAAACCTCTATCGTCTGGAACTGATGCTGCGGAGGGGAGGGGAGACGCTTCTCTGTCACAGGGAGGACTTCGGGTTTGTGCATATGGAGACCCGGGGACGGGAGATTCTGCTGAACGGGACACCGCTGAAATTGCGGGGCTCCCTGGATTGCGCGGTGTTTCCCGGGCACGGCTATCCGCCTGCCGATGTGCCGACATGGGAGCGTATTTTAGGGCGCATCCGGGAGTATGGACTCAACCACGTCCGCTTCCATTCCTGGTGCCCCCCCGAAGCCGCCTTCGTCGCTGGGGACCGGGTGGGCATGATTTTTCAGATCGAGTGCGGGTCCTGGGCCAATACCACCACCGCCCTGGGGAAGGGCGAGCCGATTGACGACTGGCTTTACGAGGAGGGCGAGCGCATCGTGCGTGCTTATGGCAATCACCCCTGTTTCCGTCTGATGGCCTACGGAAACGAGCCCGCCGGTCCGGGGGGTGAACCTGGGGCGGACTACTTGAGCCGTTGGCTGACGCACTGGAGAATACGGGACCCCCGCAGGCTGCACACCGGCGGCGCGGGCTGGCCCCGGATTCCGGAGAACGATTTTCACAACCTGCCCCAGCCACGTCTGCAGGCATGGGGTGCCGGACTGGAAGGCTGGCTGAACGCGCAGGCACCGAGTTCCAATTTCGATCTGGAACCCATTCCTGGACACCCTCGAGGATCGTCCGGTGGTCAGTCACGAAATCGGCCAGTGGTGCGTCTATCCGGACATGGGTGAGATCGACACCTACACCGGATTCATGCGGGCCAAAAATTTGGAAATTTATCGCGATTTTCTCGATCAGATGGGGATGCTTCCCCTGGCCAGGGCCTATCATTTGGCTTCGGGCCGGCTGCAGACGCTCTGTTACAAGTTCGAGATCGAAGCCGCGTTGCGCAGCCGCAGTCTGGCCGGATTTCAGTTGCTCGGGCTGCAGGACTTTCCCGGACAGGGCACCGCCCCGGTGGGGGCGTTGGACGCGTTCTGGGAGCCCAAAGCCTATGTGGACGCGGCGGAATACCGCGAATTCTGCGGAGACACCGTCTTGCTGGCCGCGATGGAGCGGATGGTGTTTCAGGAGGGAGGCCGCCTGGAGGCGGAGCTGCTCTGTTCGCACTTTGGCGCACAGGACCTGAGCGATGTTACCATCGTGTGGACGTTGCGGGATGATGCCGGAAATGAGACCGCCGCAGGCTCCGTTGAGGTGCCTCGGATCGCCGCGGGCGGACTGAGGTCTGTTGGGCGCATCCGACACGTTTTTGTCGATGCGGGCCGGGCCCGTCGCCTGGAATTGTGCCTGGAAATTTCCGGAACGGAGATCCGCAATCGATGGAACCTGTTTGTGTATCCCCGCTCACTTTCTTTGCCGGATCTGAGCGGCATCCGGGTGATGGACGGTTGGAGTCCCGCGCTCGCGGCCGCGCTGGACCGGGGGGAATCGGTGTGGCTGCGCTTAAAGCCCAAAGACATCGCAACCCGAATCCAGCCGGGATTCAGCAGTATTTTCTGGAACACGGCATGGACCCGTGGCCAGGCCCCGCACACGATGGGTATCCTCTGCGATCCCGCACATCCGGCGCTCGCCGCGTTCCCCACGGCCTCCCACAGTGACGTGCAGTGGTGGAGCATCCTCCGCCACGCCGCACCCATGGAACTGGACCGGCTGGGCTGGACCGACGGCGGCATCGTTTCCCTGGTGCCCGACTGGAACGATCCTAAACCACTGTCCATCGCCTTCGAAGCCCGCGCGGGCAAGGGACGCATCCTAGTCACCAGTGTGGACTTCGACGCGGTGGACGACCCGGCCCTCCACCAGTTCGAGTCCTCTCTCCTTCGCTACTGGCATTCCGCCCCGCCGCCGGAACGCCTGTCGACGACCCCGGGCCGACTGCTGACCTTGCTGAATTGAAAGCGCGGATCTGAAAACGATCCGTGTTCGCGATCCCACGCGAGGATGTTGCGTTTCGAGCCGCTGAACTCGATGCCGATGCAGGCGACCTCGCGCCCGGCGGCGCGGTGGGGATCGGCGCAGCCTTTCTCCAGAATCTGCCCCCGGTGAAGAGGGGTTTGTCCAGTGGAACAGGAGAGAAGAAGCATTCGTCCTCTGCGGGGGGCCGCTTCAATTCCCTTAGATCGTAGCTGCGGGTTCTCCTTCTGGGTTGCGGTGGGAAACGGGTTCGATCATTTCTGACGGAGTCGATGCTGTATTAGCTTAAGCGTATCCCTCGACGATTTCGGTTGAACATGCAAAATCCTGAACTATGGTAGGCGCATGACAGAGACCACCACCCAGGATATTCGAATTCGCGGCGAATTTACGCCGGATCCCAATAGCTGTAGATTTATTGTGTCCCGGGATATTTTCCCGGACGACTGGACGTTTCAGTTCCGCAGCCCGGCGGATGCGCCGGGGAGCAGCCTGATCGAGGCGATTTTCGAGGTGGAAGGGGTCACAGACGTGAAAATTCACCGGGACACCTTCACCATTTCCAAGCAATCGCCGGATCCCTGGCCGAAAGTGGCCGGAAAGTTGATTCCGGTGTTGAAAGAACATATTTTGGCGGGGGAATCGGTGTTGGACGCGGAGAAGCGTGAGGGCTTGAAATCCGCCCCCTTGGATCAGAACGTGCGGGAGTTGATTGAAACGATCCTGGCGGAAAACATCAATCCGGCCCTGTCCTCGCACGGGGGCTGGGTGAAGCTGAACCGAATTGATGGTCAGGATGTGTTTGTGGAGATGGGAGGGGGGTGTCAGGGCTGTGCGAGCAGTCGGGCAACCATGAAATTCGGAATCGAGCGAGCGATCAAGGAGGCGGTACCGAGTGTCCGCAACGTGATTGACGCCACGGACCACGATGCGGGCACCAATCCCTACTACAGTTAATGCCCACTATGATTGAAGTTCAGCATTTAACTAAAAAATATCCCGGAAGCGTGGTCGCCGTGGAGGATGTCTCTTTTTCGGTGGCTTCTGGAGAAGTGGTCGGATTTTTGGGTCCGAACGGGGCGGGAAAAAGCACCACCATGCGGATTTTGGCGGGCTACCTTTCTCCGACAGGGGGGGAAGTGAAGGTGAACGGACTGGATGTGGTCCGGAACGGGTTGGAGGTTCGGAAACGCTTGGGGTATTTGCCGGAAACCTGTCCTCTCTACACGGATATGCGGGTGAGTGAATACTTGCGCTATCGCTTTGATTTGAAGGGGCCGTCCCGGCGGCATCGTCGGGCCGGGGTGGAACGGGCGATGGAGAGATGCGGGCTGGCGGACGTACAGAATCGCTTGATCGGACAGTTGTCCAAAGGTTTCCGTCAGCGGGTGGGCATCGCTGATGCGCTGGTACACAATCCGGATCTGCTAATCCTGGACGAGCCGACCATCGGCCTGGATCCGAATCAGATCGTGCAGATTCGAAACTTGATACGGGAGTTGGCGGTTTCGCATACGATTCTGATTTCGTCACATATTTTGAGTGAGATCGAGGCTACCTGCAGCCGGGTGATTGTGATGCACAAGGGGAAAGTCCTCGAGTCGTCTCCACTGAATGAATTGAGCCACCGCTGGTTCTCCGGGTCCCAGCTACGGGTGGAGGTGAAAGCGGATGCCCCGGAAGTGGAGGAGACCTTCCGAAGCCTGGATGACGTGAAATCGGTGACGGTGCACCAAGAAGATGAGTGGGCCTGTGCGGAGTTGACTTTTGTGACTGACGCGGATTATCGGGAGGAGGTGTTCCTTTGCGTGCAGGGGCGCGGATGGATCTTGCGGGAACTGATGGCAAAACGTCACAGTCTGGAGGAAGCATTTGTGAATATGACCACGGGAGACGCCGGATCATGAATCGTTTTTTTGCTTTGTGGAAGCGGGAGGTTGCCTCCTATTTCGTGTCTCCGGTCGCGTACATTCTGGCCACCATGTTTTTGGTGGTGATGGGGGTAGGCTTCTGGTTTATTGCCAACGTACGTCTGATGAGTGGCGCAACTTTTTATGAATTGCTGCGGGCCTTGTTCGGCGGCATTGGCTGGGTGGCGGTGTTGATGGTGATTCCGGTGTTGAGCATGCGCTCCTTCGCGGAGGAAAAACGCTCAGGAACCCTGGAGATGCTGTTGACGGCCCCGGTGCGTGGCGGGGCGGTGGTGCTGTCCAAATTTTTGGGTATTTTTGTGGTTTATGTGATGATGTGGCTGCCTACGCTCCTCTATTTTCCCATGCTGCAACATATTTCGGGTGGTTCGGTGGAGATCGATGTGGGCGCTCTGGCCGCCGCGTATTTAGGCGTATTCCTTTTAGGCGGGTTTTTTCTGTCGATCGGCCTTTTATGCAGTGCGTTGACGGAGAATCTAATTATCGCGTCGATTTCCTCCTTCGCGGTGATTACCCTGATTTTTCTGGCCGGGTTCCTGCCCGAGGTCAGCCCGGTTCCTGCCTTGCGGCGTTTTACCGAACCGCTGTCCCCGATTCTGCATATGTTGGAGTTCGGGAGAGGCGTGATTGATACCCGCGCGGTGGTGCTGTATGTGTCGAGCACTTTGTTGATGCTGACGGTGACCACGCGACTTCTGGAATCGCGGAGGTGGCGGGCATGAAAAAGGAGTCTTCCATCCACACTGCCCGCAAAATGGTTTGGACCACCCGATTCCGAAAGGGGGTCACCGGAATGCATCTGGGGGTGAATTTGCTTTTGATGGTGGCGTTGTGGGCCATGGTCAATTTTATCGGCATGCGTCAGTACATTCGGGAGGATTGGAGCCGCCAGCAGTTGACCCGGCTTTCCCCCAGAACGGAATCGGTGATGGCGCAGGTCAAGGAACCGATGAAAATCATTCTGCTGATGAGTCAGGATTTCCGGGCTGGGGATACCTTGGAGGATCTGTTGAAGGAATACCGACAAGTGAATCAGCGGGTGCTGGTGGAGAAGGTGGATCCGGATCGGGACATTGGCGAGACGGAGGATTTGCGTGCCCGCTTTGCGGTGTCGCAGCCGGATCAGTTGATTGTGAGTTATCAGGGTCGCCATTTGGTGGTGCCGCTGGAGCGAATGCTGGTGATGGAAACGGACGAGGAGAGGGAATTGGGACGGGATCCTCGTCTGGTGGGGTTCCGGGGCGAGCAGGTGATCACCAGCGCGGTGCTGGAACTGACCCGGACCGAGCGTCCGGTGGTGTATTTCCTGACCGGACACGGGGAAAAAGAAATCGACAATTTTGAAAACGTGCCCCAGGGCTATTCCTCCGTGCGGGAACGCCTGGAGGCGGATCATCTCAATTTGAAAACCCTGAATCTGGAAGAGACCCAGCGGGTGCCGGAGGATGCGGACTTGCTGGTGATCGCCGGGCCGCGCACCCGGATTTCGCAGCCGGAAATCGATCTGCTGCGGGCGTACATGATGACGGTGGGACGGTTATTGGTGTTAGTAGACGCGCAGGAGGATGCCGGATTGGCACCGTTTCTCAAGGAATTCGGAATTCAGTTGAGTCCGGATGTGGTGGTGGATCCTTCCCGGACCCTGGGGGGACCCGATTTGCATGTAACCCGATATGCGCAACATCGCATAACCGACTCGATGCAGTCGATTCGCAGTATATTCATTCGGCCCCGCTCGGTGTTGCCGGCGGCGCAGGAAGGTGCCGCTGCGGATCGCCCGCAATACACCGCGCTGGCGGCAAGCACGGATCAGGGCTGGGCGAATTTAGAGCCGAATCAGGAACCGGTGACCTTCGACGAGGGGGTGGATATTCCGGGGGCTATTCCGATCGCGGCGGCGATGGAATGGCAACTTTCTGGTGAAAACCGGGGAGGCTGCAAGCGACTGGTGGTGTTTGGAGATTCGTTGTTCCCTGGCAATTTGTTAAACAATGGCGGTGGAATGTTGCTGATGCAGAATGCCGTGAACTGGTTACTGCAACAGGAGGATTTGTTGGAGATCGCTCCTAAAGACGTGAATGAA
The DNA here is from genome assembly GCA_018401235.1 of Kiritimatiellia bacterium. GTDB lineage: Bacteria > Verrucomicrobiota > Kiritimatiellia > SS1-B-03-39 > UBA6053 > UBA6053. The sequence goes on from JAGYLC010000011.1 coordinate 6,335, forward strand.
ATCCGATTGCAATTGAATCGTAAGGAGTTGAATCAGCTGCTGCTGTGGGTGGCGGTGGCGTTGCCGGGGGTGGTTCTCGCTTTTGGATTGGTGATTTCCCTGCGGAGGAGGGGCTGAGATGCGAAGCGGAAAAACGTTTTTGTTGCTGATGGCGGTGGTCGGGCTGGGGGCATATATCTGGTTTTTTGAGCTTCGTTCACTGTCCACCGAGGAGCGGAAAGCGATGGATCGGCAGGCCTTCGATCTTCCGGTGGAGCGTATCAACCGAATCGGACTTCGGACTCCGGACTACGAGGTGACGATGTTTCAGACGAATCAAGGCTGGGAACTCGAGCATCCGGAAGGCGCGCGCGCGGCGGAGTCGGTAGCGCATCAATTACTGGCCCGGTTCCGAACCTTGAGCCGGGGGGTGCTGATTACGCCTGCGGATATGCGCAAAGACGAGCGGACCCTGGCGGACTACGGCTTGGCGGTGCCGCGGATGGTGTTGACACTGGGGACGGCGGCGGATCAGCGGGAATACCGCATTGGCGATCCGAGTCCGCTGGGCAACGCCTTGTACGTGAAGGAGGAATCTTCGCAGAATGTAATGCTGGTTTCATCGGATTTATTAGATATTCTGCCGGCAGACGTATTCGCGTTTCGGGACAAAAATTTATTTCCAGTGAATCGGTCGGACGTACGGGCTCTGGCTCTGGTCACGTCGGATCGGGTGGCCCGGCTTGAAAAATCGGGTGGGGACTGGTGGTTTAGGGATCCCTTCTCGGGGTATGCGGATCAGGAAAAAATCCCGGAGTTGGTGGAGAAATTTTTGCAGGCACGTTTGCTCGGCGTGGTAAATGATCCATCTTTCGACGTGTTGGAGGCTTTTCGAAGCCGGGAGGATGTGATTCGGATGTGGACCGCAACCTCCAAGGTGCCGGTGGAACTGGTGGTGGGAGGGGATGTGCCCGGAGAACCCGAGGCCTGCTACGCACGTCTGTCGGGTCAGGAGGGGCTGGTGATTGTGTCCAAGGGCCTGCGGATGTTGGTGAATTCCGAGACGAGCGTGTTGAGAGACCGCCGGGTGCTGAGGAGCGATTTGGATTCGATTACCGCAGTGGAAATCAGGACCCCGGATGAGGAATTGCGACTGGAAAAAGCCGCCGAAGTTTGGAGGGTACGCAAACCCTTGGAGCGGGAAGCCTCTCTGTTGCGGGTGCAGAGGATGCTGCAGACCTGGCTGGACTCCCGGGTGGAACTGTTTTTGGACCCGGACCCTGAGCGTGAAGCCTTTTACAGCGTTTCGTTTGAACGCAAACGTAATGGAGAGACCCGATCGGAAAAAGTTGAGGTGTTGGGGGGAGATATCCCTGCGGGGCGGGCCTGGCTGCGGTCGGATCGGGACGGGGAAATCATGCAGGTGGTCCCTGATCTGGTTCGCTTCAGTCCGGTGGACGCTCTTCCGTACCTTTCCCGGGAAATAGTAAGCTTCGATCCCGACCGGGTGGTGCGCTTGAGTGTAACCCGGGGCGAGGACGCATCCGTGGTGTCCCGATTGGACGCACAACAAGCCTGGAGTCCCGGTGTCGATGGCCGGGTCGTCAACTCTTCGGCGGTTGACGATTTGCTGGCAGGTCTGTCGACCTTATATGCGGAACAATGGGTGGCCTTGAATCCCGCTTCGATGGAGCCGTACGGACTGGATAATCCCGGGATTCGAGTCTCGATTGGATTGGGGGGACAAAACCCGATGAATTACACCTTATTGATTCATGCTTCGGAGTCGGATGATCGGGTCTATGCCTTGTTACAAGGGCAGAATCTGGTATTTGAACTTCCGCACTCCCGTCTGGAAGAGATACAGGAACCCATTGTGACGGTGGTCACGGAAGCCCCCCCCTCCTGAAAATGGCCCGGCGAACTCGAACCCATAAACTCTGGCAGATCTGCCGGATACTTCTTTTTTTGCCATTATTCAGCTTGATGTGCATAGGGTTTCTATTGCTGATGGGGGTGCCCGGAAGCTGGATCACTGCGGGCCTGGAGCGGTGGGGGGATCTGCCGGTACGGGTGGAGCTTGCGGAGCTTTCGTATCATCCGCTTCGCGGAATTCACATTCGGAAAGTGGAAATGTATACACCGCGTGATTTGGTGACACCCATTTTTCAGGCGGATGAAGTAACCTACTCCCCGCGTCGGCTGCGCAAATTCTGGAGAGATGGCTGGCGGGGATCGCTGGAAGTGGTGAACGCCCGCGCTCAAACGGAACTGGGGATGTGGGCCGATGATCTGCATACGCGTCAGCTTTTTACATTCGACCGGATTCACGCGCGCTTCCTGATCGAAAAGGAACGCGTTCTCATTCCCGCCGGGACCGGGCTGTTGGCGGGACTGGAGCTGAAGCTGACAGGTGAGGTGGCAAAACCGGAGACCCGGGAAATGGAACGCCCGCCGCTCGATTCGGAAGATACTAAAAAAATGGCTCAAAACCTGGCGATGATCCTGGAGTCCATGGAGGCGTTTGAATTCGAAACCCCTCCGGAAGTGGAGGTTCTCCTGGGTAACTCGGACGGGGAGGATCACGGAGTGATCGTGGAGCTGCGAGTGGATCATCGGGAAACAGCGACGCATCGGGGATTCCGCTTTGAGGCTTTTAAACTGTCGGCCCGTTATCAGGATGCCGCATGGACTGTGGATGAATTTCTGATTCGCGAAAATGATCAGCGGGAGCTCAGCGGAAAAGCAAACGTTGATTTTGAGAAGGAACGATTCTCTTTGGAACTGGACAATCAACTTCGCCGATATGCGTTGGAAGCCCTGTGCCCCTTTCCGCTGCGGCCGTTTCTGGACCGACTTCAATTACGCTTGGAGGATCAGGTGGATTTTCAACTGCGACTCGGCCCCAACTCCTTTGCGAGTCCCGCCGAACGGGTGTCTGGTAGGTTTCTGGTCCGAAACGGATTTTATCGGGATGCCTTTTTTCAGGAATTGGGGCTTAGCGTGGAGCGGAATGGTTCCCGGATGGAACTGCGGGACATTCAGGGGCAGGTGGGGCAGGGTGATGGGGCGGGTCGGGTAGAGGGCTTCGTTCTGCTCGACTTCGATACCGGGGAAATTGACATGGAATTGAAAGGGGCTTTTTACCCGGACATGGCCATGTCGCTGGTTCCCGCCTATGCGGAAGGTGTGTTGCGGGAGTGGGAATTTCGAGGAAAACCACCTGAATTCGAGGTGGACTTGTCCAAAGGTTCTAAGAGCAACTCCCTGCTGTTCACCATTGATTTCGATGCCGAGGACTTGCTGTGGAAAGGCACCCAGTTTCATACAGTGCAGGCCTGGGTGGAATACGGCGAAGAGGGGCTGATCATTCGCGATCTACTGGCCAGCCGCGGGGACGAGCGTTTACAGGGTTGGCTGAGTTTGACACCCGATTTCTCCCGCACGACCCTGGAGCTGAGCAGCAGTTTTCATTTACCGGATTTGCTGCCTTTGGTGGGCGAGGGTGTGGTGGAATTTGCCCGCCCGGTCCGGTTTAAAGGTTCTAGCCGATTCGATGTAAAAGGGCGGTTGGATTTTAAACAGCCCGATCAGAATGAATTGCATGGAAATGCCATTTTTACCGATGTGGTATATGAATGGCTGTTGTTTGATGAAATCGGATCCAGCTTCCACCTGGAGGGGGAAACCTTGACCTTGCCAGACCTGAAAGGGAAGTTGGTGGATGGTGAGTTGGAGGCGGTGATTACGGCCACGGATTTGCTGTCGGAAGAGGCAGCGTTTGATCTGGACCTGCGCATGGGTCAAGTGGACCTGTTCGAGGTAATCACCAAAGCCACCGACACCGAGGATACTCCCTACAGTGGACAATTGGGTCTGCGACTTGAGTTACAAGGTGCCTTGAAGGACCGCGAGACCGTTTCCCGGTTTGATACACTGGAAGGAAACGGAGGCATCACCATCGAAGAGGGCACCCTGTTCCGAATTCCCTTGTTACTGGGATTGAGTGAAGTCCTGAACAAAGTGGTACGGGGCTTCGGATATGCCTCCCAAGGTGATTTCACTGCTGATTTTGAGATCGGGGAGGGGCATATCAGCTCAAAGTCACTGTTCCTGAAAGGTAATCTGCTCTCCATCGGCGGGGACGGCTGGTATCGATTTCACGACCAACGGATCGGTGCCAGTATAACGGTGCAGCTTCTCAGCGAAGGCATACTCTCGGATGCGCTCAAAGTGGTACTGTGGCCGATTCGAAAACTAATCGAAGTGCAATTACGGGGAACCCTGGAGCAGCCGGAGTGGCAGCCACGAAATTTACCCCGGGAACTTTTCGGTAAATAAAAGAACCTGCTTAGCTGACATTCCACAACTTAACCACCGAACCATTTACTATCACTCAATTCCTCAATTTCCGAACTCTCTAATTCCCAATCCCAAAGGTCACTCCCAGACCGACAGTCGAGTAGGAATGCCTCTCTCACTCTGGCTGCGCGCTGTTCGCGGTTCCCGCTTGCTATAGGGGTGGTTTCGAGCTATAGGGGAGTCGCGCTTTTTTACCCCTTTCCCTTAAGGTTCCTTATGTTATTTGATTCAATTTCTCCTGCGCCCGCGGATGCGATTCTTGGCTTGACCGAGGCGTTTAAAAACGATTCCAACCCGAATAAAATTAATTTGGGGGTGGGGGTGTATATGAATGACGAGGGGGTGACGCCCATTCTGAGCAGTGTGAAAAAGGCGGAGGCCCGGCTGTTGGAAGAGGAATTGAGCAAGGGTTATTTGCCGATTTCGGGGAGCAAGGGCTATGCGGCCGGGATTCAGGATTTGTTGCTGGGTAACGATCATGCGTTGGTGACCTCGGGTCGCATTCAAAGCGCACATACCCCCGGGGGGACGGGCGGTCTGCGGGTGGGCGGTGAATTTTTGAAGAAATTCAAGCCGGAGGCGACGCTGTGGGTATCCAATCCGACCTGGGCGAATCATCAGGGTATTTTTGCGGCGGCGGGTTTTCCGATTCAGGAGTATCCCTATTACGACGCGGCGAGCATGGGCCTGGATTTTGACGGGATGATGGAGGCCTTGTCGAAGGTTCCTTCCGGGGATTGCGTGCTGTTGCATGTGTGCTGTCACAACCCGACCGGGGTGGATCCGAGTTCGGAGCAGTGGTCACAGATTGCCGATTTGGCGGAGAAAGCGGGCTGGTTCCCGTTCTTCGATTTCGCGTATCAGGGATTCGGTGAATCGGTGGAGGCGGATCGTGAACCGTTAAAACTGTTTGCGGAGCGGGGCCTGGAATTCGTGGTGGCGGCATCGTTTTCTAAAAACTTCGGTCTCTACAGCGAGCGGACCGGCAGTTTTTCGTTGGTGGCCGGCACTCCGGAGGCGGCGGAAGCGGCGTTCAGCCATGTCAAAACCACGATTCGGGTGATGTATTCGAATCCGCCGCGTCACGGGGGATCTCTGGTGGAGGTGGTTCTCTCCGATGCCGATTTGCGCCGGGAATGGCTGGGCGAATTGGAGGAGATGCGTAATCGGATTCATGATCTGCGCACGCAATTGGTGGAGGGCCTGCACCAGCGCGGCGTGGACCGGGATTTCAGCTTCATTGCCCGTCAGAAGGGAATGTTTTCGTTCAGTGGGTTGACCAAAGATCAGGTGAACGTGCTTCGTGATGCCTACAGTATTTATGTGGTTGGAAGTGGACGCATTAATGTGGCGGGAATTCGCTCCGCCAATTTGGATCCTCTCTGCGACGCGGTGGCGGCGGTCTTGAGGTAATCACGCGCATGCGCTGGTTAGCCGCTTTGCAGATTCTGTTGCTTGCTCTGGCCGCTCCGGCCAGGGAAGTGGGGATCACCTTGTGGATTTCGGGGGGCATGGAGGGCGTGATGATGGGGGATCGGGCCTCGCCGGGATATTTGAGCGCGATCAGCAAGTTGATGAAGGAGGATCCGGAGTCCTTCTGGATCGATGTGGGGGGCACTGCGGATTGGGATTGTCTGAGTGGGATAGAAGGCGTGAAACTTCCGGATGCGGTGGTGCCCCGGGAAACGGGATTGCGGCTGTATGGAACTTCGTTCCTCCAGGAATCCCGGATTCCCTGGACTTGTCTGAATGTGGCGGCTCTGCCACAATTTCCCGAGAGTGAGCCTGATTTTCCACCTTTTAAGATGTGGGAGCAAGCGGACGGCGCGCGAATCCGGGTGCTGGGGCTGTTGGCGGACGAGGCGCCACTGCGGGTGCCTTCCGCGAAGCTGCATCCGTTTCAGGTGCGTCCGGCAGTCCCGAGTTTGCGTAATTTTCTCACCGGGCATCCAGTGGACCCGTCGGTGTTTTCGGTGCTGGTGCTGCCGGAGCAGGGCTCCCCCGCCGATTGGTCGCGGTTGGCTCCCGATTTTGCAGTAGTGATCGCGCCCCCGTCCACCCGTCCGCAGGTGGTGGAGGTGCGGGATGGAAAGCAGCTTCGGGTGACCCCCGGTCTGCATGGTCGGACGTTGATTCGGGTGCAGTTGTATTGGGATACGGTGGAGAGACGCTTTCGGGATCCCAAAGCGGAGGTGGTGTGGATGCGCTTGGCGGATGTGGAGGCGTTTGATTTGCCGGTGTGCGCGGTGCGCCGGTTGCGTCCGGTCGCGGCCGGGTCGCCGGAAAAATTGCTGGAGTCGCTGCTGGACCATGCGGATGCGGTGTGGTTCCCGGACGGGATTTCGGGTCCCGGGGATTCCCGCCTTCCCGATGCGCAACGGGTGGCTATGGTACCGGAGGATGATGCCTGGCTGCGGGTGACACTCGAGGCTGCGGACTGGAGGCGGTGGCGGGATCTGCCTGATTCGAAATGGAGAACGCGGGGGGCCGTGTCGGGTTCGGAGATCCGGGTGTTGCTGTCCGCGCGGGTGGCTGCGGGGGAGGGGGAGTGGCATTCGACAATCCGCCGGGATCTGGTGGAACGGGATCTGTTGCAGGAATGGATGCCCTTCACCACCCGTGAAGTCGCGGTGCCGACAAGGAGTGAATCACGATGAGTCCGTTTACCAAAGCCTCCTGGCGGGAAGCCCCCTTGTTAATGATGCTGTGTCTGGGCGTGCTGATTCTGCCGGTCAGCAATTCGCTGGGACAGGTTCCTCTTTATTTGGCCAGCGTGATGTGGATGGTGCAGGTGCTGACGGGCAGGCTCAAGGGGGTTCGGTCCACTTGGATTTTTGCAGGGGGTTTTATGCTGTTGATCGTGATCAGTCTGTTTACGGCGGTCCATCCGGAGTTGGGACTGGACAAACTGAACCGGCTGTTGATTTTTCCGCTTACCGGGGCGGTCACCGCGGCCTGCCTTGCGGGCAAAGACACGGTCAAACGGCTGGCGATGCTGTGCAGCTATTTGGTGGCGGGGGTATGCCTGATGGGGCTGTATGATCTGGTTCGGTTCCCGATGGAGATACGGGACGGAGTTCGCTTTGAGGATATCGGGGACATGGCTTCACCCCAGGTGTATATGGTGGGGCTGATGTTTTGGCTGGGGCTATTGTCGGCCAAACCCGTTCAGCGGTCCCGATTTTTCTGGTGGGCGTTGCCGATTTTAGTGGCCGGGTTACTGGCGCATCAGAAGCGGGGAGTGTGGCTGGCGGCGCTGATATCGGTGTTTCTGTGGGCGGTGTGGAGTCGACGCTGGAAAACCTTGCTGGTGCTGGTCTGTTTGGCTGGACTTTCCGTGACCTTGCCCTTCGTGCAAACCCGCCTGAACCGACTCCGGGAGGTGATTCAGCCCACCCATGGGGGGCGAATGGTTCTATGGACCCAGGTGGCGCCGCGGATGTTCGAGAAATATCCGTGGGGTATGGGGTATAACGGGAGTACCTACGAGGATTTTCGGGAGGTGCTGCCCCGCGAGTATCATCTGGAGCCCCGCTTGCGGCATTTGCACAACAATCTATTACAGATCCGCCTGGAACTGGGATGGGCGGGAGTGATCTGGTGGAGTTTGTGGATGCTTCTGATCGCCGTCAAGGCCTTTAAACCGGCTTCGGAGGAGTTGAAACCTATGCAGGCGGCGGTGGCGTTCGGGTTTTTGGGGCTGATCGTGAATGGAATGGTGGAATACAACTTTGGTAACACCGATGTGATGAAGCTCTATTTGATCCTGTTCGGGATGGTGGATGTCTTTTCAGTGGCAAATTCCCCGCGATTCCCGCTTGCCCTTTACGCGTTCCCTCCATATAAGCACCAGCAGTTCCGCCAGTGCGGAACGGAAGCGAGCATCGAACAGACTCCCTGATCGATCAAAGCGGATTGTGTAACCACGAACGTAAATGGAGATAGTATTATGGATTCAAATGTGAATCTGCCGTCCACCGGACTGCAGGAACTTCTTGACGCGGGTGTTCATTTCGGACACCAGACCAAACGATGGAACCCCTACATGTCGAAGTATATCTTCGGCGAACGCAAAGGGATCTACGTTATTGACCTGGGTAAATCCCTGGTTTCGCTGCGCATTGCGCAAAAATTTGTGTACGACACCGCGGTTCGCGGACGCCAGTTGCTCTTTGTGGGCACCAAAAAGCAGGGGCAGGACATTGTGAAAGAAACTGCACAGAAGCTGCACCAGCCCTTTGTGGTTCATCGTTGGTTGGGCGGTATGCTCACCAACAACCAGACCATTCAGGGGTCCATCACCCGTATGAAGGAACTGGAAGCGATTGAAGAACGGGGCGAAATGGATGCGGTTGCCGGATCCAAGAAGGAAGCCTCCCGCATGCGCCGCGAATTAGTGAAGCTGCAACGAAATCTTGAAGGTATGGCTAACATGCCCAAACTTCCCGCCGCATTGGTGGTGGTGGACGTGGTGCGCGAATCGATTGCGGTTCAGGAAGCCCGCCGCCTGGGAATTCCGGTGGTGGCGATTGTGGACACCAATGCCGATCCGCGCATTATCGATTATCCGATTCCGGAAACGACGACAGCATCCGGCTCCATTGGCTGTATCATGGACTTGTTGGGTGAAACCATTCAGCATGCATCCAACGAGTACGCCCGCGGCCGCGGAGGAAGCGCGTAAGCCGCGCCGCCGCTGAAGCCGAACAGGCCGAAAAACGTAAACAGGCTGAAGCCGAGCGCAACTGCGTCAGACGAGGAAAGAAAACGGGACTTCAGGATTGGGGCGGCCGCAGCGGCCAAACTCGTTTAGGAGCGTAAAATGCCAAAAAGGCGGCGGAAGCGCCCAAGGTCGAAGAAGCCCCAAGGCTGAAAACTCCAAAGGCAGAAGCCCCCAAGAAGGAAAAAGCCGAAGCTCCGCAGAAGCTCCCGCGCAGAAGCTCCCGCAGAAGCTTCCCGCAGAAGCCCCGCCGAAACGCCTGTTGCCGAGACACCTGTAGTCGAACAGCGAAGCTGAAGTTGAAGCGCCGGTTGAAGCTCCGCCGAGGAAACCGCCGCTGAGGAAACTCCGGAAGCGGAAGAAGTCAAATCGGAGGGCTGAGCCCCTCCAACTCTTTTAAACGAACGAAGGAACGAAAGACGAATGATTCAAATTAATGCAAAACAAGTAAAAGAACTTCGCGACATGACCAATGTCGGGATGATGGAATGCAAAAAAGCATTGCAGGAAGCCAATGGGGTCATTGAAGACGCCGTGAAACTGCTGCGGGAACGCGGAATGGCGGTTGCCGCCAAGAAAGCTGACCGGGTTGCCAACGAGGGCCAGGTCGATATTGCGGTGAGCGGTGATGGGAAAGTTGGCGCCATGGTGGAAGTCAACTGCGAAACCGACTTTGTGGCCAAGAACGATAACTTCCAGGCCTTCGTCCGCGATTTGGCGGCCAAAGGGCTCACTGTCGGTGACAACGAATTGGCAGCGGCGGAAAAAGAAAACCTGGCCGTGAAGATCAGCGAAATTGGGGAAAATCTGGTGTTGCCCCGCAATGTTCGCTACGAACTTCAGGGACCCGGAGCGATTGGCCGCTACATCCACCTGGGTGGAAAAGTGGGAGTGTTGGTGGAAATCGGTTGCGAAAACGATGCCAACACCGCCTCGGAAGCGTTGGTGGAACTCGGCAAGGAGGTTGCACTGCATATTGCCGCCGCCAGCCCGCATGCCCTGAACCGTGACGGGATCGATCCCGCCATTGTCGAAGCGGAAAAAGCCGTATTCGCCAAACAGGTGGAAGGCAAACCCGAAAACATCATCGAAAAAATCATCGGTGGAAAGCTGGAGAAGTTCTATTCGCAAGTGGTGCTGCTGGAGCAGGGCTTTGTGAAGGATCCGGACGTGTCCGTTTCCGATCTACTGCAGAAAGCCGGCAAGGATCTCGGGGACACCCTGACCATCCGCCGCTTCGCCCGTTACCAGATCGGGGGATAATTCCTATCTCCCGAAGCCTCCTTTTTGGAGGCGATAAAAGCCCGGACTCTGGTCCGGGTTTTTTTCGGCTCACAACACGCGGCGTCCCCGCCGCAATGACCCTGGATGTGTTTGCATTCAAAGCGGACGTGAGACCAACCTTGATTCTCTCGGATGCAATGCTAGGAGATTCCTGATCTTATGAGTACCCGTCGCCTGAACCGATTTCGATACTACATGCATCATGTGCGGAAGGCGCTGGTGCCGGGGGGGTATTATCGGAGACAGCTTTCGAGGTATGTGGAGGAATGTGAATCGGAGGCGATCCTGGATCGGGTGGACTATTATTACCGGGTGAAAGGGCCCGTATCCCTGGATGAGCAGGCGCAACCGTTTCGGTTGAGACCGTGGCAGGGGCAAAGTACCTATCAACTGGATCTGTTTGAGAATCTTCGCTATTTTGATCGGGATTTGCGGATCCGCTCTGTATTCGGCGACAACATCACCGAACCGGAGTTCCCTTCATTTGTGAAATCCCGTCCAATCGTACAGGGGACCACTCCGGCGATTTTATTTAATCTGAACCGTCTCCGCCATTTTCACTTTGTGGAGGATTCGATTCCCTTCGCGGACAAAAAAAGTCAACTGGTGTGGAGGGGGAATGCATGCCAGCCCCACCGCCTGAGCTTTCTCGAAACCTATTTCAGTCATCCGCTTTGTGACGTGGGACATTTTTACCAGCGTCCGGATCCCGCAAATCCACTGGGGAAAAACGGGTTAAGCGTCTCGGATCAGCTACAGTATAAATTTGTATTGGCGCTGGAAGGGAACGATGTGGCAACGAATTTGAAGTGGATTCTTTCCTCCAACTCCCTGTGCATCATGCCGAGATGCATCTACGAAAGCTGGTTCATGGAGGGGCGTTTACTCGCGGGAGCGCAGTATGTGGAGATCAAAGAAGATTATTCCGACCTGGAGGAGAAGCTGGACTATTATCAACAAAATACCGGAGAAGCTGAAGCCATTATCCGGAACGCGAATGCCTGGGTGCGACAGTTCCGGAACCCTGAGCAGGAACGCAGAATTTTGCTGAACGTGCTGTGGCGTTATTTCAGCGACACCGGGCAGATCCACCCGTGAAAGAGGATAAACGAAGGGTTACGAGGTGACTTCGTCAGGCATGGCATCCCGCTCCCCCTCGACGCCCCGGGCGAACGACAGGACCTGCCTGACCAGATCGATCGCACTTTTACCTACCGCCTCCTCAATGGACCATCCGTAAATGTGCTCCGCGCCTTTATTCCAAAACAAGATAGTATTGTCATGCAGGTCCTGCACATAAATCGCCTCACTGGCGGCATCCAAGAGGGCGGCCTGCTCTCTGATTTGCGCATCCGCCTGCTTTCGTTTTGACAAATCGATGTCTATGCAGAAAAACTCAGGTTCGCGACCGGGAATAGTGACGACGGCGTGGCTGGAATACACTGAAATGGTGGCTCCATCCTTTCGTTGCAGATTCAGCTCTCCGGAAGGAATAGGCTCCCCGGTTTCAGCCATGAGGGCAACCGACTTTTTGACGAGCTCTTGAATTTCAAGGGGGTGATCAGGTACAACTCATGCCGCATAGTAGCACTGACTCCAAATGGAGGTCAAAGGAATTAGATTGGATTTAGTACTTGTTCCAAGTGCTCAATGCGGTCGATGACTTTGCGGACAAAGACGCGTTTGTCGGCATAATTTCCCGGGAAAAAGCTACCTTTAAAACCTGCCACCACTAAGTTACGGATTTGCTCTATCCCCAGGTCGAAATGCTCCACCGCCAAGCAGAGTTCGCGGGTGACGGTGGTGTGGGACACCAGCCGGTTGTCGGTGCAGATGGTGGCGCTGAGACCGTGATCGATCATTTGTCGCAGGGGATGGTCTTTAATAGAGGTCATTTCCGGCAGGGTTTGCAAATTGCTGGTGAGGTTCACCTCCACGCAAATGCGGCTGCGGGCGATGGATTCCACCAGTTGATCGACGTATCGCTGCGGATCCACGACAGAGTCGTTGTGTACCCGCTCGGCACTGAACAGGAAGGTGCCGTGGCCCAGGCGGTCCGCGTGACATTCGGTCAGGGCCTGGAAAATCGATTCGGGTCCAAAAGCTTCACCCGCGTGAACGGTTTTCTGCAGAAAATTCCGGTGTGCATACAAAAAGGCCTCCCGGTGATCCATCGCGGGGTTTCCCGCCTCGGCCCCGGCCAGATCGAATCCCACGATGGGTAGTCCCTGATGGTCCCGCAGGGCCACGGAGGCCCGGGCAAGCTCCAAGGAGGCCGCGGCGAAGATGGAGGATTCCTTCGCGTAGGGCATGACCTCGAATAGACGTCGGTAGTAAGAAGACATTTGCGGCATGAACCAGCGAAGGGCACAGACAATAATGCCGAAGTGAAAGGGAATATCTTCCCCGGAGCGTACGGCCTCGGACTGGTTGTGAGTGCTCTGCGCCGCTGTCAGTCCCCGGGTGACAGCTTGGAGCACCTGTTCCATATTCAAGCCCCCGCTGGTGTGAAGTTGCGGGGCGAAACGGACTTCGAGATACCGCACATTCTCCGCCAGATTGTCCTCGGCCAATTCCCGGGCGATACGTTCCAGAGACGCCTCCTCCTGCATGATCGCCACCGTATATTGAAATCCGGCCAGGTACTCGGGAAGATCCCGATAGTGGGATTTAAACACGGTTTCGAGAAGAGTTTCTTCGGTAGTTCCCGGAAGTGTCACTCCCTGTTGATCAGCCAATTCCAGTAGGGTGGGGATACGCAGGGAGCCGTCGAGGTGCACGTGCAAATCTGTTTTGGGGATTTGTTCCAGAAATTGTTTTAGGTTGTCAGCTTTCATGAGGCAAAGGTAATATGGAATATGCAAAGATGCAATTCCGCAGAAGAGCAATTCGCACGTGTTTTCAGATCCTCTTCCTATTCGCGGGACGGCAAAGCCATTCGTGGGGCATACCCTTTCTTTCCGTTGTCCGGCGCAGCCATCCGTTGGTCATTTTTGATTATGGGTAGGGTCGGCCTTCGATGTTAGAAAATCAGCCGTAGCCGATAAAATCTGCGGCAGGAAAAAGCTTGGCATTTCGAATGGGGCTGCATACTTCGTCTACTTATCTATAGGCTAAGCAAACGTAACCTACTATCCAAGGAGACTTTCATGACCGAATCCATCGAATCCACTTATCAGGAGAAGGAACCCTTTACTCCTCCGATTCATTTCGGAAACAGGCGCAGGTGTCGTCCATGAGGCGTATCAACAGGAATATCAGCGCTCGATTGAAGATCCCGAGGGCTATTGGGCCGAGATGGCGGAGACTCAGGACCTTGGTTTAAAAAGTGGAAAGAGGGATGTGCACGATTTGATTCGATTGGGCAAAACCAGGAACCCTACGTGAAGTTTTTCGACGGCGCTGAAAACTAATGTTTGTTACAACTGCGTCGATCGGCATGTGAAAAACGGCAAGGCGGGCAAGGTGGCGATTCACTGGCAGGGGAGCGGGCAGAGGAAACCCGACCCTCACCTACACTGATTTGCAGCGGGAAGTGAATAAATTCGCCAATGTCATGAGGTATCACGGAGGAAAAAGGAACCGTGGTTAGATTTAGCGCCGATGATCCCGGAGATGCCCATCGCCCTGCTGGCCTGCGCGCGCATTGGTGCCATTCACTCGGTGGTGTTCTCGGCCTTCAGTTCGATGCTCTTAAAAAACCGGATTCAAGACTGCGGCAGCGAGGTGGCGGATCACCTCGGACATTTCCTGTATCACGCGGGCAAAGTCTCGGGCTTGAAGGACAAGGTCGATCACGCGGTAGACTCATGCGAGGACGTCCGCAAAGTGTTTGTGTACCAACGGGGAGGTGGGGGGAGTTTGCAGAAAACAGTGGGCCGGGACTACTGGTGGCAGGTGAGGAGATGCAGGATGTAAGTGAGGAACCCCTGGAACGCGGTCTTCGGAGGATCCTTTGTTTATCCTCTATACCAGTGGCAGTACCCGGCAAACCCAAAGGGGTTCTGCACACCACCGGCGGATATCTGCTGTGGGCGACGATGACCGCTAAAACCGTGTTCGATTTGCGGGACGACGATGTCTTCTGGTGTACAGCCGATGTGGGCTGGATCACCGGACATACCTATTTAACCTATGGACCCACCGCCACGGGGCCACCCAGGTGATGTTCGAGGCGTTCCACTCGGCCGGAAACCAAACCGATTTTGGAGATTGTGGACAAATACAAAGTGACGATTTTCTATACCGTCTCGGATCGCGATCCGGGTCTTGATGCGATGGGCGAAGTCTGGCCGGATGCGCACGACCTTCGTCGTTGCGACTGCTGGGATCGGTGGGTGAACCTATAAATCCTGGAGGCTTGGAAGTGGTATCAGCGAGTGATCGGGCATGGAAACTGCCCGGTGGTGGATACCTGGTGGCAGACCGAAACCGGCGGGGTCATGCTCACCACCCTTCCGGGTGCCCACGGGGCGAAACCCGGATCGGCCGGGTTCCCGATGTTCGGAATTCAGCCCACCATCCTGCGACCCGATGGCAGCAAAGCGGACGTGAACGAAGGGGGAAGCCTCTGCATTACCGCGCCCTGGCCGGGTATGCTGCGCGGGGTGTATGGCGATCCAGTGAACGAGCGAATTCGCCACACCTACTTTGCGAAATTCCAGGGGATTTACTTTTCCGGGGATGGATGTCGGCAGGATGCCGACGGCTATTACTGGCTCCTGGGCCGCATGGACGATGTGATTAACGTGTCCGCCCATCGCTTCGCCACCGCGGAATTCGAAAGCAGTCTGGTGGGGGATTCACGGGTCGCGGAAGCGGCGGTGGTGGGATTCCCGCACGAAACCAAAGGGCAGGGGGTCTATTGCTTCGTAACCCTCAAACAGGGAGTGGAAGCGACGGATCGATTGCGTCGCGAACTGGTGGGCAGGGTGCGCGAGGATATCGGGCCGATCGCCAAGCCGGATCGGATTCACTTTACCCCCGCGCTACCCAAAACCCGCTCCGGGAAAATCATGCGGCGAATACTCCGTAAAATCGCCGAAGGCGATCTGGACGGCATCGGCGACATCAGTACGCTGGCCGATCCCGGGGTGGTGGATGCCCTGCTGGAATCACGCGAAAAATAGAAATTGTTCCAGCTTCAGGTATTGACTTGCGGGCTTTTGCTTTTCAATGTGCTGCTCTAATGGCTGTTAACCCTTCTCCCAACTTGATTTTCATTGTCGGGGCGCCTCTTTCCGGCACTTCGATCCTATTGGATTTCCTTACCGTGCCTAAAAATGTGGCTTGGATACCGAAAAAACTGGCTGAGAACCCGAAAAGCCTCCGGATGGCCGGGCGCACAGGCCGACAAAACTGGCCTCTATTGGGCGAATTTTTTCTGGAGCGACGCTTTGCCTGGAAATCCGTGCCGGAACCCGCAAGTGGAACTGGATTCTGGGAGCACTACCTTCCCAGGTTCACCCCACCGGATTCGGAGCCATACGTTCCAGGCCGGGACACGGTGACGGAGGTGGAGAAAGAGACTCTTCAACGCGTGGTATGCGACCTCTGTGACCGCCAGCGTCGTGGTCTGCTGGTCGCTGAGCACACAGGTTTTCCCCGGATCAGGCTGCTGCGGGAGGTTTTTCCGGAGGCCCGGTTCATCCAAGTGATTCGCGATCCCCGATCCGTGGCGTACCAAATGGTCAAAAAAACCGGCGGAGCCAATCACCGCTTGTGGGAGCATCGCGCAAAATGGAAAGAAGCTATGCCGCCCGCGCTGAAGCAGCGGCTGGATGAACTGCCGGACACCCCCCTCAACTTTTGTGGAGTGCTGGTAAGATGGTACCATGACCTCTATACCGAGGAAACTGGCGAATTGCCCGCAGACGCCTTTTGTGAGGTCGCGTATTCGGATATGCTCTCCCAGCCGACCCCCACCCTGAAAAAAGTGATGAAATTCGCGGGGCTGGAGATGAACTCGCGATTCAAGTACTATTTGAAATTCCACGATATCCAGCAAAGCAACCTGCGCACCAACCGGAACCTCAATGATACCGAGGCGGAGGAGTTGACCCTGGCGGTTTCGCAAATTCAGTAGCATCTTCAATGTGGACTTGTTACCACTGGTTCTTTTGGCTATAAGGTCTGTATGACAATTCGAATTGATGATAGCGTGATACGCGGGGAGTTGGACAACCGGAAAGAAGGGGTGGTGACCGGTTCGATTTGGTTGCAGGGACAACGGGAACCTTTGGTGCTTGAACTGGAGGGGAATCCCCTTCGGGATTTGGCCGGACACGTGATCCACTTTACCTGCGCGCATGTCCCCTTTGAGGAAGCCCCCTTGCTGCATCGTCACCAGCGGGGTCGGCTCGGCACCCTCACCGCCAGTTGTAAGCGGCTGGTTCCGGACTGCGGTGACCGCGAGCTTGCCCGGCACATTCGTGAGAGAACGGATTTTGAGTGGAGAAGGAAAACCCTGTTTCAATTGGAGTGGTTCAGCCGCGAAGATGGACAGGTCGTGCTCGAATCCACTAATTTCACCCTGACTCTGGAGGGGGAAGCCGTCTGGCGAATGGCTGCTCAACAGGAAGAGGAGCAGCTCCGGCGGAATCAGGAGATTCGACGCGAATGCGCCGAGCATAACCTTCACGCCGATTTACACGTGCCGGAATGGGAGGAGGAAGACCTGGACCTTCCCGAAGTAGAGAGGGCTGCGGATATCGAAAATGTCCGCATGGAACTGCTTAACGACCGAATTCAGGCCCGTATGGAAGAGTTGGAGGAGATTGACGAGGAGAGTTATGACCGTATCTACGAGGAGGAACGGGAAAAACTACGCATCAAGTGGGGAGAAGCGGAACCCGAACCCCTGACGCCGGAGGAACAGGAGGCCCGCGACCAGTGGATTGAAGAACTGAATCAGGCGGCGGACGATGCGCTGGAGGAATTGGAGGAAGAGGGCTGGGAGGAGATGGAGGACCATCCATTGGTGGAACAATGCAGTTCCCTTGGACTCAAGGTGAGCCGGGATTTACGCAACAGCGGCTGGGAGCCGGAGGGCTTCGTCCCGGAATCCCCTCTTAACGAAATTTCCGGCGGACTGCAAATCGCCTCGGCTAAATTGGCGGGAGCCCTGATTTCTATTGACGAGGAATGGCCTCCACGATTGGAGGCGGCCGGGCACGTTCTGGTACGACTTAAGAAGGCCCGGGGCTACCTGCGGGATACCCTTAGCGGACTCGACTCTGCTGACGAGGAAAATTTGGGGGTCCCCGCCTGGCGCAACGCGGTACGACAGGAAACCCTCGACCTGCTGAGTCAGGTCAGAGAGCTCATCAATGAAGTCCGGGATTCGCTGGAGAAGAATGGGTAGAAGGAAGTCATTGGTCGATAGTCAGTAATGACCAAATGACCAGTGACGAATGCCTCTGCCATCACCCCATCCACATATGCAGGCCCATTCCCGCGATGGCGGCACCGGCGAAACGCAGCAGATGGCTGGCGCGATTTGAGGGGGCGACCAATAGGCCAAGCAAAACACCACTCGCCAGCAGAGAAGCGGTGGCGATGAGAAATCCGGCGGCGTAGGGGCTCGCCTGTGCCAATTCCGGCATTTCGGTTCCGTGGGCGTTGCCATGGAAAAATCCGAAAAGGGCGACCCCGGCACCACTGATACCGGGAAGACTTGGCCGGAGCGGGATCAGAGAACATCCCAACACCACCACCGAGAGCACAATAAAAAATTCGACCAGCGGAAACGATAATCCCAAAATACCAAGGATTGCGCCCGCCAGCATGGCAGCCAAAAAAGCCAATGGAATCCCCCCGCGGGCCTTGCCACCCAATTTGGCAGCCAGCAATCCCACACACAGCATGGCCAGCAAATGATCCAATCCCAGAATCGGATGCCCGATCCCGGATACAAACCCACTGCCACCATGACCGGTATGGGCAAGCAGTCGGGGAGAAAGGGACAAAACGAGAAAAAATGGAGCGGGATAATTTTTCATATACATGTCTTTTAGTACCATCATCGCAAATGTGAATCCTAAACCATTGTATTGTCATGAGTCCGGCATTGACAAATCACGGAAAATGTGGATACTCACATTGCTTTGGTTACCCGAAACATCGGACAAACCCTACACAAGGGGGCGACAGGTATCGACGGGTACGTTGAAGCGACGGTTGCGTGTCGAGGGTCCAGATTGACCTCGCAAATCCTGATCTGGAAAACAAAACAAGTGCCAACGAAGAGTACGCACTCGCAGCGTAAATAACGCCGCGCGTTCCCCCGCCAACACCTGCTAGGCGGATCGGAGCGACGACAGCAGGGCTAGGTTCAAGGCCGGGACACCGGGCCGCGAACCGAATTTCAACAGGTGCCTAGCAAACGAGTGGCCTGTTTCCGGGCAGCTCCAAGCAAAATTAAAGCGGAAACTACACACGTAGATATCGGCGTGATTCGTATTCGGACGGGGGTTCGACTCCCCCCGCCTCCACCATGTTTTTATCGTCATAAACCCCTGAATATCAGGGGTTTTTGATTTGGGTGATTTGAAAGCTACGTCACGAATTGTCACGTTTTAGAGCCATAAAATGCCATGAGATCCCAAAGCGGCACCTCGTTCCTTGGGGCCGCACTCCAAAGTGGCTTCGCCGCACATATCTCCCGGTCAATGCGCAAAGCTGGCGGATACCGCATCTTCGGCTTTGGAGAGGGACTCCTCGACAATAGAGAGGCGATCGTCGGCGCCCAGTTCCAGGGTGATCCGGTAGTAGGCGCGGGCCTCCAGGGGGCGTCCGAGCTTCATCAGCACGTCTCCCAGATGTTCGAGGATCACGGGTTCGTCTGGCTCGGTTTCCGCGGCTTTGAGGAGTTCCCGATAGGCGTCCTCGAAGCGTCCCTGCTGATAATAGACCCAGCCGAGGGTGTCGATATAGGCTCCGTTGTCGGGCTCATGTTTGAGGGCTCGGGTGACGTATTCGAGCGCCCGATCCAGGTTCTCACCCCGTTCCGCCCACATGTAGGCGAGGTAATTGAGGGCGGGGTGATGGTCGGGATCCCGGGCGATGATCTTTTCGAAGGCCGCCACGGATGATTCGATGTGCCCGGCCCGTTCGTAGGCGGCGGCCAAATCAAAATAGAATCCGGTGGTTAGCCAGGTATGGGAGTTTTCCACCTGTTCCGCGAGTTGAATAGCACGTTCGAAGGCGGGTATCGCGTTGTCGTAGTCCTTCTGGAAACTGAGGGTCTTGCCAATCAGCAATTCCACTTCGGGGTTTCCGGGGAGACGATCCGAGAGATCCATCAGGGACTCGAAAATTCGTTTGGTCACTATCGTGGCCTCGTCGGGAGCGGTTTCGCGGATAGTGAGGCTTTGTCTGAGTTGATGCCGCCACACCCACTCCAAAAGGCCGGGTTCCTCCGCGGCGTGATACATGGCATCGGTCGCGGCCTGGAGGCTGGGGGAATCCACCAGTAGTGCCATCGCCAGTTGCGCATAGAGCGCCGCGGGATTTTCAACTTTCATGCCCTGACGGTGCTTGAGTATTCGTTGCTGGAGATAGGTGGCGGCGGCGGCAAAATCCTCTGTTGCCAAAGCGATTTGTCCTGCCAGTTGAAGCATTTCCGGGTCATCCGGGTGTTCAGTTCGGATGCGGGCAAGCAATTCCCGGGCGCGTATCAGTTGGTCGCGTTGGTAATACAGGAGCACCAGTTTACGCAAGGTAGGCAGATCGTTCGGGTTCAGCTCGGATGCACGCTGATAGGCGGTGAACGCACGGTCGCCCTGATCTCTGAGTTCATGAAGAAGTCCCAGCAGAAATTGGGCTAATGAATCGTCCTTCCTCTGCTCCAATTGGAGTTGGACGAGTCGAACACCCTCCGGCCCGGATCCGTGGGCTTGCAGAGCGTGCACGAGAATACGGCTGCGGGTTTGCTCAAGCTGTTCACTGCGTTGGTCCAGAAGGTGATAGCGTTCGAAGGCTTCATCGAAACGGTTCTGCTCCAAGGCAATTTCCGCTTGAATGAAGAGGAAAATTTCCTGATTTGGAAAATCGGTTACCGCCTGTTCCAGTACGGTGTCGAGTTCACGTTTTCGATCCAGCATGGATTGCACATCGTCCGCGATTTGGATGGCGCTTCCCAGCAGCCGAACCAGGATTCGGGTGGATTGAATCGGTTGGTCGGCGTACTGATGGGCCAGGCGCGCGATTTCCAGCACTTCATCCAAGTTCTGGTGTCCCGATAAGGCCTGCATGGCTTCGATGTAGACTTGTTCGGAAGCAGGGTGGAGGTGTACTGCCCGTTTTAAGAGCGGCAGGGCTTGTTCAGGTTGTTTTTGTTGTAGATGGAGATTAGCCAGCCAGCGCAGGGCGGTCACATTGTCCGGGTCCGATTCCAGCAGGTTCTCCAACAAGTGAAACGCTTCTTCCGCTCGATCAGAATCCACCAGGCGCTTGGAGGCCAGCATATAGAGAGCCTCGTTTCCAGGGTCTTTTTTTATGGCCTCCAGAAAGGCCTCCAGTGCTCCCTGGACATTCCCCTGAATTTCCCGCGAGAGGCCCAGACTGAAATAGGTGAGGGCCTCCGAGAAGTCCGACTCCACCAGCGGCAGGGTTTCCTCGGGTTGCAGACGCGACAACTCACCCCCGGATCGGGCGGATCCCCGGCTGGACGCTGTGGTACAGCCGGTAATCAGACCCGTGAGGGTGAGAAGTGCAAACAGACCTGAGGTTGTAGAAACGCCGATTTTCATCATGACTTCTACCCTCAGGCTCTATTCGTAAATTTCAATAAACTTATTTCTTTTTGTGTCGGTCAAGCTTTCTGCGTTTGCGACGCTTGTGCTTGGACATTTTCTTACGGCGCTGTTTTTTAATGGAGCCCATGTTCAGTCCTTTGATAGAAAGTTAAGCAAGTGTTCCCGGTTCCGGATCAGGGAATAATCTTGTTCAACGAGAGTTCGATGATGCCCTCGGCCCCGGCGGCCTTGAGCTGGGGAATAATATCCCGTACGACAGATTCCTCCAACACGGTCTCCACCGAATGCCAGTCGCACTCGGAGAGAGAGTTGAGGGTGGGTGCATGCAGGGAGGGAAGAATACCGATCACCTTTTTGAGGTTGTCGTCCTGCACGTTACATTTCAATAAAACTTTGGTTTCTGCCGCCAATGCGCCGGTGAGCAGCATGGCGATTTGCTCGAGTTTGGCACGTTTCCATTCATCTTTCCAGGCCTGTTGATTGCAGATCAGCTGGGTATTGGATTCGAGGATGGTGTCCAAAATTCGTAAATTGTTCGCCCGGAGGGAATTTCCGGTTTCGGTGAGTTCCACGATCGCATCCACCAGTTCGGGAGCTTTCACTTCGGTGGCCCCCCAGGAGAATTCGACCTCGGCTTTGACGCCGTGTTGGTCTAAATAGCGTTTGGCGATTCCCACCGCCTCGGTGGCGATGCGTCTGCCTTCGAGGTCTTTGGCGGAATGAATGTCGGAATTTTCGGGCACCGCGACTACCCAGCGTACCGGGTTCCGGCCTTGCTTGGCGTATTTCAGTTCGCAGACCTCGTGCACGTCCGATCCGTTCTCCACGATCCAGTCGTGCCCGGTTAATCCCGCGTCCAACATGCCCAATTCCACATACCGACTCATTTCCTGTGCCCGCAACAGTCGAATTTGCAACTCCGGATCATCCGACCGGGGAATATAGCTCCGAGAACTGGGTTTGATCGAAAACCCCGCTTTGCGGAAGAGTTCGTAGGTCGATTGTTCCAGGCTGCCTTTGGGAAGGCCTAGAATAAGTTGTCGGGGAGTATCATCTGACATATAAAGATTTTTCTGTGTTATCGGATTGGAAGGCGATATTCCATACAGGATTCCCCGGCGGGTGTCCACACTGTTTTGCCCTAAAATCGCGATTTCTGATCAAAGAACAAGAGAAGTCAGAGTGCAGAGGTCGGAGTGCAGAGGTTTTGTAGATCCCTCCGTCCCGGAGGGAAAATAGCGGACGGCTTGGGGAGAGGTCTTGAGCTCTGGAATTCTCCCTTCGGGACGAAGGGAGCTACGAGCTGGGGAAACTGCGGACGACTTGGAGAGAGGTACCTGTCCCCGAATGAGTTCAAGCAGAGATTCCTGCTTGAACCTGCCCGGAATCGTGCTAGTACACGCAACTACGTTGTCATGAAATCCACCTTTACATCCAACATCTGGCATGAACACCTGAAACCTGGTTCCGACATTCGCGGGTTCGGGGTGGGATCCCTTTCTGTATATGCCAAGCAACAGGAGGGAGACTGGATTGTGGGGGTCTACCGGGGGGAAGCGGGGGATGATAAGGTGTTTCATCCGTTGTCGGGTGAGGCCCCGGAGGGGACCGCCTGGCGGCGATTGGGTTCGGTGGAGGATATGCCCGAATTGCATATCAGGCCCGCTTTCCCCAATCGTCCGGTAGTGGTGCGCCCGGAATTTCCGTACACGATCCTACCAGGCGAAAAGGTTCACTTTTTCGTGGGCGTTCCTATCTCGATTTGTTTGTTTTCTCCATCAGAAGTCAAGCTATTGGAGGAACCGGTGATCAAACTGTCGAATACCTGGTTCGGGGCTCCAACCGACGGGGAGCTTTGTTATGCCATGCGCACCTTGGCCCGGCGGGAAGGGGAGAGACTGGATTTTGGCCCGACCCGGGTGGTGTGTCCGGTGCGGGTGCGCAATCAAACCAAGGAAACCATGATGTTTGAACGATTGTGCCTGCGGGTGCGGTATTTGGATATGTATGAGCAGGCGGGAAAAGGGTTGTGGGCGAATGAATCCAGCGTGGTGGTGCGGGGGGGTGAAAGTTGGAGCCGGGTTGCCTATGCCCGCAATGCCCCGGCGATCCTGAAGAGTCCGGAATTGCTGGTTAAAGGAAAGGAGGATCCTCAAGGTACGTACCTTATGCGGGCGATTTCACATGGAAAGGGGTTCTTTCAATGAGTACCTGGACGATTCCCGCCTGGATCAATTCCAATGCCGTTCGCGCATTGGTGCTCATATGTATTGCCTGGCCGCTTATTCATGCCGGAGCGAGGCTGTTGGAACGCACGTTGAAAAAGCATGTGTCGGCACAGGCGGCCATGCTGGGGTATCAGTTTGTGAATTATGGCGGTGCTTTGTTGTTATTGCTGACGGTACTTCGGGAGTTCGGGTTTGATATTTCGACCCTGATCGGGGCGGCGGGAATCGCGGGAGTGGCAATCGGATTCGCGGCCCAGACCAGTCTCTCCAATTTGATCAGCGGTTTTTTTCTGATTTGGGAAAAACCCTTTGCGGTGGAAGATGTGATTAAAACCCAAAATACGGTGGGGGTGGTGGTGGCGATTGATTTGCTTTCCACGAAAATCCGGACCTTCGATAACACCCTGGTGCGTATCCCCAACGAGACGTTGATAAAAACCGAAGTGACCACGATCACCAAATATGATATTCGTCGCTTTGATATCAACCTGGGGGTTGCCTATAAGGAAGATGTTGGTAAGGTGATCCGGGTGTTAAAGGAAGTGGCGAATGCCAATCCTTTTTGTCTGGACGAGCCGGAACCGTTGGTGCTGTTTTTGGGATTTGGCGACAGCTCGTTGAATTTCCTCTTCGGGGTCTGGTTCGCCAAAGCGGATTTTCTGGCGTTGAGGAATTCTATCCAAAAAGAAGTCCATGACCGATTCCGGGAAGAGGATATCGAAATCGCCTTCCCGCATCTTTCGATTTACGCGGGCAGCGCCACGGATCCGTTTCCGGTGGAATTGAAGGGTGGAAGTCAGAAGTCAGAAGTCAGAAGTCAATAGTCATTGGTCATTGGGGAAATCACCCGTGACGAATGACTCCAGTTCCAGTGATCCTCCCAGACCGACAGGCAGGAATGCCTATCTCACTTTCTGGCCTGACCTCTGACCTCCGACTTCTGACCTCTCAGAGCCCCTCCTGATACGAAAGCAGGGTGAGTTGGTTGCCGCTGAATTCGTAAACGGCGTGAATGCCTTTTCGGACCGGACCCGACTCGCCGACGCTGCTGACCCGCACCCAGCTCAGATCGGAGGTGGAGAAGGTGGATTGGGCGTCCGCGGGCAACCCCGCCGCCGCCATGGCTTGTGCGGCGTTCGGGTAGCCGTCGTCCTCGGTGCCGGGAATCCGGTCGGGTCCCCACCGCCCGTCAATCAGACGGTCGACCTGATCTTCGCGGATGCCGGAAACGGTCATCAGGACCTCGCGGTTGGCCGAATTCAGGTTGACGGTCCCGTCGCCGTACACACTGAGCAGGGGTAGAATGCCGGTGACCTGTAGCTCCGGTTCGTTGTAAAATTGGTCCAGGCGTCCTCCGTGGAGGATGGATCGGGTGAACCCTTTGATCATCCCCAGTTCGCTCAAACTGTCGATAGGAGCGTTTTTGACCGGAAGTTCCAAGTCCTGATAGTGGGGATCGTCGGCTTCGGCTCCCAACAGTCGAGTGGCGTCATCCCCGTCTGTCCAGTCCCGGAAACAGGCGATGAGCCGGGCGTGATATCGGCTGGGAACGCCGGTGTTCTCCAGCATCTGCTCCCAATCCGCGTCTGAGAGCCGATTGACATTGCGACGACTGGTTTCGGGGGTGATGGATACCAGGATCCGACCCTCCCTCGTTTCAATTTCGTATTCGCGGATCGCCACGCCTTGTTGCAGGTTTTTGGCAGCTACAAAAAATCGTTCCTCCATGTCTTCTTCGGGTTCGTTTCCCGCCCGCAGGGATTTCAACAACATCCATTTGGCGTATTCCTGTCCTCCGCGGGCCAGGTGCTCGGCTTTCATACCGAAGCGGGCGCGGACGGCGAGGTCGGATTCCAGATGAATGCGGAACAGAAAGGACACCATGAGGGTGGAGAGCACCACGATGGTGATCAGGGCGAGCATCAGGGCGGAACCATTCCGGGAGGCGCTCATGGTTCTTGATCCTGTGTTCTGCGGCGCCCCCGTCGGGTTTCCCGGCTGAGCGGTCCCACGGGGATATCGATGCGGCGGGTATATTTTCGGAGGCGGCCCGTCCTGGACTCATCCGGTTGAACATACAGGGTCAGACTGAGCGTGACCGGAAGTTGATTGTCCCGTTCCCAGTCGTCCACCCATTCGTTTCGATTGAGATCGTAGACCTTCAGTTCGAGACCTTTGACCCGTTGGGTCAGCAGCCAGGGAGCGACATCCTCGGCTTCGGGTCCTTCCCGATCCAACAGGCTGCTAAAGGCCCGTACTGCGAGCCCGGTCTCACCGTCGATAGTCTCAATGCTGATTTCGATGCGGTTGAGGCTCCCGCGAGTGGGGTAGGTGGAGGGAAGAAAAGCAGTGGAGCGGGTGACCCAACTGAAGGTGTCGTCGGGGGGATTCCCGGTTCCTTTTTCGTGAAGAAAGGTGTAGCGTCGGGGATCGCTGTCGAAATAGGCCGCCGAACGGAGGGATTCGCTGAGCTGGTCGAGCACGGTTTCGCTGAGATGGAGTTCGTCCAAGGCCTCCTCGGCGCGGGTGGTGGCGTCCACCAGGGTGCGCAGGGTTCCAAATACCATGATGCCCATCACGCTGAGGATGGTCATGGCGAAGAGGACCTCAAGCAAACTGAATCCCCGCCGCGAATTCACCCGGCGCTCTCCAATAATTCCCGGGCGTGATCCAGGCTCAGTTTGGCTTTGTGGGTGCCGCCGAGCATACGGGCGATTTCCTGCACCCGGTCTTCGCCTTCCAAAGCGTGAACCCGGGTGTAGGTGCGTCCGTCGGTGACTTCTTTGGCCACCGCCAGATGGTGGTGGCCGTGTACCGCGACCTGGGGGAGATGGGTGATGGAGATGACCTGCC
The DNA here is from genome assembly GCA_018401235.1 of Kiritimatiellia bacterium. Classification (GTDB taxonomy): domain Bacteria; phylum Verrucomicrobiota; class Kiritimatiellia; order SS1-B-03-39; family UBA6053; genus UBA6053. Next base: position 32,518 of record JAGYLC010000011.1, read on the forward strand.
TGGTTTTCCCTGCTTCGGCCATTTTTTCACCGATGGCATGCCCCATTTCGCCGCCGACATTGGCGTCGATTTCGTCGAAGACCATCACCGGAATCCGGTCCTGGTCGGCGAGCAGGGTTTTGATGGCGAGCATGACCCGGGAAATCTCTCCGCTGGAGGCGATGTCCTTGAGGCTGCGAATGTCCTCGCCCGGATTGGGGGCGAATTGAAAATCGATTTCGTCGGTGCCGGTCGGGGAAGGAGGGGCTTCGGTTACGGAAATATCAAATCGGGCATGAGGAAATCCCAGATCGATGAGTTGCGCTTTGATTTTTCCGCCGATCATTTTCCCCGCCTTCTGACGGGCATCGCGCAGATCGGTGCCGGCTTTAGAGATGTTCCGGTCGGCGGTGGCAAGATCGCGCTCCAGATCGGCCAGAAGTTGCTCCCGGTTTTCCAATTCGGATAACCGCTGTTTGGACTCGGTCAGGGTGTTCAGGGCATCCTCGACCCCGGGACCGTATTTTTTCCGCATGCGGCTGTAGAGGCCGAGTCGCTGATCCAGCCAGTCCAGACGGGAGGGATCGACCTCCATTTTTTCCCCGGCCTGGCGCAGTGAAATGGACAGTTCCCGGAGTTGACGCAGCGACTGTTCTAACTCGTCCAACCAAATATCGGCCTCCGGATGCAGATCCCGGATTCCTCCCAGAAAGCGTCGGGCCGCGACCAGAGGGTCGGTGGCATTTCCCTCCGATTCCTCTAGCGCCTGCAGGGCACCGGATACGGATTCCATGATATTCTGGGCATTGCCGGCGAGGGTGTGTTCTTCGCGCAACTTTTCTTCTTCGTCAGGTTCCAAAGCGGCATCCTCCAATTCCTTTACCCGGTAGCGCAGCAGATCCAACTGTTCCTCGAAGGCGGAGGGATCTCCCTGCAATTCCCGCTGACGTTTGTGGAGGTCTCGAAGGGTGGACCAGGCTTGGTTATATGCCTTTTGGGTGGAAGCGGGCACGCCCGCCGCGTCGACAATCGCCCTCTGGGTCTCGGGGTGAAGAAGGGACTGGTGGTCATAGGGACCGTGCATATCCACGAGCAAATCGCCGAGTTGCTTGAGCAGGGCCAGGGTGACCGGGGCATCGTTGACAAACTGCTGTCCGGAACCGGAACTTTTCACCACCCGGCGGAGGATGAGCAGGCCCTCCTCGCAGGGATCGAGTCCGGATTCCTCCAGCAACGCATTCACGGCATCCGGTTCGGCAAGGGTAAACACGCCGCGGACGGAGCCCTGTTCCGCCCCCGAGCGCAAGACCTTTTTATCCGCCCGTGCTCCCAGAATGAGATGCAGGGCACCCATCAGCACGGATTTGCCCGCGCCGGTTTCACCCGTAATCACATTCAGGCCGGGACAAAACCGTAAAAGGGTTTTGTGCACCAGCGCCAGATCCTGCACCATAAGTTCCGTTAACATGGGGATAGAATAATCAACCCAGCGGGCAATGCAACGCTACCTTTTAGATTTTCCGGGTCCATCAAGCCTCCGAACGGGGGCAAAGCAGGTAATAAAGGAATGAATGTGGCCAGGGAATGCGGGCGGTGGTTTGCAGAGAGGAGCCGTTTGGAATTCGCACCTCGCCCGGCCCCCGTTCGGGGCCCCTCATTCGTTTGGTCGTCCTTCCCGGGGCTGCGCTTCTTCGTCGCTGACCCCGGGCTAACTGCGTTGCCCCCGTCCGGGGGCTTGGAGAATCTCGAATCAAGAAGCAAATGCTCCTTGTCAACGAAGAAGATTCTATTAAACATTGGTTACTACTCGGAGAAATTACATGAG
>JAGYLC010000110.1 GCA_018401235.1 Kiritimatiellia bacterium
TTGTGCGGGTCCCCCGCGTCATTTGTCATTGGGTCATTGGTCAGTTGTCATTGGGCCTTCAAAATGCCCCTTGACGTATTGCCACAAATTCCCCACATACCCCCACAAAAACATCCGGAGCGGGGTTATAGGGGTGTGTTATATGTGTTTCTGTGGTGAAATCATGTTCTATTTCATTTGGAAAAATCAGCCGTGCGCCCGTGAAGGAACGTACACTGCGAGATTGACAGGTCCGCCCGCATGTTTCATACATCTTCCCATCTTTCAACCCCACTTTTCTGTTATGACCTCCACCGAAATCCGCCAGAGCTTCCTCGATTTTTTTGCCGGCAAGGGACACGAAATCGTCCCCTCCGCCCCTTTGCTGCCCGGGTCGCCCAATCTCCTGTTCACCAACGCCGGTATGAACCCCTTCGTACCCTATTTTCTCTGCGAACGCGACGCCCCCCACTCCCGGGTCGCCGACACCCAGAAATGCATCCGGGCCGGCGGCAAGCACAACGACCTCGACGATGTCGGCTACGACACCTATCACCAAACCTTTTTTGAAATGCTCGGCAACTGGTCCTTCGGCGACTATTTCAAGGCTGAAGCCATTGAATGGGCCTGGGAACTGCTCACCGACGTCTGGGGATTCCCCAAAGAACGTCTCTACGCCACCATTTACAAGCCGGGTCCGAACGATCCCGCCGAACTGGACCAGGAGGCCTACGACCTCTGGAAAGGCATCTTCGAAAAAGCGGGTCTCGACCCCGCCGAACGCATCATTTACGGTAACAAAAAAGACAACTTCTGGATGATGGGCGACACCGGACCCTGTGGCCCCTGCTCCGAACTGCACATCGACCTCACCCCCGCGGGCGACACCAAAGGCAAATTGGTCAACCAGGACAGCCCCTGGTGCATTGAAATCTGGAACCTGGTGTTCATCCAATACAACGCCAACGAGGACGGCAGCTTCGAAGAACTCGCCGCCCGCCACATCGACACCGGCATGGGCTTCGAACGGGTCGCCGGCATCATGGCCACCACCAACAACTTCACCGATTTCTCCCGGCCCCCCTCCAATTACAACGCCGATCTTTTCGACGGCATATTCGCGGTCATCGAAGACATGTCCGGTCTGACATACGGCGCCACCCTCCCCGCCGATCCCGCGAAACCGACCCCCGACGAGGTCCGCGACATCGTATTCCGGGTCCTCGGCGACCACATTCGCACCCTCTGCTGCTCCATTGCCGACGGAATTCTGCCCGGCAATGAAGGCCGAAATTACGTGCTGCGCCGCATCCTTCGCCGCGCGGTTATGTACGGACGCCGCCTGAACCTGGAGCCCGGATTTTTCGCCAAACTCGTGGTTCCGACGCTCGGAAGTCTCGGAAATACCTTTTCCGAGCTTCGGAAGCAGGAGGAGGTGATCAAAAAAGTGATTTCCGCCGAGGAAAACGCGTTTGACCGCACCCTCGACCGCGGAATGAACCTGTTCGCATCTGTTGCGGAGCAGGCGGACGGTGAAATTTCCGGCGAAGATGCGTTTACTTTGTATGACACCTACGGGTTTCCTTTGGATCTCACCGAGATTCTGGCCCGGGAGCGCGGGTTGACCGTGGATCATGGCGGATTCGAATCCGCCATGGAAAAACAGCGTCAACGCGCCCGCGACGCCCGGAAAACCAGTGTCATCAAACTGGCGGGCGAAGGCGCCGCCACCGAATTCGTGGGGTTTGATCCCGCCAACTGGTCGAATTTCGAGACCGAGGTCTTGGAACTCCTGGAGCAGGATGGAACCCACTATCTGGTGACTCCGGTCACTCCTTTTTATGCCGAAATGGGGGGGCAGGTCGGCGATGTCGGTTCGGTGCACTGGGGGAATTGGGAAGTGCGCATCGTGGACACGGTCCGCGACGAGGCCGGACGCCACTTGCATAAACTGGCCGCGCCCATGCAGTCCGCCGAAGCGGGAACGCCGGTGACCCTGTCTTTGGATGCAGCCCGTCGCCGCGACGTTCAGCGTCACCACTCCGCCACCCACATTTTGAACTGGGCCCTGCGGGAATTGCTCGGTACGCACCTGTTGCAGGCGGGCTCCTTCGTGGGCCCCGACCGGCTCCGTTTCGATTTTAATCATTTTGAAGCCGTTCACCCGGAACAGCTTAAAGAAATCGAATCCCTGATCAATCAGGCTTTGATCGAAAACGACGCCGTCGACACCTTCGAAACCGCGTTTGACGACAAACCCGAGGAGGTGATCGCCACCTTCGGGGAGAAATACGGAAATGTGGTGCGGGTGGTGGATATCGGGGGATGGAGCAAGGAACTATGTGGAGGAACCCATGTCCGGCAGATCGGCGAAATCGGACAGGTACGTCTGACCTCCGAAAGCAGTATCTCCGCCGGGGTACGTCGAATCGAAGCCGTTTGCGGCCGCGCCGCCAGTCGCTACACCGCCAATGAGCATTCGCTGCTAACGCAGGTGGCATCCGCACTGAGCGTTAAACCCAACGAGGCCCCGGAAAGAATAGGGGTTCTGCTGAAAAAGGTGAAAGACGCCGAAAAAACGATTCAAGACTTACAGGCCGAGGCGGCCAAAAGCCAAGCCGGAGACTTGAGTTCCCGGGCCAAGGAGGTCGAGGGGGTGACCTTCCTGGCCGCGACCATGGAGGGGGTCGACGCCCGGGGACTGCGCGAGGCCATGGACGATTTACGAATCAAATTGCATCCCGCCGTCATCGTGCTGGGCGGCAGTGCGGACGGAAAAGTCTTTTTCGCCGTTTCAGTTGCCGATGAATGTCAGAAAAAAGGTGCCCATGCCGGGAAATTGATCGGCCCCATTGCCAAAATATGCGATGGAGGCGGAGGCGGAAAGGCCGACCGGGCCCAGGCGGGCGGAAAAGACCCCTCCAAACTTCATCAAGCCATCGAAAGCGCCGAGACCTTTCTGCGGGAACAACTGGGATAAGGACCGACCGGGTGCATAGAGATTTGCCAGAGAAAGAGTCTTTCTGGACACCCCGACTTGAACGAATCGTGCTTGTCGCCACGGCCGGGGTTGCCACGGTCTGGTTGTTGACCTTGTGCCTGTTGCCACCCGAGCGATGGGTGGAATTTCTCTCCGACGATGCCTATTATTACCTCAAAGTCGCGCGACACATCTCGCTGGGCCATGGGCCGACCTTTGACGGGGTTACGGTCACCACCGGATTTCATCCGCTCTTCGCCTTTATCCTGGCGGGATTTCAGAGACTGCTCCCCCTGAACACCACCGCACTGCCCCGGGCATTGCTTCTGTTCAATTCGGTTTGCTTTCTACTCACGGGGGGCTTCATCCGAAGCGCCCTCAAGCAACTTTGGGGATTGCGGACGGCAAATTGGGGGGCGATTTTCTGGTATGCGAATCCCAACGCCCTCCTGCTGGTGTCCACCGGCATGGAAGGTTCCCTCTACGCCTGCCTGCTGGCCGCCTTTTTCGTGATATTCAGCCGGATCTATTCTTCTCCCGGAACCTCTATTGGATTTTGGAACCTGCTCGCGCTCGCCGCGCTCAACGGACTCGCCATGGTCACCCGAACCGATGCCCTGGTCTTGGCAGTGCTGAGCGCTGGCGCGATCTGCGCACCAACCATCCTGCGACGGTGGTTTGATTCCGATGAAGAGCGTTCGCAACTGAAGAGCGTTCGCAACAGGTGCGGACCGACGATTTTCCTGGTATGCAACAGGTGCGAACCGTGGGAAAAGCAGTATTTTACCTGTTTCTGACGCTCATCCCATTCGCTCTGTGGCTGCGCTATGCCGAGCAACGTACCGGCACTTGGATGCAGGCCAGCGCCCAAATGAAGGAAATTTGGAGGGCGGAGGCCACCGAAGGATTCAGCCTCCGGGGGCACATTGGCTTCAGTCTGGAAATTTTTCAGAAATGGCTGGTGAAAAGCATCGTCAAAGTCCCCGCCCTGAAATTTCTGCTTCCATTCTCCGCCGCGTTTTTTTTGCCTGATTCGCTTCAAGCCGCTTCGATTCCGATTCGGTCTGCTGCAGATTCAGTGGATCTTTCCCCTTATACTCGGAGCCGCCTACAGCTTGAAATTCACCAAGGCCTGGACCTGGTACTATGCCCCCGGACTGGTCGGGCTCACCCTGGTGGCGGCGGGATGTCTTCATCAGGCCCGAATGTATTCCGGCAAAGGAAAGCTTGGAACCTACGCCAGGCGATGGATACCGGCACTGCTGATCTTCACGTTGGTGGAGTCCTATGCCTATTTGGGACTGAAAAGCATTCGGGGCCGCAATAAAAGTCAACGCGACATGATGGAGGTCGCCACCTGGATGCGCGCAAACATTCCCGAAGAAGCCTGGGTGGGAGCCTGGAACTCGGGAATCTATGGCTGGGCGGGGGAACGAACCGTGATCAACCTCGACGGTCTCGTCAACAACGAGATCCACGCCTGGACCCTCACGGGCAAAAGCGAAAGCGAGTACATCCGCCATCGCAACCTCGACTACATCGTCGACCGGGAGATCTACATGGACCGCAGCCTCCCGGACTGGGTGGAAGGAATCGATTACACTCTCGTCTATCATCACCCCTCCCCCACGGGGTCAGAGGCTATAGAGGTGTGGAGGGTATTGAAGTAAATACTTCTTCCTTGAGGCCGGATGGCAGATGAGCTAAGCAGATTAAAACTTCATCTATTCTCAGCTTATGAAAAAAATATACGATTCCATTCAAGACCTCGACGAAACCCTCTCCGACCTTCACTCCGCACTGACGGAGGATTCCATCCGCTCAACCAAGGGGTTGGTGGGATTTGACGGCTTTGTGGATACCTTTATCCGCATGCGAAATCCGGCCTCCATGGAGGAGTTCGGACCCAAAGTCGCGGCCGCGGCCGGGATTGCCGCCTCCTATTCCGTGAAACACCAGGGAGACAAATTCGGAGGAAACGGTCCCCTCTTCGCGGCGGCCTTGCACGATCTTTTCCATGGTAAAGCGGATGTCAGTTACATCGGGGCACTGGGAAAAGATCAGGTCGACCCCATTTTTGCCGACGCCCTGGAAGGAAAAACCAGCAAAATTTTCACCCTCGCCCCCCCCGCACACAGTGATTGCCTGGAATTCAGCGATGGTAAAATCATGCTCGGAGATTTTGATGCCTGTGATGAAATCACCTTGGATCGCCTGTTGGAGGTGATGGGACAGGAGGAAATCGATTCACAGCTCCGCTCCTGCGACTTCATCAGCGCGGTGAACTGGGGAAAACTTCCGTATGTGGGGGACATCTGGTCCTACCTCGCCTCCCGGAGTGCAGAATTGTCGAGAACGCCCAAAGAAATTCTGTTTTTCATGGACCTGGCCGAATTCGAGCACCGCGATTCCGCCGATGTACAAAAACTGCAGGATCGCCTGGGGGCCATCACCCGACAATGCACCACCCTGCTCAGCTTCAATCTCAAAGAAGCCTGGCAAATGGGTGACCGAGTGGGGGGCGATTTCAAAGGCAAAAAAGATCCCGAATCCGTCTGCGCCCTCGCGGCCCTCTTGCGGGAGCATCTGGATGTGGACAAAATCATCATCCACCCCAACAGCGGTGCCGCCTGCGCCACCGCGGAACAGTCCATCTACGTGCCGGGCCCCCATTGCAAAGAGCCCCTCATCTCCACCGGCGCCGGGGACAATTTCGGAGCGGGCTGCCTCGCCGCCGCCCTGCATGGAATCGACGACATCGGTATGATCCTCCTCGGCAACGCCACCAGCGGCTATTTCGTCCGCAGCGGCCGCACCCCTTCCTTCCCCCAGCTCCTGGAGTTCCTCGACACCTGGGCGCAGGGCACTCTTCCCGAACGACTCTAAGGAACCAAGTGACATCTTCTCCCGTTGCCGTCCCCCAAAACTGTCTGCAAATCGATCAGGCTCGTTTCACCCTCCTCAGCTCCCGATTGATTCGGCTGGAGTGGGCGGAAGACGGGGTGTTCGAAGATCGTTCCACGCTGCGGGTGGTGAATCGGCGTACGCCACCCGTCCCTTTTCAGGTTCAGGAAAGCGCCCGCAGCCTCCGCATCCGCACGGAGCACTGCACCCTGACCTACACCCGGGACGGCAAAGCGTTTTCAAAACGCAACCTCGAAATCTATTTCAAGCTCAAAGGAAAAACCGTCCGGTGGTGGCCGGGGAAATCCGATCCGCGTAATTTGAAGGGAACAGCCCCGACCCTGGACACTTATTCGGCGGACACCTGCAAAGTGTGGGTTCCAGCCGACCAGGCGGATCCTGACAAACCCATAGTGGAGGAGGACATTCCCGGTCAGAGGGTGTTCCAGGGGGATTGGCACCGACTGGATTTGGGACAAGGCCTGCTCTCCCGCAGCGGCTGGGCGGTGGTGGACGACTCCTCCTCCGTGGTTCTCGATCCCTCTCTTTGCGAATGGCAGCCCTGGGTGTGTGAACGCGAACCGGGCAAACGGCAGGATCTCTACTTCCTGGGCTACGGTCTGGACTATAAAGACGCACTGCGCGAGGCACAGCTACTCTTCGGTTCCCAACCGCTGCCCCCGCGCGCTCTCCTCGGTTATTGGTACAGCCGCTACTGGGCCTACACCGATCGGGAACTGCTTGATCTCGTCGACGAATTCGACCGCATGGATCTGCCTCTGGATGTGCTGGTGATCGATATGGACTGGCACAAGGCGGGCTGGACCGGATACTCCTGGGACCCGGCGTTTTTTCCGGACCCCAAAGCCCTGCTGCAAACCCTGCACCGCCGTGGACTTCGCGTAACCCTTAATCTGCATCCCGCCGACGGGGTCTTCGACTACGAGGACGCCTTTCCGCACATGTGTTCCCACATGGGGATCTCCGCAAAAGACGCGCCTGTGATCGAACCCAAATTTCATGACCTCTACCGCATGCACAAACGCGACCCGGCCTCCGGACGGCGAATTCCCCTGGATGTGTGCGATCCCGTTTACATGCGCGCCTACTTCGACTGCCTGCACCACCCCCTGGAAAAACAGGGCGTGGATTTTTGGTGGATGGACTGGCAACAAGGCAGCCAGGGCAGCCACCTCCCCAATTTGGACACCCTCCCCTGGATCAACGAACTCCACTGGCAGGACCAACGCCGCCAACACCCCGACACCCGCCCGGTGAATTTCAGCCGCTATGGCGGAATCGGCGCAGGACGAATGCCGGTCGGATTCTCCGGCGACACCATCATCAACTGGGACAGCCTCGCCTACCAACCCTATTTCACCGCCACCGCCGCCAATGTCCTCTACGGCACCTGGAGCCACGATATCGGCGGCCACATGTGCGGAACCCTCACCCCCGAACTCTACACCCGCTGGATCCAGTTCGGGGTCTACTCCCCGATTCTGCGCACCCACGCCTCCAAAAGCCCGGACAGCGAACGGCGAATCCACCACTTCCCAGAACCCTACCGCTCGCAAATGATGCGGGAACTTCGCCGGCGCTATGAACTCGTGCCCTACATCTACGGACAGCTTCGACAGGCCGCCGAAAGCGGAGTTTCCCTGGTCCGCCCCCTCTATTACGAATGGCCCGACCGGACCGAGGCCTACAAACACCCACAGCAATATCTCTTTGGCGACGATCTCATGCTCGCCCCGGTCACCCAACCCGTCGATCCCGACACCGAACAGGCGGAGCGGGTTCTCTGGCTCCCTCCCGGTGAATGGATCGATACCGCCCACGGCATCCCCCTGAAAGGCGACCGGAAATATCGTCAGCACTACCGCCTGGAGGAAATCCCGATTTTCGTCCGGCCCGGAACCGTGATCCCCGAGCAGGCCTTCACCCGCAGATTGAATAAACGCGCCTACCCGGAAATCCGCTTCCGCATGTATGCCGGAAAAAGCGGTGCCGCCCGTCTCTACGAAGACGACGGAACCAGCCTGGCCTGGCAGCGGGGTGAGTTCGTCGAACTCCTCTGCGAGCATCGCAAAACCGGAAACCTGCGCCGCGTCCATCTGCACCCCGCCAGCGGCGACTACCAGGGCTTCCGCCCCGCACGCAAGGTGGGACTCATCCTCGAAGGCCTCGCCCCGCCCCGCGCCGTGTCCGGGGGGACCTGGCGCTACGACGGCAATCGACTCTCTCTGCACATCGACCTCGGCATCCTGGACCTCCGACAGCCGCACCTAATTGAAATCCAAGAGGCCTCTCCCCGACAGCAGAAACAAACGCAGGGCCTCAAAGGGGTCTTCACCCGACTCAACGCCGCCAGTCTCCTGATCGCCAGCGTCTCGCCGATTCATCCGAAACACCCCGACGAACGCCTGGCCATTCACGCCGCCCAAACCGGACGTCGGACCAGCCTGCGGCCCGAATCCTTCGCCGCGGAA
>JAGYLC010000111.1 GCA_018401235.1 Kiritimatiellia bacterium
GATGATGCGGGCGGCATTGCAGGAGATTGCCCGTGCGGAGGTGAGCAAGGCGGAAATCTGGATTCCCACCGACCGCCAAACCTCGGCCTGGCTACCCCAGGGGGCGAATCCACCGGATTGGAGCGATTGGTCCGGCATGAACACGTCGGTGACCCTGCGGGTGCTGGATGTGGCGCAGGTGCAGGCGGACTCTGGAAATCGCAGCCTGCAATTGGCCGGTGATCCGGTGAGGGTGGGCGATGAGTTGGTGGTGCCCCTGCGACTACTCCGGGAGTCGGAAGGGCCCGAATCTGTTCCCTTGCAGGTGGATTTCGGAGGATTGTCTATTCGGGAGGAGTTAATGGTGGAGGGACGACGATTCGCCTGGGAGCAGCGGCTGTCGGTGCCCCCCGGGCAGGACCGAATTCATGCATCCTTTTCGATCCCCGCGGACAGTAACCCTGCGGACAACGAGGTGGCCGTGAGTTGGGAAGATTATGGGGTGCTGCAGGCGAAGGTGGAGTCGGGGACACCCTATTCGAATCAGGTGTTTTCCGCGGCGCTGCTCCCGCGATCGGGTCACCGGGAAGTGGTGGGAGCCCGAGTGGGACTCAATCCGGATATTTCGTTATGGGTAAAGCAAGGGGCCCACGACTTTGCAGAAGACGAACTCGCCTGGGTGAAAGCTGGAGGGGTGGTGCTGCGAGTACCCGCACGGAATGAACTACAAGGAATCGGGGAAGAGGAGGCCGGAGTAGGGGTTGTGAGTTGGGAGGAACAGACGGGAGTGTTGGCAACGGAGTTGCGCGATCCTCTGCGAATGGATTTGCTGCAGGTGTACCGGGCTGCGGTTCTGGATTCGGACGATCCGGACACCCGAGTGCTGGCGCGACTGGAGCAAGGGGAGCCTTTGTTGACCCGCCGCAGGATAGGGGAGGGTGCGGTCTACGAACTGGCCACGTTGCCGGAGCCGGACAGCTCCAATCTGGACGCGGGATTTGTGCTGGTTCCGATGATGCAGCGTCTGATGTCGGAAGGGGCAAAAGGTGGACGGTTATCCGGGACCCGGCGATTAGGGGACGTTGACATAGCCGATCCCTTGGCGTGGGAATCATTGGATGGCGAGGAAAAAGTGGCGGGGCTCTCAACCGGACGTTTCCGGCGTGGGGAGCAGGTGATGGCACTGAATCGCCGCGAACAGGAGGATCGAACCGATCGCTTGTCCATGATCGAGTTGGAGCAATGGGCGAGGCCCTTGGATCTGCGGGTGTTTGAGGACCGCGGCGAGGTCGGGGCGGACACCGACAGCCGGGTGGAGTTCAGCTCCCTGCTGGGCTTGTTGGGGTTAGGCTTTCTGGTGATCGAATCCTGGTTACTGACCCGTAATGTGAGTATGAAATCAGTAAAGACCTCCGCCTGGCGGGCGACCGTATAGCCACCTTTCGGCTTTCTTCGGATTTGCCTTGCTCCGTGGAATAGTTGATTTTATAGAGGAGCTCTCTTTTTTGTAATCCCCTAAACTTCGGAGCGTATTGAATGTCAGAAGCAGACATTGCTGTTGTTGGTCTTGCCGTCATGGGCGAGAATTTGATTTTGAACATGGAAAGCAAAGGCTTTAAAGTCGCCTGCTATAACCGGACCACCTCGAAGGTGGATGATTTCACCGCCGGGCGGGCCGCTGGCAAAAACATTATCGGTACTCACTCGGTGGAGGAGTTGGTGAAGTCGCTGAAGCGTCCTCGCAAGCTGATGATGATGATCAAGGCGGGGGGAGCCGTGGATGCGTTTATCGATCAAGTATTGCCGTTGCTGGAGCCGGGGGATATTCTAATTGACGGGGGTAACACACATTTTCCGGACACCGATCGCCGACTGAAGCGGGTTGAAGAGGCTGGTCTGCTGTATATCGGCACCGGCGTTTCCGGCGGGGAAGAGGGCGCGTTGAAGGGGCCATCGATCATGCCGGGGGGATCTCCGGAAGCCTGGGAACACGTAAAACCGATTTTCCAGGGCATTAGTGCCAAAACCGATGCCGGGGAAGCCTGCTGCGAGTGGGTGGGCAATGGCGGCGCGGGACACTTTGTGAAAATGGTCCACAACGGCATCGAATACGGCGACATGCAGATGATTTGCGAGACCTATCAGATGATGAAACAGGGATTAGGCTTCTCGAACGAGGAAATGCACGAGGTGTTCTCGGAGTGGAATGCCGGGGTTCTGGATTCCTATTTGATTGAAATCACCCGGGATATTCTCGGATACAAGGACGAAAACGGGGCCTTTACCCTGGATCAGATTTTGGACAGCGCGGGCCAGAAAGGCACCGGAAAATGGACCGCGATTAGCGCATTGGATCTGGGACAGCCCCTGACCCTGATCGGGGAAGCGGTGTTCGCACGCTGTTTGTCTGCTATTAAGGACGAGCGGGTGGAAGCTTCCAAACTTTTGTCCGGACCTAACGCGACTTTTGACGGGGATAAGGCAAAGATGATCGAGGACTTGAAGCAGGCCCTCTACGCCTCTAAGATCGTTTCCTATGCGCAGGGCTATCAGTTGATGCGTGCCGCGGCCGAGGAATACGGCTGGTCCCTGAATTATGGCGGCATCGCCATGATGTGGCGAGGAGGTTGCATCATTCGCTCCGCTTTCCTGGGGGATATTAAGAAAGCCTTTGAAAAAGATTCGGAATTAAGCAACCTGCTCTTGGACGATTTCTTCAAATCGGCGGTCCAGGATGCACAGGACGCATGGCGTCGGGTAGTATCTTCTGCGGTGACAATGGGAATTCCCATGCCCGCGATCGGGGCGGCTCTGGCCTATTTCGATGGATACCGCTCGGAGCGTCTGCCCGCTAATCTACTGCAGGCCCAACGCGACTACTTTGGAGCCCACACCTACGAACGGGTAGATAAACCCCGGGGTGAATTTTTCCACACCAACTGGACCGGACGCGGGGGAAACACTTCTGCTTCCACCTACGATGTCTAATAAGAGGAGTAGATGACTATGTTTGATTTAAACGAGAAGGTGGCGGTAGTCACCGGAGCGAATGGAGTTTTGATTTCGGCTATGGCCGAAGAACTGGCCGCACGTGGTGCCAAAGTGGCGTTGCTGAGTCGGAATGCGGACAAGCTTACGCAATTGGCTTCGGATATTGAAGCCGCGGGAGGCATCGCCCTGGCCATCGCCGGGGATGTGACCTCGACGGAGTCGCTGGAGTCCGCAGCCAAAACCGTGTTGGATACCTGGGGCCGGGTAGATCTGCTGGTGAATGGAGCGGGTGGTAATTCCCCCGATGCCACCGCGATGCCCGGAAAGAAGACCTTCTTTGAGCTTCCCACCGATGCGTTGCGTTTTGTGACGGAGTTGAACCTGCTGGGTACGATTTTGCCCTGTCAGGTTTTCGGCAAGATCATGGCGGATCGGCAGAGCGGAATCATTATTAATATTTCCTCCATGGCTGCTTTTAAACCCATGACCCGGGTGGTGGGCTATAGTGCGGCCAAGGCGTCGATCAATAACTTCACCGAATGGTTGGCTGTGTATATGGCCAAAGAAATTTCGCCGAATATCCGCGTGAATGCGATTGCCCCCGGGTTTTTCCTCACCGAACAGAATCGCTTTTTGCTCACCAATGAGGACGGCAGTCTGACGGATCGCGGCCAGACCATTATCAGCCAGACCCCGCAGGGTCGCTTTGGTAAACCGGACGATCTGCTGAGCACCCTGGTGTGGCTGGCATCGCCCGGTGCCGGATTCATCACCGGCATCGTGGTGCCGGTGGACGGTGGTTTCCAGGCCTTCAGCGGAGTGTAAGCAGGCGGATGTTGAAGTTCAGCCCCCGGAATCGGTTTCTGATTGCAATCGATTCCGATGGCTGTGTGTTTGACACCATGGAGGTCAAGCAACATCAGCACTTCCATCCCATGATACTCAAGCACTGGGGGCTTGACGCACTCAAGGCGGAGGTGTGCGCGATGGCGGAGTACATCAATCTGCGATCCTCTCTGCGCGGGAGCAACCGCTTTGTAGCTCTCTACAAAACCTTTGAACTGGTGATGAATACCCGGGCTTACCGGGAATCCGGAGTGGATCTGCCCTGGGTAGAACCGCTGGGACGCTGGGTCGCCTCGGAATCCAAACTCACGCACGAGCACTTAGTGCTGGCTGTTGAACAGGAACCCGAACTACGGTCCGTATTGGAGTGGAGCCAGTCGGTGAATCGGGACATCGCGGAAAACATGCGGCCCATTCCGCCTTTCGACGGGGTGCGGGAGGCCTTGGAACTCATGCGGGAACGGGCAGACTTGGTGGTGGTGTCGCTGAGTCCGCATCAGGCCCTGCAACAGGAATGGGGCGGGGCGGGTTTTGACCATCTGGTGGATGGAATTGCGGGTCTGGACCTGGGCAGCAAGCCGCATCAGGTGGAACTGGCCATTCAGCAGGGTGGATACGATTTGAACAAAGTGTTACTTATGGGCGACGCCCCCGGGGATTTAAAGGCCGCCCGGGAAAGCGGAATTTCTTTTTACCCGACCTTGCCCGGGATGGAATCCGTTTGTTGGCGGCACTTTGTGGAAGAGGATTTCGAACGATTTCTTCAGGGAACCTATCGGGGTGAAGTCGAGCAGGCGCACATCGCGACCTTTGAGGATCTCCTGCAGGACTCCCCGCCGCAAGGGTAGTCATATGACAGAGATTCCGGTGCTGTTTGATGACGGGGAACTACTGATTGTCAACAAACCGTCCGGATTGCTCACCGTGCCCGGACGCAGTCCGGAGCTGCAGGAGTGCCTGTGGGCACGATTGCGTGAGCAATTTCCGGAGCGGGAGGTTTTTCTGGTGCATCGCCTGGATCGGGACACCTCCGGCCTGATTGTATTTGCCTGCACCCGGGAAGCGCAGGCCAAAATGGGGAGGCGCTTTGAGTATCGCAGGGTTTATAAGGAATACCAGGCCCTGGTCCACGGTCGACTGGAACCACAGGAAGGGGTAGTGGATGCGGCGATTCGCAAAGACTGGAGCCGCACGGATGCGCCGTTTTATTATGTCTGTAACGAAAAGGGTAAAACGGCAGTCACTCGCTACCGGGTAATTGAGCAAAACGAGGAATACTCCCGGGCAAGCCTGTTCCCCGAAACCGGGCGCAGTCATCAGTTGCGGGTGCATATGCGCCATCTCGAACATCCCATCGTCGGCGATCCCATCTACGCGCCTGCGGACAGCCCAGGCCCCCTCAAGCTCTGCGCGGTCCGAATTCAGTTTCGTCATCCCACCCGGGAACTGGATGTGGAGGTGTCTGTTGGGGTGCCTTTTTAGTGGAAAGCGGTCAGAGTGCAGAGGTCAGAGGCAAGGGGTATATAAACCACGGAATACTCGGAACACACGGAAAGGGTAAGAGGGATCCTTGGGGAGTAGCCAAAATATATGATTTTGGTTGCGGCTTTACCGGTATGTGCCCTTCGTGGTTTTTAGAAGGAGGTTACCCAAGTTCCCGGACTTCGATGCGGCTGGTTTCCTGACGCCCAAGCAGGTACATTTCCCCGAATACGTCCAACAACACCCGGCCCCGACGGTCGTTGTGGAGGACCCGGGCCCGTAGATTTTCGTGCAGTCCCTGGTCGTAGAGGCGGTGCCGTGAGGAGCTTTCGAGCTGGATAGCGGTGATTTTGATCCAATGACCGGATGTGACCTCTTTCAACATCATCCGCTTCCCGGGAGTCAAACTTGCCGGATCTACAAGCGCAAGGTCGGGGAGGGGGTGCCGGTGTGGGCGGGCAGAATCCCGAAACTCGCTGAGGGCAAGGCGGATTAATGACGAAACCTCAGGGCGGCTTTTTCGGCCTCTTCCGTGATTTCGAACAACTGCGCTTCGTTAAAACTGAACATGTTGGCCACAATCACGTTTGGAAAGACTTCCCTTTTGGTGTTATACTGCATCACACTGTCATTTAGCAATGCTGGCGGGCCAAAGAGATTTTATTTTCAGTGGACGTGAGTTCCTCCGCTCCAGTTGCGCCATGTTTTTATCCGCCTTCAGGTCCGGATAGGCCTCCACCACCGCGAACAACCGCTGACTCGCCGGACAGACCTGATTCCGCGCCTGGGTTTTTCATCGCTTGGGCGTTGCCGGATTGGCGCGCTGCGACTCCGCTCCCGGGCCTGATTCCCGGGCTGAAATCACCGCGTCAGAGTTTCGCGTTCGTGCGTGAGGTACCCCTTGGCGGTTTCCACCGATTGGGGGATAAGATCACAGCGTCTTTTCAATTTGCATCGATCTGGAAAGGCGTTTCTTAGTCAGTTGCGCAGCTTCCGCCCAATAAATTGTGAAGCGGATACGGCCCAGGAGACAGGCACTAGAATGATGACAAATATAATGAGTAGATAGACAAGGTTGGCATGTGAATCTCAAATAGGGGTTGTGGGTTCTTGTAGTAAGGAATCCATAAGGGTGAACAGAAAAGGTCAAAAATTTGCGTTAGGTTGTCCTATCCTTTAAATCGAATTTTTTTTGAGGTCACAGCCAAACTCTACGCATCCCTGGGCTATCGTCTTTTTCCCCCTTTGGGGGATGGATTTGGTTCTAAATTATCCTCAAAAGCAGATTCTATCCGCAATCGGATAGATTTCAGGATAGATTATCCATTGATGGATGACCCCTAAATCATCCGCGCTTCCGTCTTGATCTATCCGTTTATCCGGATATATGCATTATCTATGAAATCAGCTCAGAACCTACACGATCTTCTTTCCCAAAAAATCCTCATTCTGGATGGGGCTATGGGTACCATGATTCAACGTCGGAAGTTGAATGAGGCGCAGTATCGTGGTGAGCGTTTTGCGGACTGGGGTCAGGATCTCAAGGGTAACAATGATTTGTTGTCGATCACCGCGCCGGAAGTTATCACCGGCATTCACCGCGCGTTTCTGGAGGCGGGCGCGGACATCCTGGAAACCAACACCTTCAACAGCACCCGGGTCTCGCAGATGGATTACGGTATGGAGGACCTGGTGGTGGAACTGAACCGGACCGGGGCCCGACTGGCCCGGGAAATGGCGGATGAGTTTTCCACTCCGGACAAACCCCGCTTTGTCGCGGGTATTTTGGGTCCGACCAGCCGCACCGCCTCCATTTCTCCCGAGGTGCAGGATCCCGGTGCCCGCAATGTGACCTTTGAGGAACTGCGTCAAAATTATGCGGAAGCCGCCACGGCCCTGTTGGAGGGCGGGGTGGATCTGCTGATGATTGAGACCATTTTCGATACCCTCAACGCCAAGGCCGCGGGGTTCGCGGTACTGGAAGTGTTGGAGGCCTGGGGCAAACCGGTGCCGCTGCTGATTTCGGGAACCATTACCGACAAATCCGGACGCACCCTGTCGGGTCAGACTCCGGAAGCGTTCTGGTACTCGATGAGTCACCTCAATCCGCTCGCGGTGGGGTTCAATTGCGCGCTGGGGGCCAAGGATCTGCGTCCGCATCTGGAGGAGGTCTCCAAAGTGGCTCCGGTGGGGATCACCTGTCATCCCAACGCCGGGCTACCCAACGAGTTCGGCGAATACGATGAAACGCCGGAGCAAATGGCCAAGGTGATCGAAGGATTTGCCCGCGACGGCCTGTTGAACATTATCGGCGGTTGCTGCGGAACCACTCCGGAACACATTCGGGCCATTGCGGAGGCGGTGAAATCCTATCCGCCGCGGAAATTCCCCGAAGTGCGTCCCTACACCCGCCTTTGCGGATTGGAACCGTTCGTGATCCGGCCCGAAACCAATTTCGTGAACGTGGGGGAACGCACCAACGTGACCGGGTCGAAGAAATTCGCCCGGCTGATCAAGGACGAGGCCTATGAACAGGCTCTGGACGTGGCGCGTCAACAGGTGGAGAACGGCGCCCAGATCATTGATGTGAACATGGACGAGGGCATGCTTGACGGGGAGGCGGCCATGAAGACTTTCCTGAATCTTATCATGGCCGAACCGGATATTTCAAAGGTGCCGGTAATGGTGGACAGTTCCAAGTGGTTGGTGATCGAGGCGGGTCTGCGCTGCGTGCAGGGTAAATGCGTGGTCAACTCCATCAGTTTGAAGGAGGGGGAGGAGCCCTTCCGCACCCAGGCCACGCTGGCGCGTCGATACGGGGCGGCGGTGGTAGTGATGGCTTTCGACACCAATGGTCAGGCGGACACCCTGGAGCGGCGGATAACCATTCTTAGTCGCAGTTATGAAATTCTGGTGGATGAAATCGGGTTTCCGCCGCAGGACGTCATTTTCGATCCCAACGTGTTCGCCATCGGCACCGGCATCGAAGAGCATTCCCGCTATGCCATCGATTTTATCG
>JAGYLC010000112.1 GCA_018401235.1 Kiritimatiellia bacterium
GTTGAAGGTGCTGAAGGCGAATGGGTTGATTACGGTGAGACACGCGAAAGGGATGTTTGTGACCCGCTTGAAACGGAAAAAAACCGGTCGGATTTTGTTTTGGGGCACACGGGTGGTTTCAATTTGGCGCCGATTCACGCCGCGTTTGTTTCAGGGATGCGGGCGGGTTGTTCAGGTCAAGGACTGCAATTGCTGCTTGAACACCATGACGGAAAACCGGGTAAGGAATTATCTGTGCTTCGGGATCTTTGGGGCCGTGAGCAGATAGACGGAGTGGTGTTGTGGGAGTGCAAAGATATCAAAATGAGGACCCGCAATTTTCTGAAGGAAAATTCAATTCCCTTTGTGTTGGCGCCTGAGATTGGAAATTCACCGGCTGAAGACTGCCACCGCGTAACCGTTGAGGAGGAGCATGTACTGGATGACGCTTTGAAGCATTTGGTTGATCTGGGTCATGAGCACATTGGGTTTGTGATGTTAAAATCCACCGAAACGGCTCATTATTATGAGGTGAGATATCAGAATTATCGTGAAGGAATGGCGAGGGCGGGTCTGAAGGCGTTGCCCGCCTGGCGGGTTGCCGCCTCCTCTGACATTACATCCACGGCGAGCTTGATGATAAAGATTCGTTCCGTCAGTGCGATTCTGTGTTGTACGGATCGGGTGGCGGCATCGTTGAGCACCTTGTGTTTGCGGGAGGGGATTCGAGTGCCCGGTGATCTTTCGCTGGTGGGATATGATGACAGTTTCCTCAGTCAGGCACTGGACATGACCAGTCTGGATCCGCAAAACCGAAAACTCGGAGAGTTGGCGCTAAAGCTTTTGGTGGATGAAATCGAAGAGAAATTGAAAGGTCCCACCCGCAAAAGCACCTATCCCAGGCTGGTGGTGCGGGGAAGTACCGCATCGGCAAAATAAATAAAAACCTGACCAGGGTATCGTTTGATTTCTGTAAGGGATCTTTGTTTGTTTTGTATTGAATGTTCCCTATAATTTACTGTAGATGCAATGTGATTATGGCCACATCCTACTTCAATCCCGTTTTGCCGGGTTTTCATCCCGATCCTTCCGTGTGTCGGGTGGGAAACGACTATTATATGGCGGTCAGTTCGTTCGAGTATTTTCCGGGAGTGCCGCTGTTTCACAGTCGTGATTTGATTCATTGGCGGCCAATCGGCCATGCGCTGACCCGACCTTCCCAGCTCAACCTGGAGCGCTGTCCTCCCTCGTCGGGAGTGTGGGCACCGACCCTGCGGTTTTATGAGGGGTTGTTTTATTTGGTGACCACGAATTACAATCCGAACGCGACCCACGGTGCGGGGAAGCTGCTGGTGACGGCGGAAGATCCGGCGGGTCCCTGGAGCGATCCGGTTTGGATTGATCAGCCGGGTATTGATCCGTACATGCATTCGGGCAGGTAAGCATGTGATGACGACCAAACCCTTCGAGCAGGACTCGGCGGCGGCGGCATCGGTGCTGTCCGAGGCCCGGAGGTTGAATCGGGTGGTGTATCTGAATTCCCCGGGACCGCGTCCAAGTGAGGACATGCGCATCATTCGGGGTTGGGAAAATACCTATGACCTGGGGCGTTTAGTGGGTGCGCACCATGAATGCTGGTACAAGAGTGTCGAGGAGGCGGACGGGTCCTGACCCCTTTTCCGAAAATAGACTCGAACTAATCAGGCGATTCCGAAGGGGTTTGCGTTAACGGTCTCCAGAGAAATGGTTCCGTAGCGAAGTGTTAAATACGCGCAGCCATCTATTTCTGAGTGGTACAAATCGGGGTGGTGAGTCAGGATATTGCGGGAGATTTCCTGAGGAAACATGCTCAGTCCTTTGAAGTAGTGGTGAGCATTGCGTTCAACAGAGGCGTTCCCCAGAAGGGCCTGGACGGCGAGGTCTTGAAGGAGGGCGACGGGGCCGATGTTGGCTAGGTCCTCACCGGTCATCAGGAAGCTGCGGTCCGGATGCTGTGCCTGATGGTGCGCGAGGAGGGCACGGTTGCGCACGCCCTTAAAGACGCCTTTGCAGTTCTTGTGGCTGACGCCCGCATAGCCAAGATCAAGAGCACGGGGAAAGTCTTCGAGCGCACCGTCGGACTCATCGATGATGATGGGCACCGGGCGCGGCCATGCGTTTGAGACGTCGGGTGCGGCGGCTTCAAGCGCTACTTTGCGGTTGATGGGTTGTTCGATGAAGATGAGGTGGTGCGGGAAGAAATTGAAAAGCTTAAATCTAATTATGTTTGTGTACAATTACGAGATACACCCCCGAAAAAACAAAATCAGTCCAGCTGATTGACTCAATGATCCGCAACATGCAGCGAAGGGTGGACCCGCCTCTGCTTTTTATGCGGAGGCAGGTGTCGTCCACCCGCGAGAGCAAGCACAGCATGGGGTTTGCGGCGGGGGCGCCGCGTACTGTGAGTGTCGCATTCGGCCTGTCACCTTCAAACCAGTTCAGGTTATGTGGACGGTGGGCGTTCAGTTTGCCCTGAATTTGGTGTTTTCGGGGAGGGAGTGTGATCTCTTGATCCCGACTCTCCCCGAAAGTGCCAAAGGAAGGGTGAAATCAACGCCCGCCGGACACCCGAATGCGCCACTCCCCCTGCATGGCACATCCGTATCAGAACCATATGGCTATTGATGAAGGGGCATCAGGCACAATATTTTGGTTGCGATTGAGACAATCAGCCAGACAGGTAATAATAAAATTTGTTCCCCGAAATGGCTTTTATTCATTACTTTCTTCTTCGCTCACGGGATTCAGGCAAACAAAAACCCCTGTAAAAACAGGGGTTTTAAATGGTGGGCGGCGACGGACTCGAACCGCCGACCCTCTGGGTGTAAACCAGATGCTCTAACCAACTGAGCTAGCCGCCCTTGAGAGGTGGGGTGATATGAGAAAGCGGTAGGGTTGTCAATCCGGAGTTGTTACCTTTCTATGCGCCACTACGCAGTGGCTTCCTCGCTGAAGACCCCGATGTTTCGGAATTTGTCGTAACGGTCCTGGATGCGTTCCTCGATGGTGAGTTCGTCAAGTTGAGTTAGATGCTTCTCGAAGGCATCGCCCAGGGATTCCGCCATTTGATCGGGGTTATGATGGGCACCGCCCAGGGGTTCGGGCACCACCTCGTCCGCGATTCCCAATCGGGTGAGGTCGGCGGAGGTGAGGTTAAGGTTTTCAGCGGCGTTGTCGGCGTAGGCGCGATCTTTCCAGAGAATGGCGGCGCAGCCTTCGGGGCTGATCACGGAATAATAGGCATGCTCCAGCATGAGGATGCGGTTGCTGACTCCAATCCCCAAAGCTCCGCCGCTGCCTCCCTCGCCGATGACGGCGGAGATAAAAGGAACCCGGAAGGTAAAGGATTCGCGCAGGTTGACCGCAATGGCCTCCGCCACGTGCCGTTCCTCGGATTCCAGTCCGGGGAAGGCGCCGGGCGTATCAATCAGACTTAATATGGGCATGCCGAATTTGTTGGCAAGCTTCATTAGGCGCAGGGCTTTGCGGTATCCCTCGGGATAGGGACAGCCGAAGTTGCACTCGAGGTTGCTTTTGGTGTCCCGGCCTTTCTGGGTGCCGAGGATCATGACGGAGCGTCCGCGAAAGTTGGCGGTGCCGCCGATGATGGCGCGGTCATCCCGGTACAGGCGGTCTCCATGCAGCTCCCGAAAATCGGTGGTCATGTTGTCGATGTAATCCCGGGTATAGGGGCGCATGGGGTGGCGGGCCATTTGCACTTTCTGCCAGGCGCTCATTTCCGAGTAGATTTTGACTTTGGTGTCGGTGATTTTTTTCTCAATTTTCTCGATTTCCGATCCCATGTCGATTTTCTGCTCTTCGCTGAAGCCTCGTAGTTCGGTGAGTTTCTGCTCCAGTTCCAGGATGGGTTTTTCAAAGGGTAAAACGTAGGCTGCCATAGGTGTCTCCGGTAGTCGTAAAAAAAAGTTAGTCGGTTATGCGAACGGATGTACCTTCAGGTAACAGTTTGTAAAGCTCTTCAATCATTTCGTTTTCAAGTCGCACACAGCCCGCGCTGGACTGGGAGCCGACACTTTCGGGTTCCCAGGTCCCGTGAATTCCGATACCGGGGGTGTTCAGTTTCAGGTAGTGGGTGCCCAACAGATTTTCCGGGTGGCCATAGGGAAAGGAGTGGCCGTCGGGGCGATACCACACGGGATGCCGCATGCGCAAGGTAATCACGTAGTCGCCGGTGGGGGTGCTGCTGTCGGTGCCGGTTCCCACCCGATATCGCTTGAAAAATCGATCGTTCAACCGCAATTCAAGATCATTGCGGCTTTTACGGACGACTGCGCTGAATTCTCCCTCCAGGATTTTCAGGGCGGCGCCCATCCGTATGATGTTGTTTCGGATTCCGTTGGCTTCCGCCATCAATTCCGTGGTGGTGGAATAGGTCTGGGCCAATTTGCCCAGCGTATCGCCGCTTCGCACGACATGCAGGGTTTTCTCCGGCATTTCGGCGGCGGAAAACACCAGCCGGGTGTGCAGATCGCCCACTAATGATTCCACCTCGCCCCTGGCAGGATGATCACCCATTTCGGCTAGCAGCGTAAGCGCCGACTCGCGGGCGGACAAGGGATTCCCATTGGCGAAGGCCTCCCTGAGCCGGGTGAGTTCTTCGGAGATGTCCCGGGGTACATCGATTTCCCGCTTGCGCTCGGGGGAAGGGACCTGCGCTTGGCTCTCGGAAGCCGCGGGTTCCCGGGAGGGATCCGCACCTTGTTCGGATGCCGAATTTGTCCGGATCCACACCGCCACGAGCACCAGGAGTGCTCCCAGGAGTGCTCCCAGGATCGCGACCAGCATTCCTTTTTTCTTCGAGGGGGATCGATGAATATAAATATCGGTCATATCAGCGCATCGAGATCACGAAGTACCAGAGCCATACTAGGATAGCGGTTTTCCCGTCTTTTGGCCAGGCATTTGAAAATGATCTCCTCCAGTTTTTTGGGAATATCATGCCTATGCTCATGCAAAGGATAGGCCTCTACTCGCAAATCCGCCACCGCGCGCTTGTATTCAGTCACGCTATTGGCTTCGTATGGTTTGTGGTTGGAAAGTAGTTCATAGGCCACCACCCCGAAAGTGAAAACCTCTGAACCCTCGTCCACCATCATGTGTCGCAGGGTTTCAGGTGCCAGATAGGTGGGGGTTCCCGGAACTACTTTCAATTTTACCGGTTTGGACCCCTTGTGGATCATGCTTAAATCGAAATCGATCAGGACGACACCGGGGCCAGTGGTAATCAGGATATTCTCCGGTTTTAAATCCATATGCAGGTAGCCCCGGGAGTGCACGTAGCACAAAGCGGATGCCAATTCGCGCACCAGGGTCAGCGAATTTGATTTCAATACTTGGTTTTGATGCAGGATGCACTCTCGTAAATTTTCAGATTCATGGTATTCAATCGCCATGAAGGGAACTCCCTTGCAACACCCATGGTCAATGAGCTTGATGACCGAGGGGTGGTCCATCACTTGCAGATGTTCTGTTCCTCTTTTGAACGCTTTCACAATCGCTTTGTCTTTCCTGTAGAGTTCCCGTACATATCGAACCACCACCCGTTTATTCTCAGGGCCGATGCATACATATAAATCGGTCATCCCTCCCTTGGGAATTTTATGTATTGGACGATATTGGGGTAGATCTTGAATTTGCATGAGAGTATCCTACCAAAAACTATAGTAACTATTCAACCACCTAACATAAAGAAAGCAATCGCCAAATGAACCTATCCTTGGGACCTGATCCAAAGCTAACCTATTCGCCCACCTGCCGGAATCTGATTGTGATGAATATAGGCGTATTTCTGTTGGGAATGTTAGGTGATGTTTTGAAGTGGACCCCCATCAGTTCCGCGAGTCTGCTGAATACGTTCGCCCTGTTTCCGGCGGCGGTGGTCCATGAAGGCATGTTCTGGACTCCGTTGACCTACATGTTTCTGCACGCGAACCTTGTCCATCTGGGGTTTAACATGATGGGGCTCTACTTGCTGGGGCCAGATCTCGAACAGGCCCTGGGCAAAGTCCAGTTTTCAGTTCTTTATGGACTCAGTGGCTGGCTGGGCGGGATGGGCTTTATTGGCATCTCCTATTTTCTTCAGGGCAACCTCCATCCCAGCGTGGGTGCTTCCGGGGCGATTTTCGGTTTGCTGGGGGGGATCGTCGCTTTGTATTCCAGACGAATTTATGTGATTTTGCCTCTGATGATTCCGATGCGGGCCTCGGTACTGGCGGTGATCCTGCTTTCCACCCATCTCTTTTTTATTGTGACCCCTTACGGAAGCAATGTGGCCTACGATATACATTTGATCGGTGGACTGACGGGGTTTTTGATCGCGGGCGGAACCGCTCTCCTGCACCGCTTCCGGTGGAGGGACGTCATTCCCCATCCCGAAATTCCCTATGTCTGCGTGGAATTGGAAACGCTGGTCTACCGGATTGCCGAGAAGGGCCAGCGGGAAGTGAGCACGGAGGATCATCAACGCTATGAATTTTTGAAAAATGTACTCCGCTACGAAGATGTACCCTCGGTGGAGGAAATTAGAGCGCATGCGCGATGAGATTTGTGTTTGTACGCACTTTCAGGGTTGACCAATCGGTTGCATGATTGCATATTTGGTCTCTTTATCGGGAGAATCCTATGGCTGTATCTGTGCAACTTCAGAATTTGGTGAAACACTTCGGAACCATTCGGGCGGTGGATCATATTACGTTGACTATTGAACCGGGGGAATTGTTTTTTCTGTTGGGGCCCTCAGGATGCGGTAAAACCACGTTGCTCCGGAGTATTGCCGGGTTTAATGAACCGGACTCCGGTACCATCCTGATCGGGGAGCGTGATGTCACCCGCCTCCCTCCGCATCAGCGCGATACCGGCATGGTGTTTCAGAGTTATGCCCTGTGGCCACACATGTCGGTGGCCCAGAACGTGGCGTTTGGACTGGAGATGCGCAAGATCAGCAAAGAGGAAACCCGGGAACGGGTCAAAGAGGCTCTGGCGATGGTTCGCATGACGGATTGGGCGGGGCAGAAACCGAATCAGCTTTCCGGCGGACAGCAACAGCGGGTGGCGTTGGCCCGGGCACTGGTGATTCATCCCCAGTGTCTGCTGTTGGACGAACCGCTGTCGAATCTGGATGCCAAACTCCGCCTGGAAATGCGTACGGAGATTCGACGCATCTGCAAGGAGTCGGGATTGACCGCGATTTACGTGACCCATGATCAGAAAGAGGCGCTGTCGGTGGCGGACCGCCTGGCGGTGCTGAACGGGGGAGTGGTGGAGCAATGCGGAGCCCCGCGCGAGGTGTATCGACGTCCGGTCTCCATGTTCGCGGCCAGCTTCATCGGGGAAACTAATTTTATTGCCGGAACCTTTGAAGGCGGGGAAGGGGGGCGGGTGAGCATTCGCACCGATTTGGGAACCTTCGTTTCCACCGCCCCGAGCGGAGAATTCAAAGTGGGTCAGGCGGTGACGGTGTCGTTACGCCCTGAAACCCTGCGTCTGGACGACGCGCCCTCGGACGCTCCGAATCAACTGGAAGGCTTTGTGCACGATTCGGTGTACTTAGGTGAAGTGGCGCAGCATCAGGTGCGGGTCGGAACCGAGCAGCCGCTGAATCTCAAAGTATTCGATTTGAATCCCCGTATTATCGCCCGGGACGGGGAGGAGTCCGCCCGGATCTGGGTGGATCCGGCGGATGTGGTGGTGTTGCCTCAGGAAGTGTCAGCCGGGGATGATTCATGAAACGGAATCTGTCGGTTCTGTTGGTGGCGGCGCTGGTGATTGCCTTGCCGTTTATTTTCCGTCAGCGGCCGGAGGAGGAACAGTGGTCACCCGGCGATCCCATGCTGGTGGTGATTTC
>JAGYLC010000113.1 GCA_018401235.1 Kiritimatiellia bacterium
CGAAATGAGAGTTCTACATTCAAGGTTGGGCGTTCGATGTCCGGATTTTAGTTTTCGACGTTCCCTATACCTTCAAATGAATGAGTTCAAAAGGCAACCCCGACCGGGTGAAGGCGGTATCGCCTCCGAGTACGCAGACTCGCGATTGGTTTTCAAGGGCCTGGGTGAGTTGGGCACCGAAGGCGCGGAGGTGCTCGGGCGTGGTGTCGCGGATGTCCTGCCAGAATTGCTGACGTTGCGCAAAGCTGAGTCCGAGCAGGTGCCGAAAGAAATTCTTGGAAACCTGGGAGGAGGGACGCTCCGGAGGGGACAGCTTGCCGAGGGTGCCGATGACGGCCTGTTCGAGGTCGCTGGCGGAGAGGTCTAACTCCTGTAACCAGTCTCCGGCACCGCGATAGGTGTCGAGGGTCTGCCGAATGTGCGGATCCCGGTAACTGGTGAAGGTGAATTGTCCGTCGAGATGGGAAAAGGAGCAGGAAGATCCGTAGGCTCCCCCGCGCATGCGCACCCGTTCCCACAGATAATCGTTGTTGATGAGCCGCTGGGCCACGAAGTGGCTGAAGTGGGTGGCGGCACCGGTGAGCGGAAGTTGGGTGGAGAGACCCACGTACTGAACCGGGGAGGAGGTAACCAGCCCCTCGGGCCCGGGAAGCTCAAGCAGCGGCCAACGCGCGGTAGGATCAGGGGATCCTTGAGGAAGGGCTGCGAGCAGGTGCTCGAGTTGTTCCCGTGCTTGTGCAATACCGGCGGGGTCGCCTCCAATATGCATCCGTAGCTGTTGACGGCTAATCAGGCGCTGATGCAGGGCCTGGATGCGTTTGAGCAGAGTTTTGGGCACAAGTTTTTCAACTTCCCGTAACCGCATTAGGTAGCAGACACCATCCATTTCCTCGCTGGCCCGCTCCATGGCGGAAAAGGCGGCTTTGAGACGCAGACGAACCACTTGATTCCCCGACTGGGTGATTTCGGCCTCTTCGTTGGAGCGCTCTTCGAGTAGAAGTTGGTGAATCTTCTCCGCCGGACCCAGCAGGGGTCGGGTGAGCATATCGGTAAGTAGGTTGACGGTGTTTACTAAATCCGATTCGAGACATTTGGACTTCAGGATCATCACCGCGAGCGGGTCGTCGGACTCATAGGTGTCGGAGGTCTCAAACCGGGCGGAAATGCCTCCGGTGTGGCAGGCCACCCGCTCGTTGAACTGGAGGTGGTCGAGATTGCGGGTGCCCAGTTCGGTGAGACAGCGGCTGTACAGAGGGAGCAGGGCCAGTTCGTCGAGGGTGAGATGATGAAAATCAAAGGCCAGTTGAATATACACGATTCGGTTGCTGTGTACCTCGGTGGTGCTGATCTCGACTCCGGACTCCTCGCCGCGGTCGAAGGGGAGGGGCGCGGGAAGGGGACTGATGTCGGTGAGACCGAGCCGGGGAAGTTTGGCCAGAGCATCGGGACTGTCCGGGATCTGTTGAAAATCCCGCACCGCCCCCGACAGTTCTTTGGCGGATTTCAGTTCTTCAGGGGTGGAGGCAAACCGCTCCTCCAACTCCCGCAGCCGTTTTTTTTCCCGGTTGCGCTCGATTTCGGACAATTGCGGGTCCGGACGGAGGATGACATCCACGCGGGAAGGGTTGTCCAGCAGATTTGCCTGAATCCACTCCGCGAACAGTCGGGGATTGTCCTGGAGATCGTGGGCGATGGCGGTGAGGCGGGGCTCGGGGTCGAGGGCGTCCAGAGGATTTCCTCCGTAGAGCCAGGGCTGAATTCCGGAGAGGATGGCACTGAGGCCTTTATTTGAGGTGTTCATTTCCCGAATCTGGAATTCGGTCATGTTCAGGACCCCCTGCATGAGATCGGGGCGGAAGTTATTTTTCACAATGGATTCCAGGCTGTCTCGGACGCAGTCGAACACCTCCTGTTCGCTGCCGGGCTGTACGCCGCGCAATCCCACGCCAAAGGCGGGCTGTTGCAGATAGAGGATAGGACCGCCGATGAGATCATCCCCCAATCCGCTGTCCAGCAAGGCCAATCGCAGGGGGCTGGCGGGGGAGTTGAGCAGCAGCGAGGCCACCAGGGACACCATTTGCGCGTTCAGCGGATCGGTGATGTCGCCGGGCAACAACCAGTTAAGTTGGCAGAAAACCCCTTCATCTCCGCCTTCCACGCAGGGATAGGTGTCCTCGATGGTTTTGGGCGTGGTCCAAGGGGATTGCAGGGCACCTGGCTGCGGCGGATCGAGGCGGGGAAGCCGGGACAGGACTTCGTCCAGACGTTCCAGGCGGGCCAGGGGATCATCATCGCCGTAAAACCCGATAAAGGCGTTGGCGGGATGATAATGGGTTCGATGATACGCGATGAAATTCTCAAAAGTCAACTCGGTGATATGGTCGGGGTCGCCGCCATAATCGAAGCGGTGGGTGGTGTCGGGGAACAGCGCCTGTCGAACCACTTCGTCCATCCGGGATTCAGCGCTGGCGTAGCTGCCCTTCATTTCGTTGAAGACTACGCCCTGAAATTCGAGTTTATTGTCGGCGTTCCATTCCAGACGCCATCCTTCCTGACCCAGCACGGCGGGGGTGAGGCGGGGGAAGAACACCGCGTCCAGATACACATCCGTGAGATGGTAAAAATCCTGCAGGTTCTGGCTGGCCACCGGGTAACAGGTCCGGTCCGGATAAGTGAAGGCGTTCAGAAAAGTCTGCAGGGAGGTTTTGAGCATCTCCTTGAAGGGTTCCTTGACTGGGAAGCGGTCACTGCCGCAGAGCACGCAATGTTCGAGGATGTGAGGGAGACCGGTGTCGTCCGCGGGCGGGGTGGGGAACACGATGCCGAAGGTTTTGTTGTCGTCGTCACTGCAAATGGACAGGATCCGGGCGCCGCTGTGGTGTTGGTAGACATAAGCCGGACTGTTCCAGATGGGCAGGTAGCGTTGATCGATCAGTTGATAGGCGGGATGGGAAGGAGGCGAAAATTTCATGGTCCGTCTGTCTAAACCGGATTTGCCTGCACTGCAAACTCCGAATGGGAAATATCGGAGGGGACTACGCTTGTCGTCCGCGGTTTGCCTTCACTACGTAGCTCCCTTCGTCCTCGAAGGGAGAATTGCGGAGCCCGTGACAACTACTCAGGTCGCCCGCAGTTTTCCCTCCGGGACGGAGGGAACTACGCTTGACCATCCGAGGTTTTGCTTTGAGAATCGGGCAACGTCTAATTCTCCGATCCCGAACTCGTTTGCGGAGAGCAGATGAAACCCAGTCCGGTGATGAAGAGGAGGGCCGCGCCGGGTTTCGGGGATCACTGCAAACTCATCAAAATAGGGTTTTTCGATTGATAGTATTATCTTCCAAGCCGGAAGCGTAAATGCGAAACGCATCCGGTGCTCCCGTGATCGCGACAGTTCATTGAATGACTCGATCCCATTGCGACCGGTTGCAGCGACGGCTAACATCGTTGGATTTGTATAGGTAATTGAAATCAACATGGCCTGATTGCCATATTCTTCAAGCATTGGGGAGCCATCAAGCGTGATTGTATCAGAATTCCCATGATTCAAATTAATTAACTGTGTTCCTGAAACTCCCCCGGAATAAAGGTTGAAGCCTCGATTTCCACCAGGACTGTTGCCGGAAGCCCAGTTCGCCCCCAGAGAAAGCTGAACGTTTCCCCTACATTCATCGCTTGGTTTGTGTCCTGTCTGCGGATACGTAATTATCACTGTTTCAGGATCGGCAAACAAGGTAAAAAGCTGTGACCGCCATTCCCGAGATTCCCGCATCCGCCGGATTGAGTAATTCAACCCCGGCGAAACCACCATCAGTGTTCGCAGTGATATCCCAGGCACCAAATCCACTCCCTTGATTACTGCCGTCTGTCCAGGAGGTGTAGTTGGACGCGTTGTCCGACGCGATGGAGGCGAACAGCAACGAACTGAATAGAAATGCCAGGGGAAGCAGGATTTTTTCATGGGAGTTCTCCGGGAGGGTAGTTGGGTCGTTGAGTGGGGATCTTGGTTTAGAAAAGAACACAAAACACCCGGCACCCCTTTCGGGATGCCTGGTGCAAGTGGGTTACGCTTTACGATGACGTTTCAGCAGGAGGTCCAGACCCGCCGCCGCCAGTCCGGTCAGACCCACCATGAGGATGGAGGGCTCGGGGATGACGGAGAGGTTGTCGAAATAAGGGCTGATGATTGCCACTATTCTCACCTGAAAGGCAGATTTGAGCATAAAACGAAATGCATCGATGGAGAAATTCATCGAGTGTAAACGTATTGTCATAAGATTCCGGAACCATCCCCCTTCCAGTTGCAAAAACTCGAAGACCGGTACTACTTGTGCGCTCTACATTGATTGTCATCACTGAAGAGGCCATACTCAGCAAACATTGTGTCACCATTAATGGTTATGTCTTGACTACCGCCATTATTGATGTTGATGACTTGGGTGCCGGATATCCCTCCAACGTATAGATTTATACCTTTATTGCCACCACTTGAATCCCAATTAATTCCCAGTCAAAGCTAAATAAATCGCCAATACCAAGTCCAGAATTTATGCTGCGTTCAGCATTCACAAAAGAACCACCGTCGTTGTTTGCATAGTGCGAATGAGGATGTACTCATATCTGAAATGCCTCCCGGATGGATCTCAATGGGCTACCCACACTTAGCCATTTTCTGGTGCCTGTAGTGATGGCCCATTCCCCAAAGCCAAAACCTTCATTAGACTCACTACCCCAAGGTGTTGTTGATTCATCATAGTTGGAAGCGTTGTCAAATGCCAAATGTGTGCTTGGATCCTGCCCAAACACATTTCCGGCCATTTACTTAAGCTGCAATCATCATTATCGAGCGTATCTTGTTTCATCTTCATCTTTTTCTCTAACGTGTGGGTTATATTCGTAAGGGTTCCGTTCGGGTATTCAAACGTTCGGGTATTCAAACGTTTTAAAATGTATACAACAGAGTGTGAGGTTTGTGCAAGGAAAAAAGTAAAAAAAAGTGAAAATTCTTTTTGGGGCTGCTGTCTTGACCTTTCGGGCTTTATCGTTCATTTACAGGGTTTTAACCCCCAAAACCTATGAAATTTCCCCGAAAATCGGTATTTTACTGCATCCGACCTCGCTTCCCGGCCCCTATGGCATGGGTGAAATTGGGCCTTCGGCCCGTCAATTTATTCAAACGTTACAACAGGGGGGACAGCGCTACTGGCAGGTTCTGCCGCTGGGGCCGACCGGTTATGCGGACTCTCCCTATCAGGCTTTGTCCACTTTTGCGGGCAATCCGATGCTGATTTCCTTTGACGATTTGATGAAGGACGGGTTGTTAAAACCGGAGGAAGTGGGGGAAGTGCCTGATTTTTCTGAGCGCCGTATCGATTATGGTCCGGTGTTGGAATTTCGGCAGGGGGTGTTGAATCAGGTGTGCAAGGGCTTTTCCCGGCGGGCATCGGCGGAGTTGAAAGCCGAATTCAAGGCCTTCTGCAAGAAAGAGGCGGGGTGGTTGGACGATTATGCTTTGTTCGTGGCTCTCAAGGAGGAGAACGAATTGCGCCCTTGGATAGACTGGGCCCCGGAGTTTGTGCATCGGGACGCGGATGCTTTGAAGGCGTTTGGCAAAGAAAAAGCGTCGGACATTCGCCGGGCGAAGCTGTGTCAGTTTTTGTTTTCCCACCAGTGGCATCGCCTGCGCACGGTGGCGGAGGCGCACGGGGTGCAGTTGATCGGGGATATTCCGATTTTCGTGGCCCACGACAGCGCGGATGTGTGGGCGAATCCGAAACGATTTTATCTGGACGAAAACGGCCATCCCACGGTGGTGGCGGGGGTGCCGCCGGATTATTTCAGCGCCACCGGCCAGTTGTGGGGTAATCCGCTGTATCGCTGGGATGTGCATCAGGAGCATGGATACGAGTGGTGGCTGAATCGGATGCGGCACATGTTGCGTCAGGTGGATATTGTGCGCATCGACCACTTTCGCGGTTTTGCCGCTTACTGGGAGATTCCCGCCGACGAGGAAACCGCCATGAACGGGAAATGGGTGGAGGCGCCAGGGGAAGATTTGTTTTCGGTGCTGCAACGGGAGTTGGGGGAAATCCCGGTGATTGCCGAGGATTTGGGGGTGATCACCGAGGATGTGGACGCCTTGCGGGATCAATTCGAGCTTCCGGGCATGCGGATTTTGCAGTTTTCCTTCGCGGACGATTTAAAACCCCATATGAAACCCGAAGGCTTCCCCGAAAATTGCGTGGTGTATACCGGCACCCACGACAACGACACCACGGCAGGCTGGTTCTGGCGCGAAGCCGGAGTGAGCAATACCGAGAGCGCGGAGGATATTGAGACCGAGCGTCAGGCGGTTTTGGAGACCGTGCATACGGACGGGTCGCAGATTCATTGGGATCTGATCGCTCTGGCGCATCGCTTGGCGCCTCACACCGCGATTGTCCCCTTGCAGGATGTGATGGGACTCGGAACCGAGGCGCGGATGAACGTGCCGGGTCGAATGGACGGCAATTGGGCCTGGCGCTTTGACTGGGCGGATTTGCGTGCGGAAGATCTGCAGCGTCTGCGGGATATTACCGAATGGGCGGGGAGGGGCTAAGAGGTCGGAAGTTAGAGGTCAGAGGTCGTAGTTCCCTCCGTCCCCGAGGGAAAACCGCGGACGAACGGGGCAGAGGTCTCGGGCTCTGGAATTCTCCCCCGAGGATCGGGGGATCTACTTTTTTTGAAAACCGCAGACGAACGAATTGACCCATGACGCCGCCCATGACCAATGACGAGTGACCACTGACTATTGACAAATGACGAGTGACTAACCGAAGAAAGACCTAAACTTTCGCTTGCACAACCTCTCTATTTACTAGAAAGTTAGGAAAGAGATTTTTACAATGATGACCCGAAGAACCAAAAACACCACGATAAAAGAGATCGCCGCCCACTGCAAGGTGTCGCCGAGCACGGTGTCGTTGGCGTTGAACGGAAGCAAAAAAATTAAACCCGCTACCCGGGAGAGGGTGATCAAGGCGGCGGATCTGCTGGAATATCGACCAAATGAGATGGCCAGGGGGCTGGTGTCCCAGCGAAGCAAATGCCTGAGTGTGACTGTGCCCAATCAGCCTCACGTGTTTTCAGACGTGTATTTTGGTGAGATTATCAGTGGAATCTATCAGGAGGCGAACTTGGCGGGGTACAAAATTCTGTTGGATATCGCCCAGGAATCCTTTATCGGAGAGAAAGAATATCTGAATTTACTCCATAACCGTCGGGCGGACGGGATGTTGTATATCGCCTCCACGGTGGAGGACCGGTTTTTGCTGGAGTTCGAGCAGCAACCGTATCCGCTGATTCTGGTCAACCATTATTTCCCCGACAGTTCGTTGAACTACATGAGCGTGGACTACAAAAAAGCCGCCACTCTGGCGGCGCGGCATTTGCTGGATCTGGGGCATCGGAACATCGGATTGATCATTGGCACCAATACCTTTACCGGTTTGGATTTCCGGGACACCTTTTTACATACCTGTGAATCCCTGGGGGTGGAGAAGAAATTCCTTCCCTGGACCGGGGTGAAGGATTGGGATGAGCAGGAAGGGTATGAGGCGGCGAAAAAACTGATCTC
>JAGYLC010000114.1 GCA_018401235.1 Kiritimatiellia bacterium
TGCTCCAGCACCCCGAACTGGGAAAAGCACTCATGGACACCCTCCGCGCCCACCCCGACACCTACGCCGATGTGCTCTGCGACCATTTCGGCCGCCACCTCAAGGCCCTCAAAGCGGGTTTGTCCTGATTACCCCCCCATCAGCAACCAGGCGGCCAGACTGAGCACCAGAAAAAAACTGGTCATGTCCGTCAGGGTCGTCAACATCGGACTGGAGAGCATGGCCGGATCGACCTTGATCCGTTTCAGAAGTAAGGGCAGGGTCCCCCCAAGGCAGACCGCCACTACCGAGCTTACAGTGTAGGCAATGCCAATGACCATGGGTAAATGCCAGTCCGATTGCGGGCGCATAAGATAGGTCAACACCGCCAAAATCACCCCCACCGCAAGCCCATTGATCAATCCCAACAAAATTTCTTTCTGGATCACCCGGAGCAAATGCCGCTTGTCAATCAATCCCAAGGTTAATTCGCGAATGCTAACGGCCACGGCCTGATTTCCCGCGGCACCACTCAAATTCGCCACCATGGGCAGAAACACCGCCAGCGCGGTAAACTCTTTGATCACCGGTTCGTAGAGGGCAATCACACTGACCGCCAGATACGACAGGACGATACTGGGGATAAGAAAAGCCAGCCGTTTCAAACATCGGGAGGCAAAGGGTTGAATCCGCAGTTCTTCCCCGCTGATGAGACCCCCGAACTGCATCAATTGTTCTTCCTGCCGCTTGGCGATGGCTTCCTGCACCTCCGCCCGGGTCACCGCGCCCAACAAACGCCCGGTCTCATCCACCACCGGCACCACCGAATGGTCCACCCGGTCAAAGCTGGACCGCAAGTCCTCCAATTCGGTGGTCGCCAGCACCGGCTCCACATGTTTGCCGTACAGATCCTTGCGGTCCCAGTCCAGGGGCGCATACACGAACTTGCGCATGGGAATGGTGCCAATCAATCGACCTTTCGCATCCACCTCGAACAGATAGCGATGCTCGTAAGGGCGGTGCTTCTCGTAGTTTTCGCGGAGGTCATTGATGATATTTTCGCGGGTTACCCCCTCGGGATAGACCAGAATCTCCGTCATCATCATCCCGCCCGCGGTGAACCGATCGTATTTCAGCCGTCGTTCGACATCCCGGGCCTCCACCGCGGTCATTCGCCCCAGAATATCCTCGGACTGCTCCTCGCCCAGACGGGACAGGATTTCGTACTGCTCATCCGAATCGAAGCGGTCCAATAACCTCGCCGCCGAATCAACATCCATGTCCTCCAGCAAGTCCTCTGCGTAATCGTCCGGGAAGTGCTCCGCCACGTCCGCGGCCAGATCACTGTCGCCGGCAATCAGCAATTTCCAGAAGAGGTCCTGATCCTCTTCGTGCAGGTTCGTTACCGTGATACTAGTTTCCGAGGGCGGCAACTCCCGCATGAATTCCACCAAACCACCCACGTCTTCTGCTTCCAGAATCGCGTTCAGTTGCTCATCAATAGTGAGGTGAGATAAATCCATAAGATAGTCACTAATAGTCAATTGTCATTTGTCAATTGTCATTAGGATCCTTGGTCAATGGGCTCAATAAGGTCAAAATGACTTATACGGGAATACGGCCTGTGGATGCTGGCTACTGCGGGCACGGACGAAACAGTCGCGGCCAAGGAGCACATTCTTGCCCGCCACATGAAATAGCCGTGGCACTGGTCGAAACCGATGTGAATACCGACAATCCATGTATAGGGGTTCAATAGCACCCCTACAAATTATGTAGAGCCGCCGTCCAGGCGGTGAGGACTTCGTCCAACCGTTCATCGCTGTGTAAAATGGAGAGGAAGGAGGTTTCGAAGGGGGAAGGCGGCAGGTAAATGCCCGCGTCCAACAGGGAGTGAAACACCTTGGCGAAGCGTTCGGTGTCGGAGTTCTGTACCTCCGCGAAATTGCGGGGTTCCGACGCTCGGAAGAATAGAGAGAACATGCTTCCGTCCCTCGGAATCGCCACCGGGAACCCTTTTTCGTCCGCTGCCGCTTTCATTCCGTCGGTGAGACGTCGAGTGCGGGCGGCCAGAGTTTCGTAGGGGTCCAGTTCCCGGAGTTTGCGCAGGTTGGCCAGTCCCGCCGCCATGCAGAGGGGATTTCCACTGAGGGTACCGGCCTGATACACGGGACCATCGGGTGCGAGATGATTCATCACCTCGGCTCGACCTCCCACCGCTCCGATGGGCAGACCGCCACCAATAATTTTACCCAGGGTCACCAAATCCGGCTTGGCGCAGCAGAGATTGGCGAAGGCACCGAAGGTGAGGCGGAAGCCGGTGATCACCTCGTCGAAGATCAATAGAGCGCCTACTTCCGTGGCCAATTCGCGGAGGCGAAGCAAGTATTTGGGTTCCGGCAATACCAATCCCATATTGGCGGCAATGGGTTCCACCACGATCGCGGCCAATTCCCCCGCGTGTGCCCGCACCAGCGTCTCCACCGCCTCGACATCGTTGAACGGAGCCACCAGGGTGCTGCCGGCCGCATCCGAGGTGACCCCCGCGCTGGAGGCGGAGGCGATCCCGGCCACTCCGCTTCCCGCCTGAACCAGCATGGAATCGATATGACCATGATAACAGCCGCTGAATTTGAGAATTTTTTCGCGTCCGGTGTATCCCCGGGCCAGACGCAGAGCGGTCATCACCGCCTCGGTACCGCTGTTCACCAACCGCACCTTGTCCATCACCTCGATGGAGTCGGTCAGCAGTTCCGCCATTTCAATTTCCGCCTCGGTGGTCATGGCATAGCTGGTACCCCGCCCCGCTGCCTCCCGCAGAGCCGACACCACATCGGGATCCGCGTGCCCCAGAATCATGGGGCCAAAGGACAAACAAAAATCCAGCAACTTGCGTCCATCCCGGGTATACAGATAAGGCCCTTCCGCCCGCTCAGCGAACAGGGGATTTCCTCCCACGGATTTAAAGGCGCGGGCGGGGCTGTTCACCCCCCCCGGAATCACGGCGTTGGCTCTGGATCTCAGGTCGGGTGTCATGTTCTTCTTCTATCGTATCGGGGATGGGAATGCAAGAGAGGAGGTCATGTGGAGGGGCGGTTTCCAAACCGCACACCGCAGTGCCTTTTCCGAGGCCACACGGAAGGACCCATCTTGCGCCGGAATCTTTGTCATGTTCGATATCTCTGTCATGACAAAGATTCCGGCGCGGGACGCACCCCCTCCACATATTATTCAGACGACCAGCGTTTTAATGCTTTTTGATAAGCTTCGCTCCTCTCACGTTTCCCGATACCTATTACAAAAACGGTGATTTCTCTGTCTTCCACAATATACACCAGTCGATATCCACTCTGGCGGAGTTTGATTTTATAGGCATCCCTGCTGCCGCGCAACGCATCCGCCCGTACATGAGGGTCGGATAGCCTCTCTTCCAGCTTCTTTTTGAATTGCTTCTGTAAAGAAGACTCAAGCTTCTTCCATTCTTTCCAGGCCGGAGGAAGAAATTTCAGCTTATAAGTCATCCAACGATACCTCGATCGCCTCCGCCTTTTGGGACATTCTCTCTTGAATAACCTCGGCCCATTCCAAATCCTCAAGTCGCTCCATCACCTCCTCATACATCGCGGCTGGAACTAAATACGCCGTAGGTTTGTTGTGATTCAGAATCACCACCGATTCCCCGTCCGCCTCCTCAAGCAAACGGCTGGGATTTCTCTTTAATTCGGAGACACTGGCAGAATAAGAGCCATAAATAGTATTCATAATAGTGCTATATTTAGATCTTTATTTGAATATCACAAGCCATATATTCTAAAAATGTGGAGGGGCGGATTCCCCTCATTATTGCCGCATCAAGGTATACGCAAGCACGGCGGCGGCGGCGTTTATGGAGTAGGAATCGACGCCGGGGGGCATGGGGATGGTAATCCGCCTGTCGAATTGACCCACCAGTTCCTCGGGCAAGCCAAACGCTTCACTTCCCAGCACCAGGGCGGTGCGCTCCCCCCGGAGCCGCACCTCCGGTAACGACTCCGCATCCCGGCACACCGTGGCCAGGGTCTCGAATTCACGTTCGTTTAACGCCTGCAACCACTCCGCATCCTCTTTGACCCGCCGAATAGGCAGGGCGAACAGGCTGCCCATACTGGTACGCACGGATTTGGGATGCCAGGGATCGGAACTCCCCACCGCGATAAAAGCCGCTGGCTCCCGCGCCAACGCTGAGCGAATCACCCCCACATTTCCCGGATCCCCGATATTCCAGCCCACCAGTACCAGACTCCGCCCTTCCGAACGCACGAAATCACCCCAGGCCGGTTCCGCGGGAAGCGGCATTACCGCGAACACCTCCCCCAGCCCCCGACCTCCCATGAGGGACTTTACCTCCGCGTCCGGGGCCACCCTCAGCGGAAGAGATCGCGCGTCCACTTCCGCCAAAATCGCCCGTTCGCGGGCGGTCTCCGCCGACGCAAAGCACTCCGACACCAGCACTTCAGAAATAGGCGCGTGATTCCGCAGCGCCCGTTCCATGCTTCGATAGCCCTCGAGCGAAAACAGACCGGTGGTCGCCCTGCCCTTGGGAACCGCCAGTTGCTTCAGCAACTGCACCAGAATTCGCCATTCAGGAGCGGCCATAGCTCTCCCCCTTTGCCGCCGCAATGCCTAATGCGCATATGCAGGCGGTGTCACTTCGTAAAATACGCTTTCCAAGGTGCACGGCCTCGAATCCGGCCGCCAAAAAGCCTTCCACCTCCGCTGCCTGCCAGCCCCCCTCCGGTCCGATGGCCAGCAGTTGTCGCGGCCTGAATACGGGAGCCGTCAACAGGGATTGATCCACCCCCGGATGCAGCAGCCAGCAACCTGTATCCGTCCAATCCACCTCAAAAAACTCCCTAAGTTTTCTCAGCACCTTTACTTTCGGTAAACAGGTATCTCCACTCTGCACCAGCCCTTCCACCAGCGCCTTGTTGAGAAATAGTGGGTCCAGCACATGACTGTCAAAATAGTATCGCTCCACCCTCGCTGCGTTGGTTAAAAACAGACGATCCACCCCCAGGGCGCTAATTTGCGGCAGTAGCCGTTTCAACACTTTGGGACGTGGCAGGGCCAGCAGCAGATCCAGGCAGGGACGCTGCGGACATTCACCCGGAGTGATTCCCAATTCCACTCCGTTTTCATCCAGATTCACGACCCGCCCTTCCGCCAAAGGACCATCGATTTCACCCATGCGCAACACATCTCCCGGCTCGGCTTTCAGCACCGTGCGGATATGCTCCGCACGACCATCCCGCAGATAGACCCGCCCATTTTTCCGTTCATCCGATTCATACAGAATACGGTTCATGCGTCCTCGTAGTATTCGACGCCGCGGTCATGACGGCGATCCATCTCGTTTTTGGGATCGTGGTCCCCGCCCCGCTCCAACTCTCGCGGATCGCCGTAGCGTCGTAGGTCCGCGGGCAGAGTGTCCGCATATCGTTTCAAGCGATCCCGCACCTCCGCCATGGAATCGACCAGACCCATCTCCGGACGCAGGGCGCGACTCCCCGGAAACCCACTCACATACCACAGCAAATGCTTGCGAAAGCGAATGGCGGCATAGTGCCCCTCGGAATAAAAATCTTCATGATAGCGACTGTGCCGCACTACCAGCTCCAGCCATTCGGCGACAGTGGGTTGCTCGGTTCTGTCGTCAAGAATCTGACGAAAGATCCAGGGATTCCCCAGACAACCCCGGCTGATCAGTACTCCGTCGCAGCCGGTTAATTCGGCCATGGTCCGGGCGGAAGCGAGATCAAACACGTTCCCGTTGCCGATTTTCCAAATCTTCCGTCCACTGCCGCCGCGTCCGCGGCGGCGAAGCCCTCCTGAATTCGATCATAGCGAACCGGGGCGCTGTAGCCATCGTCCCGGGTGCGCCCGTGAATGGTCAGCATCTCCGTTCCCGCCAGAGCCAATTCGCGGCAGACCGCCTCCACGGTGTGATCGTGCTGGGTGAAGCCAATGCGAATTTTAGCGGTGACCGGCACCGATACCGCCTCGCGGGTGGTCCGAAGAATGTCGCCCGCCCGCTTTGGATCCTTGACAATAGCACTCCCACAACCCCGGCTGACGATTTTTTTGACCGGGCAGCCCATATTAATATCCAGCGTTTCAATAGGCAGGTCGCGCTGCATCAGAATCTCCGCCCCCCGGGCCATGATTTCCGGGGTGGCCCCGGTCATTTGTGCACCCAGGATAGGTTCTGCCGGGTCCCGATACAACAATTCGCCGGTCTTGCGATTTTCGTGCGGCATGCCGGCCGCGGACAACATTTCGATATAGGTAAGACCCGCACCCATTTCCTGGCAGATCCGTCGAAACGGGGCATCACTGACCCCGGCAAGCGGCGACAACAACACTCGGTTGGGTACGGTCAGGCTTCCAAGTTGAAAGAGGGAATTGAACATTTGCGTTTAATATGCGATTCCGTGCGCGAGGCAAAGAGAAAGACTACATGTTTTTCAACGATGTCCGACTTTCCTACAACTCCGTTTGAAAGGTGGTTTGACAGAAAGGTTGCTCAGATTCCGATGTGTGTTTTGGATCAACTTCCAAACTCGGAGCTCGAATGAGCTGGAGTCTTAGTTCCCTCATGTGCAAGCCCTGAATTCAAGCCAACAACATTAACTTGAGACAGGGGGATTGGTGGACTTTCCAGTTTTCCGCGACGCGGAAGCCGGGGACCCACACGATTTCGTCTCCGCATACGACGACGGGCCATTGGGCGCGGAGCTTTTGGGGGAGGCGCTGGTTGACAAAGAGATCGGATAACTTGATCGATCCATCAAGCCCCAATGGGGAATAGCGGTCGCCCGCCCGGGGACATCGAACGGTGAATTGTTGCTTCCCGGCGGGGGGGCGGGCGTAGGCGGTGAGGGATTTCTTGAAATCTTTCTGCGAGGATGCGTTGAGGTCCACCTGACTGGAGGAGGACACCTGCAGTTTTCGACGCAACGGTTCCCAGGTAATTTCCCCGGGGAACATGAACGGAATCGGGTCACTGAGGCGAATCGGGTTTTCTCTGGACAACAGGTCTTGATCCACTCGAATCGGCACCCCACCCAGTTTCCAGCGTCGGGCGTGGGAAACGGAGGAATCTAATTGCGCAAGCATATCCTGAATGTGCCGGTAGCTGATCAGGCTTAAATCCGCCCCGTGATCCTGAAGCCAACTCAGCAGAACCCGCTCCCGAAGAATCTCCGGCATGAACCGCCATGCCTCCAGGTGCAAATTTCCATCCTGGATGCACTTCTGACCATTGACATCGGCCTCCGCTGAAACCCAGGCTTCCAATTTTCGTTGCTGCTCCGCGAATTTTCCCAAATTCCGGACCACCTCCGGGTTGATGCGCCCGGCCATCGCCGGTAGAATTTCGTTCCGCATTCGGTTTCGCAAAAATTCATCGTCCTGATTCGAGAGGTCCTCCACGGGTTTAATTCCCCACAACTTCATTTGCTCTGAAATCTCCTGTCGCCGATAGTCCAACAGGGGCCGAACCAGATTTACCTTTCCTCCCAGGGGTGATTTCCAGTCCATCCCCC
>JAGYLC010000115.1 GCA_018401235.1 Kiritimatiellia bacterium
CGCGTTCATGACGTCGAGAAAGCTTTCGGGTTTCCACGTTTGCAGAAGGGCCTCGGCGCGGGTGAGCACGTCCTCCACCTGCAGGGTGAAGAGCATGCGAATGGTGGCGGAACGCAAGCGGCTGTCGTTCAGGTCGGGATAAAGCGCGTGAACCCGATTTTCGGCCAGCCGCCAGAGTTCCATTTCGCGCAGTTGATCGAGGGTGATCAGGCCCGCGTCCAATCCGTCCTCGGCATCGTGGGCCTGGTAGGCGATGTCGTCCGCCACATCCGCGATTTGCCCTTCGACCATCTGCCAGGGTCCAATGGGAAAGCCGTCGAGGCCGGCGCCGGGTGCGCTGCTGACATGCTTGCGAAGTCCGGCCCGGACCTCCCAGGTGAGATTAAGGCCGTTGAATTCGGGATAGGTTTCCTCCAGTTCCTCCACCCAGCGGAGACTTTGTAGGTTATGATCAAAGCCGCCGTG
Organism: Kiritimatiellia bacterium; assembly: GCA_018401235.1. Classification (GTDB taxonomy): domain Bacteria; phylum Verrucomicrobiota; class Kiritimatiellia; order SS1-B-03-39; family UBA6053; genus UBA6053. The sequence continues at coordinate 466 of JAGYLC010000115.1, forward strand.
ATCCCGCATCAGATCGTTGAGCGCGCGTTCGCCGCTGTGACCGAAGGGGCTGTGACCGATATCGTGGGCCAGCGAAATGGCGGCGGCCAGATCCTCGTTCACCCGCAGGGCCCGGGCGAGGGTGCGGGCGACCTGGGTCATTTCCATGGTGTGGGTGAGGCGGGTGCGGTAATGATCCTGGGTGCCGATCACAAACACCTGGGTTTTGTACTCCAGACGGCGAAAGCAACGACTGTTGATCACCCGGTCGCAGTCACGCTGAAAATCCGCCCGCCGGGAGGCCTTCGCCTCCGCGTGCAGACGCCCCCGCGAGTCACCGCTACGAGCCGCGTAGGGGGCCAGAGTGGTCTGTTCAAGTTGTTCACGTTCAGCACGGGATTCGATCATACCTATGAAATAGCCTATTATGCCTCCATGGTCATGATTTCTTTACGTTTTTTTTGAGGGATGTGCCATGCAAGCAGAAGGATGGGGGTTTTCATGGGTCATTGACTTCCGGCAGTAAGAGGGCGTTTAAAAACTGGTGGGATGTCCCCGGGATACCTGCGCTCCGGCACAAAGGTAAAATATCCCGATATAATTAGGTGCGAAACTCGCTTATTGGCTGAGATAGTTTTTGGACGCGCCAACTCCACATTGGCCTCGACATGAGACGCCGGACAACGGATGATACGAAACATGTCACATCTATTTGCATATGGAACGTTACAGCATCCGCTGATCCTGTCGTCCATTCTGGGACGAGAGCCGGAGTCGGTTCCGGCCCGGTTGGATGGCTTTGCCCGATACCGGATCCGCGACGAGGATTTTCCGGGAATTGTCCCCGAGAAAAATGCCGTGGTAGACGGAACGGTCTTTCTGGTTATTCAAGATGAGGAGTGGGTGGTGCTGGACAGGTACGAGTCCGAGTTGTATGTTCGAGAGGTAGTATCCATCGAACGGAGGGATGGGAACACCCAAAAAGCCTTTGCATACATCATTCCTCCCGAAAACCGCCACGACTTAACGACCGAATTATGGGATCTGAATCACTATCATCCAACACATCCACCCGTAGCCGAATAAATACGCATCACTTGGATTTACAGGTTACGGATAAGGACTTACCCCGGCACATAGTCAACGGCTTTATGCGGTATGACAATTTTACGAAATTCGCCGAGGGGGGGACGGCGCTGCTGGAGGAATGTCTGGACAAAAATCTGGGGCGGGTAGTGGTCATGAAACGATTACACGCGCACATGCTGGATGACGAGATCGAACAAAAGCGCTTTCTCCGGGAGGCCAGAGTGACTGCGCTCATTCAGCATCCGGCCACGGTTCCGGTGTATGAAATCAGTCGCGACCGCGCAGGAGCGGTGTACTTCACCATGAAAAAAGTGGAGGGGGTGGATTTGCGCGAAATTCTACTGGGGATCGTGGCCCGGGACCCGTCTTTTCGAAACAAGTATGCGATCAAGGATCTGGTGGAAGTGCTGGTACAGGTGGGGCAGGCGGTGGCCTTTGCCCACTCCAGAGGCGTGGTTCATCGGGATTTAAAGCCCGCGAACATTTTGGTGGGGGAATTCGGGGAGGTGATGATATTGGATTGGGGCCTGGCGAAAATTCTAAACGAACCCCATACGGAACACGGCGATCTTCCCGATAAAATCCCTGAGAAGGACCATTTGCGGCTGGAATTAACCCGGGCGGGAAAACGGGCGGGCACTCCCTTGTATATGTCTCCTGAGCAGGCCGCCGGCGATAATGAAAACATTGATGGCCGCAGTGACGTGTATTCTCTGGGAAGCATTCTGTATGAAGTGCTCACCCACGAGAATCTGGTGTGGGGAATTGACAAAGACGAGGTCTTGGAACGCATTCAAAATCAGGAGCCGGTCCCTCCCCGCAAACGAACCCCCCACCGCAAAATTCCAAAAGCGCTGGACTCTATCTGCATGCGGGCCATTCAACGAAATCCCGAAGACCGCTATCCCACCCTGCTGGAAATGGTGGACGACCTTCGTTCGTACCTGTTGCATGAAGACGTATCCGCGCACAGTTATACCTTCTGGGAGCGATTTATCAATTGGGAACGTCGAAACACCATGCTGGCAGTCGCCGTCGGCTCCGGGATTCTGGGGGCGGTGCTGCTGGCGAGCTTTCAGGCTTTGACAAAATAACATTTTCGTACCCATTAAAAATTTATAATACGTTTTTGTATATTATTATTTTATATTGCGAATATTCTCATAGAAAATAAATAGTATAAGATGTTTGTAATCAAGTACCAATAATTTTTATTGCTGTCCAATTTCATTATTGGCATTTATCATGCTAGGTTTTATCTAACTTTTGATGCCATCGTGTCCTAAAACGGGGTACGGTGGTTTCTCTAATCCCAAAACCCATCCAAGGAGAAATTGAATGTCGACATCTAAACTCGAATACATCTGGCTGGACGGCTACAAGCCCACCCAGTCATTGCGTTCCAAAACCAGAATTGAAGATGATTTTGGAGGCACTCTCGATGAATGCCCCATGTGGTCTTTTGACGGAAGTTCCACGCAGCAGGCCGAAGGTAACGCGTCCGATTGTCTGCTGAAACCGGTTGCAATCTTTCCCGATCCCCTGCGGAAAAACGCTTACCTGGTCATGACGGAGGTGTTGAATGCGGACGCAAGCGCCCATGAATCCAACATGCGCGCTCTGATCGATGACGACGACGACGATTTCTGGTTCGGTTTCGAGCAGGAATATTTCCTGTGGGACACTGAAACCAATCGCCCCCTCGGATTTCCGCTGGGAGGATATCCCGCACCGCAGGGTCCCTACTATTGTTCGGTTGGAGCGAAAAACGCGTTTGGCCGCGACATCATTGAAGAGCATCTGGATGCTTGTCTGGATGCCGGGATCAATGTGGAAGGCATCAACGCCGAAGTCGCCACCGGCCAGTGGGAATTCCAGATTTTCGCCAAAGGTGCCTACCGGGCGGGCGATGAACTCTGGGTGGCCCGTTATTTGCTGGAACGCATCGGTGAAAAATACGGTGTGGGAATCGAATACCATCCCAAACCCCTGGGAGCCACGGATTGGAACGGATCCGGCATGCATGCCAACTTCTCCAACACCACTCTGCGCACCTGCGGCAGCAAGGAAACCTACGAGGAAATCTGCTCCAAATTCGGTAAAACGATCAATGAGCACATCTCCGTATACGGTTCCGATAACGACAAGCGCCTGACCGGTCTGCACGAAACCCAGAGTATTGACAAGTTCAGCTATGGCATTTCCGACCGGGGCGCGTCCATTCGCATTCCGATCGCAACGGTCGAAAACGGCTGGAAAGGATGGTTGGAAGACCGTCGTCCCGCCTCCAACGCAAATCCGTATGCGGTGGCCGCGGCCATCATCAACACCGTGAAAAGCTGAAGGTACGCTCTTCCGATCAACTCAACCAGCGGTCTCCGGTAACGGAGGCCGCTTTTTTTGTAATATCCCAGCAGCTTTTCTACAGAACCGGGAGAGTGCGATATCGGGGAAGGGAAGGAAGCCGATGAAACATGTCTATGGATTAGGGGCGGATTCCCTGAAAGTTTTTTAGCAGCAGATGATGTTGAGAGTTTTCGTTGGTGGCTCAATCTAATGAGCACGTATTTGGAATGTGAAATTCCTCAATGAGGCCCCGGCATACCCGCCTGTACCCTGCGCCGATTCTGGACCATGCTGGCTCGACCCTGATCGAAAAGCCTTCGGCCTCTTTAGCTTTTACCCTTCAGGCTCATGAAAGAGCAAACCCTTCCGCTTGGAAAAGAAAATGTCGATTCTATCGGACTGGTGGAGATGGTGAAGAAGCTGCAGGGGCTTCGGTAACGGATGGTGTGATGGGAACAGGCTTTGGCCGAGCTGGAAAATGCGGGTATTTCCCTATACGCCGTCCCCATCTCCAAACTCTGGGAACTCTGAATTAGAGAAACTAGGGGTTCCGGCATGGTGAATAGGAGGCGTTTGCAGGTTTCCGACGCGGAAAGCGGGAAATTTCCGCTTCCGAATGTCGGAAACACCGACCCCGAAGCGGAATAGTCCTCGGTCAATCACCCCTTCCCCAGGATTTCTTTCCGGCGGTGGCGGACGATTTCGCCGGTGGAGAGGTAAATCACGTCTTTGGCGATGTTGGCGGCGTGGTCCGCCGCGCGTTTGGCGTAGCGGACACTCAGCAGGGCATCCAGAAGGTGCTTGGTGCTGTTGCGTCCGAGCAATACGGTACGCATCTTGTCCATCATTTGATCACAGAGGCGGCTGATCTCTTTGTTGTGCGCCCAAACGGCCATCGCCAGTTCGTCGTCACGTCGGCTGAGGCAGTTGCTTGCGTCCCGAATGGCTTTCTCCACCTCGGCAAACAGCGGAGGCATGTAGGCGTCGGTCTCGCCCAAATCCACCTGAATGTCACTTTGCGACAGGTTGAATTCGAGAATATTCTCCAGCAAATCGCCTATGCGCTCCAAATCGCGGTTGGCCTTGATCACCACGGTGAGGTAACGGAGGTCGTGGGCGACCGGTTGATGCAGCGCACTGATTTTCAGGCACTCCTCTTCCAGCACCACTTCAAATTGGTCCAGTTCTTTGTCCGGAATGAAGGCCCCGTCCTCCTCTCCAGGGGAGAGGAGGACGATGCGGGCGTTGTGTCTCACCCGATTCAACTGGGTTTCCAGCAAGTGTGTGAGTTGCTCTACGTCTCGTTCGAAATGTTTGGTCAAAGGAGTCTCCTTGCGTTGAAGTCGTTGAATCGGATGAGGGGGTTCTTAGTCGGCCAGGTAGGCGTCGATGTGTGCCATATCCGTGGATATGAGGGTTTGTCCCTGCGGACCAGCGCCAATGCGGCGAACCTGTTTCGCGGGCTTGCCTTTTTCCTTGTAGGCTTTGTGGTCGTCGCTTCCTTCTTCGAACACCCACAGGCGGCCGTCTTTGTCCAGACTGGTATAAAAGCCGGGCTTCGCAATCAAATACGCATTGATGTGATCCATTTCCGTGGAAATGAGGGTTTGGCCCTGCGGACCGGCGCCAATGCGGCGAACCTGCTTCGCGGGTTTACCTTTTTCCTTGTAGGCTTTGTGTTCGTCGCTTCCTTCTTTGAACACCCACAGGCGGCCGTCTTTGTCCAGACTGGTATAAAAGCCGGGTTTGGCATAGGGAGCCTTGGATTCGGCGGATGCCGTCGTGGATGTCATTTTATCTTTCGCGGTGTCCGCGGTTGCGCAACCCACCAGAGTGGCTGCGGTCATTACCAAGGCGAGGGCTTCGTTCAATTTTATTTTCATTGGGTTCTCCATGTGTGTGCTAGGTTTTTCAGGTTCATCAACCGAATCGGCCGGTGACATAGTCCTGGGTTTCAATCAAATGGGGGTTTTGGAAGATGGTGGAAGTGGGTCCGTACTCAATCAGGCGGCCCAGATACATAAATGCGGTGTAATCGCTGGCGCGGGAGGCCTGTTGCATGTTGTGCGTGACGATGAGAATGGTGTACTCCCCTTTCAGCGCGTCGATCATGTCCTCGATCTTGTTGGTGGCGATGGGGTCGAGCGCCGAACAGGGTTCGTCCATCAGCAGCACTTCGGGCTCCGCTGCGATCGCGCGGGCGATGCAGATCCGTTGTTGCTGTCCGCCGGAAAGCCCCAGCGCGCTGTCGTGCAGTCGGTCTTTCACCTCGTCCCAAATCGCGGCGCCGCGGAGACTGCGTTCGCAAACCTCCTCCAACACCTTTTTGTTCCGCTCACCGTCGATGCGCAGCGAATACACCACGTTTTCAAAGATGCTCATGGGAAAGGGATTCGATTTCTGAAACACCATGCCCATGCGCTTGCGCAATTCGATCACATCCACGTTGGGCGCATAAATCGATTCGCCGTTAAGGTTCATCTCCCCTTTGATTTTGACGATGTCGATCAGGTCGTTGAGTCGGTTGACCGAACGCAGCAGGGTGGATTTTCCGCAACCGGAGGGTCCCACCAGCGCGGTGACTTTGCCTTTGGGAACGGTCAGGCTGATGTCATACAACGCCTGGGCCTGTCCGTACCAGAGGTTAAAATTCTCAATAGAGAGGATGTTCTCCTCGTCGGCCAGCTCCGGGTGGATCTCCGATTTGACCAGTTCCCCTCCGGCAATGGCTTCCAGGCGGCTGCCGGAGCTTGCCCGTTCCGTGGCGGGCGCGGGGGACTTCGTGCTTTCAGTTTCAGTTTCGAGTGTTTCGGTCGTCATGAAGTTTCCTTGAATAAAACGGGTTTAGAAGGCGCCTGATTGAAATTTCCGGCGCAGGCGGCTTCGAATCACGATGGCGGTAAGGTTTAGAATCACAATAATGCTGATCAGCAACAGAGTGGTGGTGAACACCATGGGGCGGGCGGCCTCGGAGTCCGAACTTTGAAATCCAAGGTCGTAGATATGGAATCCAAGATGCAGAAAGCTCCGTTCCAAATGGATGGGCCCGGTGGGGATGGGTCCCAGCGATCCGCTGAAATTATGAATATCGAAGGGTAGACTGGGCGCGAGTTTGACCGCTCCCACCAACATCAGGGGAGCCACCTCCCCTGCTCCGCGGGCCATGGCCAGAATCATCCCGGTCATAATCCCCGGCATCGCGCGGGGAAGCACAATGCGTTTGATGGTTTGCCACTTGGAGGCCCCGCAGGCGTAGGACCCCTCCCGCATGGAGCTGGGAACGGCGGAAAGCGCCTCCTCGGTGGCCACAATCACCACCGGCAGGGTAAGCAGGGCCAAGGTGAGCGAAGCCCAGAGCACACCCCCCCCTCGATAGGTGGGCACCGGCGACGCGGAGTAAAAGGCGTCATCAATATAGCCCCCCATAATGTAGCAGAAGAACCCGAGGCCGAATACCCCGAACACAATGCTGGGAACACCTGCGAGATTGTTGATGGCGATGCGCACGGCACTCACCAGCGGACCGGGTTTCGCGTACTCGCGCAGGTAGAGGGCGGCCAGAACGCCGAAGGGCACCACAAACAGGGTCATCACCAGGGTC
>JAGYLC010000116.1 GCA_018401235.1 Kiritimatiellia bacterium
GGAGAGATTCAATACAGGAATTCTCCCGTCTGGTATCGTGAAGTGAATCTCTCCGCACTCCGAGCAAGTCAGAGTTTGGAAATCGAAATAAATCACACATGTGAATCTCCGATACCTTTCGGTCAAAACACTTTTCAAACTGAGGTCTGGGCCACGTCGCCGGGTTTGATGATTTCAAAGGCGTGTTCGAAGGCAATGCGCGGATTTAGTGTGCACGCACCCATGATTTTGTATCCGATACCAAGTCCATTTACCCTACATTTTATATAATATCCACTTGCGTTTTATATGCCTATCAGTAGATAGGCTAACATGCATTTTGATATACACACTGTCAATAGTTCAAAACGGCTATCAGAGCTTTCTCCGGGTGGCTGTTGTGTGATAACCGATATCGGAATCCCGGCGGATTCGGCCCGTCTGAAATCAATGGGCCTTTGCCTGGGAAGAACGCTGGAAGTTGTCAAAGCGGGCGATCCTCTGATTGTGAAGGTGTATGGAACCCGGATTGGGTTGTCCACGCGTCTGGCCGAGCATATTCTGGTGGAAGTCTGTCTTGCGGCCCCCCGTTGTTGGGAAAAAGGGGGCGGCCATGACGAGTAATGCGTCTCCCGCGTATCGAGTTGCGTTGGCGGGAAATCCCAACGCGGGCAAAACCACCTTGTTTAATGCGCTGACGAGTATGCGCATGCAGACCGGTAATTATGCTGGAACCACCGTGACTAAAAAATCGGGTCGCTGGAAGTTGTCCGGAATAGAAGTGGAGTTGCTGGATGTGCCGGGCATGTACAGTTTGGAATCGGCCACTTTGGAGGAAAAAGTGGCGGGGGATGTGCTGCTGGGTAAAAATCCGGCGTTTCCGCACCCGGATGTGCTGCTGGTGGTGATGGATGCTACGAACCTGGAACGCAATCTATTTCTGTTCAGTCAACTGACGGAATGCGATTTGCCCATGGTGGGGGTGTTGACTATGATGGACCGGGCGCATCGGGAGGGGCTGGATGTGGATGTGCAAGCACTGGAAAGCCATTTGGGGTGCAAGGTGATTCCGCTCCGCTTTGACACGAAAAGTGGGTTCGATGAGTTGAAATTCGCGGTGGACGACATTTACGAATGGGGACCGGATGCCTATCCCCGTCCTCATCTGCCATCTGAAGAAGTCAGATGCGGGGTGGGCTGCCGGGGATGTCCCTTTCATGGACGATTTACCTGGAGCGAACAGATCGTTTCGCAGGTGATTCGGACCCGCCATGCGGCACCGGGCCGGGTCACGGAGTCACTGGATGAACTCTTGACGCATCGGATCTGGGGAGTGGTGGCGTTTTTGGTGGTGATGTTTTCGGTGTTTTATGTGATTTTTTCTTTGGCGACTGTGCCCATGGATCTCATTGAAACCGGTTTCCAGGTTCTGGGGGACTGGCTGGCGGGGCGATTACCGGAGGGGGATCTGCAATCGCTGTTAAGACATGGCATCATTGGCGGAGTGGGGGGGATACTGGTATTTCTGCCTCAGATTTGCCTGCTGTTTTTCATGTTGGCCCTGCTGGATGATTCGGGCTATCTCTCCCGGGCGGCGTTTGTGATGGATCGGGTGATGCGGAAGGTGGGCCTGCCGGGCACCGCCTTTGTGCCCTTGCTGTCGGGTCATGCCTGTGCGATACCCGCGATCATGTCCACCCGGGTGATTTCGGATGCCCGTGACCGCCTGGTGACCATTCTGGTATTGCCGCTGACCAGTTGTTCGGCCCGGATTCCGGTGTATGTGCTGATGGTCACGCTGCTATTTCCTGGTCGTCCCCTGCAGGCCTCCGCCGTGTTGGTGGGTGCCTATGCGCTGGGCATTGTCAGTGCGCTGACGGTGGCCTGGTGCCTGAAAAAGACGATATTACCCGGGGAGAGTCAAGCACTGCTTCTGGAAATGCCGGCCTACAAAATTCCGCATATACGCAATGCGCTGTTACATACCTGGGAAAAAGCACTGATTTTCTTGAAGCAGGCCAGCACGGTTATTCTGGGAATCTCGATCCTCCTGTGGGTGTTGGCGACCTATCCCAAAGCCGATTTTTCTCCGGATCTTGCGCCGGAGCTGGTCGAGAAAGCGCAACTCGAATATTCCATGGCCGGACGCATTGGTAAAGCAATGGAGCCTGTCATTCGCCCGCTCGGATATGACTGGCAGATCGGCATAGGCATTTTATCCTCCTTTGCCGCCCGTGAAGCCATTATTTCCGGTCTTTCCATTGTCTACGGCCTGGGCGAGGAGGGAGGCGGCGACTCGAGTTTGCTGTTGGATAATTTACGCCAGGCCACCCGGGAGGATGGTACGCCGGTTTTTACTGTGGCCACCTGTTTGAGTCTACTGGTGTTTTATGTGTTGGCCATGCAGTGTCTTCCCACCCAGGCGGTGACCAAGGCCGAAACCGGTTCCTGGAAATGGGCCGGATTTCAATTGCTGTACATGTCCGTCCTGGCCTATGTGGCAGCTCTGGCGGTGTATCAAGGATTGGGGATGCTGGGGGTTGGGTGAAGGCCTTCAGTAGAGAAAAAGAAATCCGACTCAAGCAGAAGGGGTAGATCTTCCATAAGCCTGAAGGGGAAAAGCTAAAGAGGCCGAAAGCTTTTCGAAGATTGTCGAATGACCCGTGACGCCTGACCACTGACGATAGATGAGAAAAACAAAACTTTTTTCGTTTTCTGTCTCGCTTTTGTCAAAAAGTTTTCTATGTTCCCGCCCTCACGTCCGAAAGGATGTGAAAAAACGCTGCATCATTGATCGCAGATTGCCTTGCGCCGGAAACGGGACCGGGTGGTCGCAACAGCGGATGATGCGTGAACCTTTTGCCGTCCGGCCGGGGATTTTCCCTGTCCGGCATTCCCGACCACGAGGCTCGACCTATGGAAACGACATCTATTCTTAAATTTCAACGTATCTCCTCCCGTAAAGCGGTGGATATCGCCCGTGCCATTCAGGGCAAACCCATTGCGGACGCGCTCAACCTGACTCATTTCTCGGACCGCAAGGCGGCCACTCTGTTTGAGAAGGCCTTGAAGTCCGCCGTAGCCAACGCGGAGCACAATGAAGGCGCCGACGTGGAAACCCTGGTTGTGAAGCGTGCCGTCGCCGAGCAGGGGCCCACCATGCGCCGGGGATTCTACGGGGCGCGCGGTATGTTCAAACCGATCGCCAAGAGAACCAGTCACATCCGCGTCGTGCTTAGCGACGGGAAATAAGCCCCCTTTTTATACATCACACAGGAGAACCATTTTGGGACAAAAAGTAAATCCAATCTCTCTACGCCTCGCCGTCAATAAAGACTGGCGTTCACGCTGGTTCGCTTCCAAAAAAGATTTTGGCAAGCTGGTCGGCGAAGACATGAAGATCCGCGAGATCATCAAAACCCGTTTGAAAGACGCGGCGGTACCGCAAGTGCTGATCGAGCGCTACGCCAACCGCGCCCGCGTGACCATTTACACCGCTCGTCCGGGTGTGGTGATTGGCCGTCGCGGTTCGGACATCGAACGGTTGCGTGAGGAACTGAACGCGCTGACTGACAAAGACATTTTCATTGAAATCAAAGAAGTGAAAGACCCCGATTTAAACGCGCAACTGGTGGCGGAAAACATCGCCCAGCAGCTTGAGCGTCGGATTTCCTTCCGCCGGGCCATGAAACGGGCCATGCAAATGGCCATGGAACTGGGTGCCGAAGGAATTCGGATTCAGTGCAGTGGTCGTTTGGGTGGGGCTGAGTTGTCCCGTACCGAAAAGTACATGCAGGGTTCCGTGCCGCTGCACACGTTGAAAGCCAAGGTCGATTACGGTCGCACCGAGGCCCATACCACGGCCGGTCGGGTAGGAATCAAAGTTTGGGTCTGCACCAAAGAACAAAAAGCGGAGGATATTCAAAATGCCACTTATGCCTAAACGCGTAAAGTATCGCAAGCAACAGCGCGGCAGCGCCGTGGACTGGCTACCAGCGGAAACACGCTTTCATTTGGAGATTTCGGTTTGCAGTCGCTGGAGCGTCATATTATCAGCAATGTGCAGATTGAAGCCTGTCGGGTGGCGGTCAACCGTGAGTTGAAACGACGCGGCAAATTATGGATTCGCATTTTCCCGGATTATCCCTACACCAAGAAACCCTTGGAAGTACGTATGGGTAAAGGAAAAGGAAATGTGGATCGTTGGGTAGCCAAAATCAAGCCGGGTCGGATGTTGTTCGAACTGGCCGGTGTCCCCGAATCACAAGCGCGCGAGGCCTTCCGCCTGGCGGCGGCCAAACTGCCGGTCCGCACCCGTTTTGTCACCCGTAACCCCCACGCTTAACCCCCCAAGATTACCCTTAGGAAACACGATGACAAAAATAATCGACTACCGGGAAATGACCGATGAAGAACTGGCCTCCGCTTTAAAGGACGCCGGCGAATCCTACTTTAAATTAAAAATGCAGCAGAAACTGGGTCAGTTAGAAAATCTGTCCCGCATTCGCGAGGTCCGCAGGGACATTGCCCGGATGCAGACCGTTTTGACCGAACGCAAACAGACTGCAGGCGCAACCCAGGAGACCTCCAATGTCTGAAGATGCAACCGTACATCATATTCGTAAAACCCGCACTGGCACCGTGCTCAGTTGCAAAATGGACAAAACCATCGTGGTGTCCGTGGAACGCCGCAAGGCCCACAAGCTCTATGGTAAAATCATCAAACTGTCTAAAACCTACTATGCGCACGACGAGAAGAACGAGGCATTGGAAGGGGACGTTGTGTGTATCCAGGAAACCCGTCCGATCAGCAAATTAAAAAGCTGGCGCTTGATCGAGGTCGTTCGCAGATCCGCTGACAATACCGTTGAACCCGTTGCGTAATTGAGGAAATCCATCTATGATCTGTCAAGAAAGTAATTTACAAGTCGCCGATAACACCGGTGCACGTTTGGTGCGTTGCATCCGGGTGTTGGGTCAACGCAAGCGCTATGCGCATGTGGGTGACATCATTCGGGTAACGGTAAAGGAAGCGATTCCGACTGCCAACGTGAAAAAAAGTGAAGTGGTACGCGCCCTGATCGTCCGAACTAAGCATCCCATCCGCCGGAAAGATGGAACGGTCATCCGTTTCGACTCCAACGCGGTAGTGATTCTGGATGCCAACGACAACCCCCGCGGAACCCGTATTTTTGGCCCGGTGGCCCGCGAACTCCGCGAAAACAATCATATGAAAGTCGTCTCGCTCGCTCCGGAGGTGCTCTAATGACCCAACCCAAATTACATGTTCACGCAGGGGACAAAGTCCTGGTTTTAGCCGGTAAAGACCGGGGAAAACAGGGCAAAGTGATCAGCGTGAATCTTAAACAGAAACGTGCGCTGGTGGAAGGGATCAACCTGATCCGCAAGGCCGTGCGTCCGACCGAGGAAAACCCCGAAGGCGGAATCACCGAGCGTGAAACCACCTTGCATACATCCAATCTGAAAGTGGTGGAAGCCGCCGCAGCGAAGGAGGCCAAGTAATGGTCGCATTCAAAACACATTATAAAGAAAAAATCGTACCGGAGCTGATGAAGTCCGGTAAATACGGAAACGTAATGGAACTGCCCAGGCTCCAGAAAGTGGTAATCAACATGGGAGTGGGCGTTCCGGGTGACCGGGATGAACTGAAAGCGGTTGCGGGCGATCTGGCAAAGATCACCGGTCAACAGCCGGTGATCACCCATGCCCGCAAGAGCATTGCCGCTTTCCGCTTGCGTGAAGAAATGGCCATCGGCTGTAAAGTCACTCTTCGGGGTGTCCGCATGTATGAATTTATGTATCGGTTGATAAACGTGGCACTTCCGCGTATCCGCGACTTCCGCGGTGTGTCCGCCAATAGTTTTGATCAGCAGGGAAATTATACCCTGGGTTTGACCGAGCAGAGTATTTTCCCTGAAATTAACCCCGACAACATCAAACGGGTGCAGGGAATGGATGTCTGCATCGTCACAACCGCCCACGATAAAGCCGAGGGCTTCGAATTACTCAAACTTTTCGGAATGCCTTTCCAGAAATGACAATTTCTCCCTTACAGAATGGGACTACTACAAGGTTACTTGCATGAATACTTCCGACCCTATCGCCGATTTTTTAACCCGCATCCGCAACGCGGTGGCCGCCGGCCACACCACGGTGGATATTCCTTCGTCCAAGATGAAAGAGGCCATGGCCCAGATTCTTCTTCGCGAAGGCTATATCCGCAGTGTGAGCACGGTAGGTGAAGCCCCCAAGGCCATGCTGCGACTGACCCTTAAATACGGACCGGACAACGAGCCCGTAATCACCGGGCTCAAGCGCATCAGCAAACCCGGTCTGCGTCAGTACGTAAACGCGGAAAATCTTCCGCGGGTACTCAATGGACTGGGCATCGCATTGCTCACCACCTCCCGCGGCATTGTCACGGACTTTGAGGCCCGCAAATCCCATTTGGGTGGCGAAGTCCTCTGTCACATTTGGTAACCCCTGATTTTAGGAAAGAGATATGTCCCGTATAGGAAAAAATCCCGTAACCATTCCCGCCGCTGTAACGGTGGAAATGAATAAGCAGACCCTGACCATAAAAGGTGCCAAAGGGGAACTTACTCAAGAAGTTCCCACCGGCATTGAGGTCAAGATCGAAGACAACACCATTGTGGTGGACCGCAAAAACAACAGCAAACCCCTCCGGGCACTGCATGGCACCATTCGCGCCCTCGCGGCTAATATGATTGTCGGCGTGTCGGATGGCTACACCAAACGCCTGATGATTGAAGGGGTGGGTTTCAAAGCCGTCCTGCAGGGCCGGGTAGTGGTGTTGAGCCTGGGCTACTCCCACGAAATCCATTTTAAGATCCCCGACGGAGTGGAAATCACTCTGGAAGGAAACGGAACTGAAGTCATCATCACCGGCTACGACAAACAGAAAGTCGGCCAGGCGGCGGCACAGATCCGGAGTTATTACAAAGCAGAGCCCTACAAAGGTAAGGGTGTGCGTTACAAAGATGAAACGATTCGCCGTAAGGCTGGAAAGGCGGTTGCATAATGAGCTGGAATACCAAAGCAGAAAAACGTGTACGTCGCCATTTGCGCGTACGGAACAAAGTAAGTGGAACCGCCGCATGCCCCCGCATGTCTGTGTTCCGCAGTAACAAAAACCTCGCGGTGCAGTTCATCGACGATGAGGCTGCGGTCACCCTGGCGGCGGTCTCCACCCAACAGGAAGGGTTCAAAGACCATTCGAACACGGTGGAA
>JAGYLC010000117.1 GCA_018401235.1 Kiritimatiellia bacterium
TGGCGGCATTCAGCCGAACATTGTTGGCGGTGATGTTGCGGGTGGTGAAGAGCGGGTTGTTGATGAAACTGGTCTGGGAGGTGACAGAGACGGATTCAGCGGTGAGATTGCCGAGGAGCACGTCGTCGCGGCCGAAGACCCGCAGGGAACCGCCCGGAGTGCGGACGAGGGTCTGGCCTTCCATCACGAGATTCCCGGCGGCGGCCTGAAGGGAAATGTCGCCCGGCGCGGCGGTTTCGACGGTCACGGCGCGCAGCGTGAGAACGGTGCCCGCGTGGAGGGCGAGGTTGCCGGTTCCGGAACGGACCCCGGCGGCAGCGTTGGCAGTAATCGACGTGGCAGCCTGAAGGAGAACCGAGCCGCTGCCCCCGGCGGAGACGGCGGAGAGGTTGGCATTGCCGTCACTGAGGGTAATGGACCCGGCAGCGGAGACCAGCACGATGTCGCCGTTGGCGGTGGTGACGAGGTCGGACTGGGCGGCGGGGGAGCTGGAGACAGCCACGCCGTTGACACCCACCTGAATGACCGGGAAGAAGGTCTGATTGACGATGGTGTTGTCGGTTTCCCGCAGCCACATGCCGTTGGAGGAACGGGCGCTGAGAGTGGAGGCGCTGATACGGAGCGGATCCAGTCCGGCGGCAATGCGGTCTCCGGCAAAGAGGGAAAGACTGGCGGTACTGATGTTGACAGCGGCGGCCCCGACGGGAAGGATGGAGGCGGATTCGGAGCGGATCCAGACGTTCTGTCCAGTGACCGATCCAACATGGATGTCGCCGTCCGCGCCGAGGCGCACCGGACCGCCGGGGGCATTGATGCCGCCAACGGCGGGCAGGGTCAGATCGCCCGTGCCGACGTCCAGATAGACCGATCCGGGAGCGGCGGTGCTGATGACGATGGTTTCGGAGATGGTCAGCCCGTTCCCGGCGAGCAGGGTAATGTGTCCGGTACCGGAAGAAAGGGTTTCCGAAATCAGGAGCTGGGTGGCGGCGGCCAAGCGGATGTTGCCGAGGCCGTTGGCACTGACGGCGGCACCGGGGGAGACGGTGACGGCTCCGGTGCTGCTGACCAGCACGATGTTGCCGTTGGCCAGGGTGGCCAGACCGTTCTGGAGACTGTCCGACACCGGGGAGGTGGCGGCGGTGAGGCTGACTTCCTGAACGGTGACCGTCACACCGCCGATGCTGATGTCATCGGTTTCGGTGATGTAAATCGATCCGGTGCCGCTCTGAGCGCTGAGGATGTCCACGGTGGTGGTCAGGTGCGCATTGGAGGACCCGATATTGGCGGCGGCTTCGATGCGGAGATTGTTTGCGGTCAGGTTCATGACCGAGCCGGAGGCGCGGAGGACGGCACCGGATTCGGAAATCAGGCTGATGTCATCGGCGGTGACGCTGCCGAGGGTGATGTTGGTTTCCGCGTGGAGACGGACTGCCGAGTCGGTGGCGGTGATGGAGGCAAGGGCATTCATGCCGATAGAGCCGTTGTCGGCCAGAAGAAGCACTGTGCCCGCGGCGGCGGTGGTGACGGCGCCGGTGGCACTGAACGAAAGGTCATTGACGGCGCGGAGGGTCAGGTGACCGGTGCCGGAGGTGATGGCCTCATTGACGATCAGATCATCGGCCGCATCCAGACGCAGGTTGCCGGACCCGTGCACACTCACCGGTTCGTGTAGAGTGAGAGATCCGCTAAGGGTCTGGACCACAACAGGTCCGTTGCCGGAAAGGGTGGTAAGGTTGGAGAGCGGGGCGGAGGGCAGTGCCTCAAGGGTTCCGGAAGGGGTAACCAGACTGGCGGGAACCGAAACAGTATTGATCTCCAGCGCGATTTCATTCACGACATGCAGCCCCGTCGGACCCGCCATAGCCGCGAGACGATTCACCCGGGTGCGGAAAACCCGGATCGGGGTGGAGGGAGACAGGGTACCCACCCCGCCCCGGGGTGCGTTCAGAAGGAGATGATCCGCTTCCACTTCCACAGAGAAATCGGTGGAGCCGGCTCCGCGAATGGTTCCGAAACCACTGACCACAAACGCGTTCCCCTGGGTGAGAATCCCGCCAAGGACCACGTTCGTGGCTGCTCCCACTCCGACATTGCCGGTGGCGGCGGAGAAACGGGAGTTGGCACCCGCGGTCAGCGTGCCGTCCGAGAGAGCCAGAATTTCTCCCACGGAGGCGGTACTGACGATGACGCCGGCCGCAAAGGTCATGTCGGCGCCGGAACGAATGGTGATGTTTCCGCTGTCGCTGGATACGGCTTCGTTGACCGCCACATTCGCGGAGGCATCCAGTAAAATATTGCCGGAACTGGTTGCGGACACCGCATTCCCCGCCTGCACCGTCAGGTGTCCGTCCATGGCCCGCGCCACGATGCTGCCGTTCCCGCCTGTGCCCAGTCCGGTCTGTGCGGCGGCGGTGGTCGGGCTGGTGGAGGCGTTGACCGCGACCTGCTGGGTGATGACTTCCACCGACGTGACGGTGAGCGAGTTTTCACCCTGAACAAAAAGTCCGCCGTCCGCCGTTGCTGCGGTCAGGTTGACCACGTCCACATTCAGCGGATTCGCGCCGGTGGCGATGTTCAACGCGGCATTCAGACGCAGGGCGTTGGCTTCGACATTGGTCCGCGCGGGCTCGTTGTCGAGAATGGCCCCGCCGAGAGAGGTGACCGCAACGGACCCGCCGGTGGTGATGCCGGAGAGGGCGACGGTTCCCTGCGCCTCCACCAGAATGTTGCCGTTCTGCGCGGCGAGGGTGGCACCCGCGTTCTGGGTGAAGCCCCCGTTGGCGGAATCGATGGTGAGGGTTCCGGGGCCGAAGGTTTCGACGGTGACCTTGTCGTCCATAAGAATCAGCCCGTCGGCCAGGAGGGTGATGTGCCCGGCGGCGGCGATTACGTCGTCGGAAAGAGTCAGGGTGCTGCCGGTGCCGGTGGCGGACAGGTGCAGATTGCCGCTGCCCAGCGCGGCGGCGCGGATGCCGGGATCAATGGTGTTGTCATTCAGGACGGTAATGTTTCCGGAAGCCGTGAGCGAGACCCCGTTGCCGAGTTCGTCGAAGGACTGAATACCGTTCCAGTTGCGAACATTGACTGAGCCGACGATACCGCCGAGGTTCACGGTGGCGACCGTTTCACCGGAGATGTCACCAACTTCGATGGCACCGGTGTTGCTTACCGCAAAAGGTCCGGACACCACCAAGGCGGCGATACGGTTGACCTGCGTTTCCAGGGCATTGTATCCAGCTCCGAGGAGGCCGACCCCGAGTTCGGCGATGAGGTGAAGTTTGTCGGCGATGACATCGGTTTCGCTGTCCCCGTTGTCGAAAATCTGACCGAGGCTGCTGCGCAGAGCGACAAGGCCGAGGGTGGCTTCCACGCGGCCGACGCGGATATTGCCTTCGCTGTCGAGCCGGACATTGCCCTGGGCGCTGCGGATGGAGGTCAAATCCTGCATGGTGATACTCTGGAGGGCGGTGACATGAATGTCGCCGGTCTGAGTAAGCAAGCTGCCGGTGTAGCCGTCTCCGGCGGCGGGGGCGGATTCATCCGCGTGATGGAATTCCAGCGCCTGGGCGATGTCGAGGGTCTGATGACCGTCCGCATTCACGATCGCGGCGTAGACATCGAGGTTGGTGGCGCGGAGGAAAATATGTCCGTTCTGAAGGGTGGAAACCGCGAGGGTGTCGCTGTCACCGTCGTAGAGTTCCAGGAGTCCGGCGATCTGGACGAGGATGTCCCCTCCTCCGGTGGAGGTGAGGTCGGCCTGGGCGGCTTCGGTGCGGAAGGCGGGCAGGACCTGGGGCGGCACCAGGGTGGGGATCAGGGCGCTGACTTCCACGGCGGTGACGGCCACACTGGACGCGCCGTTGAGGTGAATCGATCCGGCAGCGAGGGCGGAGAGGGTGTCGGCGTCAAAGGAAATGGCGGCGTCCACCGCGCCGATGTCCGCGCCGGACTCGAGGCGCAGGTCTTGAGCTGTAATCTGCACGGCCGGGGCGCCGGTGACGCGGGTGATGGCTCCTCCGGCGGTGAGCGCGAGGGCACTGGTGCCGGTGGTGATGCGGGCGATGTTGATTGCGCCTCCGGCCGCGAAAATGGCATCCGCATCCGTAACCAGAATCTCCGAGGCGGCGGCCTGGGTGATGAGCCCGGCCACTTCCGTCAGCAGGGTGCCGCCGTTGACGGAGATGTCGCCGTCGATGAGCAGATCACCGTCCGAATCGTCGGTGGTGTTGCTCACCGCGATGTGGAGACTGCCGATGATGGAGACGGTGGGCAGGGTTTCCGCTTCAACCGTGAGGGTGCCGCCGGTGGCGAGTACCGCTTCCCCGCTTCTGGTGAGGAGTTGCGTTTCATTCCAGGTATCTGTAATTGTGCTTTTGTCGTTCTGGGCATATCGGACCGTAATTTCAGAGGCACCGACGGTGAGTTCATTGTCTTCGTGGACGGCTAGAACTCCGGTGGTGGCTGTTGCATTGAGGTGGCTGACATCGGTGGTGATCGCCTCGGAGGCATCGTCCAGAGAGCCGATGGCCACACCGGCCTCAAGCTGGAGGGTACGTGCGGTGACATTGGTGCGGCCGTCCGCGTCGGCGCGCAGGACAGAGGCTGCGTTGGATTCGATACGCACATCCGCGTCCGCGGAAATCACGGCTGAAACGAGGACATTGTCATTGGCCTGAAGGAGGACATTGCCGCCGGCCGCATCCAGGATCATCAGCGGATCCATGCGAATAGCACCCAAAACAAACACGGCTACATCCCCGACGTTTGTAGAAATATCCGCTTCGAAGGTCGCATCGCCCATGGCACCCACCGTGAATTCGCCACCCTGAAGGTCGATGGTATCTTCCACGGCCACATTTCCGATTACACTGATGACCAGCGAGCCGTCACTAATGTGGGAGACCGGACCGCTGAGGGTGAGGTTGCCGGACTCCACCGTCAAAATCGACCAGCCGCCGAAAGCGTTCTGGGTGATTTCGGTGATGTCCAGATCTCCACCCAGGGCGATCTGAGTGATGACACTATCGCCGGTGGATCCGATATTGCGGAGCCTGAGACTGCCGACCGCTGTCTTAATGTCCCCGTTCAGAATGGAACCGATGCCCGTCTGGGCGGTGAGGGTGACGAAGCCGTCGGTCTGCACGTTCAGGCTGTTGGTTGTCGCGGCGGTCGCATCGATAATGGCGGCGCCGCTAACGATGTCAATCCGGCCAGTGTTTGTGGAATCGATGAAGGTCAGGGCGATATCCCCCGGAGCTTCGTACAGAATGTCGCCGCTTTCGCTGGTGGTAGAGGCCGGATCCGACATGGTGATAGTGGAGGTATGACTTTCCACCCGGATTTCTCCGGTGCCACCCGCCTGAATCAGGCCCGTCTGGGTGATGGCCGCTTCCGCGCGCACATCGATGGGTCCGCCTTCGATCACGCCGTCGACCATCACTTCATTGCCGGCATCCACGCGGACAACCCCTCCCCCGAACAATCCGTTTTCGGTGATGGTGATGGAACCACCCGCCTGCAATGTCAGTTCAGCCGAACGGGCGCGAAGGGCGATTTCAACCCCGTCAACCAGAAGAACTGCAGAAGAAAAGACCCCTTCGCTCCCGGCGTTCAACGTGGTCTGCGGGACTGCAGCGTCATCGACCACCACCCCGCCCCGGTTTTCGGGGGCGGTGAGAACCTCGTAGTTGAAATTCAACGTGGGCACGTCCCAGTTCACCAACATCAGCAGGCCTTCCACCTCGATGCGGGTACCCGCAAACACACCGTCGGCGGCGACCGGCAGCGTGGCCGTGGTGGTTTCAGCCAGCGTGAGCGCGGAAGCGCTTTCATTGGCGGCGATCACCTCCAAAGTCGCGGCGGTGGTGGCTTCCTCGAAGGCCACATCCGGATCGGCGGCGGTAGTAAACACGGTGTAGCCGAAGTTTTCGAGGGCGGACTGCAGATCGGCGGCGGTGGTGGGATTAAAGATGTCCAAAGCCACCGTGAGCGTTCCCTCGCTCAAATTCAGATCGACGAGACCGGGGAGCGTGGACTCCTGTCCGACAAAGCGGAATTCCAGATCCACATCCGTCACCGTGTCCGCGCCGGTATTGAGGAAGTAGTCGATTCCGTCCACGGTCAACAAGGCGGTTTGAGAGGGAATCAGCACGCCGAAAAGCCCGCTGTCGATCAAGGCATCCCGTAAATCCAAACGGGTGGCGACTCCCGGCAGCGCACGGAGGCTGAACACGCTGTCGACTTCGCTCAGGACCACCGGCGTTTCAACCGACAGGGTGGCATCGGGAACAATCTCGATGCTGTAGTCGCTGTCAAAGTCCCTGGCTTCGGCCCCGCGGACGAATCCGGTCAGCACCGCGTCGGTGGAGGTGGCGGAAATCTCATCCAGCGCGTTCAGGGCCGCGAGCACGTCGGCGGCGGTGGTGTTGTCGAGAGGAGAGAGTTGCAGGGTCAAGGACCCGTTGGCGAGACTCGCCAAGGCGTTGCCCTCTTCCAGTTCGGCAAATTCGATATTGACGTTGTTGACCACTTCCCCTTCCAGTACGGTCAGGTAGAAGGAGAAGTCACCCACGCTCAGCAACCCTTCCTGACGTCCGAGGGAGGCGAAGAAGAGATTCAGATCATCCATTTCCAGCGCGTTAATGGCGTCGATGATGTCGGCGTGGGTCGCGACTCCCGGCAGGGCGTACATGGTGTAGGTGCCCGAGTTTTCGGAGATGGAAACCGGACTGTCCGCTTCGCTGAGCGGGTTGTCCTCCGCGTCCACCAGCGACTTGACCAGTTCGAATACCCGGCCATTCGCGGTGAGGGTGGCGGGCACGCTGCGGATGGGCGCGTCCACGGTGATTTCTCCATCCGCGTCGAGGCTGAGAATCTGTTCGACCTCGAATCCGTCCTCAATCGCCAATCCGGCTCCGGTAATCACGATGTCGCCGTGTCCGCGCAGCGCGAGCGATTCGGTGGACACCAGGGCCTGGCTGCCGGTTTCAATGAACAGTTCCTCCTGGTCGAGCACCAACACCTGAATCGCTTCGACCGAGGCGCGGTTGGCAAAGCTGCCGGCGACATCCAGTTCCACTCCGTCCACCGCGAAGATGCGGGCCTCGGCGGATTCCAGGCTCAGGTCCCCGGCGGTGGTGACCAGGTCCACCCGTCCGGCAGCGCTTTCCACCCGTCCGATCAACTGCATGTCCCCAATGCTGACGACCCGGATGGAACCCTCGTTGTAGGTGTTCAGCC
>JAGYLC010000118.1 GCA_018401235.1 Kiritimatiellia bacterium
AATGACTGGAGGTTAAGGGGGGGTGCACCACAGCGGCGGGAAGAGCTCCGGGGCAGTGACGGGAGGGGTCGCGGGTGTCGAGCCGCAGACCGCCGCCGATGCCGAAGGCGGGGGGAAACACGCGGTCGGTGTCGATCGCATAGCTGCGGAGCCAGGCCACCTGCCAGGGGGCGCTGCCGGTGCTGAGGCGTTCGGTGAAAGGGGCCTCGGCGGCGAGAATAAAACCGGGGGCGAGGGTTTCGCGGGCCAGGGGGGCGTGGAGACGTCCGGTGCCCAGCCACCAGGCAAAGACGCTGAGATGGTGGGGGCCGGGGAGCAGACCGGCGATGTCGAAGCTGGCAAAGGAACAGGCGTCCACCGGGGAGGCCTCGGGTCCGCGGAAGAAAAGCAGGCCGTCGAGGGATGCTTCGGCGTACTGATCACAGGAGAGATGGAGGCGCAGGGGGGGATCCCCGTCCTGAACGCTGAAGGTGAGGGTGAAGCGGAGGAAAGCGGGCTGGGGGGCGGAGAGATCAGGATGCCAGATCCAGGCGGCCGGATCGATAGGAAAGCCTGCCGTAATGCCCGGAGGACCGCTGAAGGTATCTGGAAGAATGTGTTTGGTGATACGCATGAAAGAGAGGGTCGTCCTATAAAAATTCCCGCCGCAGCGCAATGGGAATCCGGGCGGACCCGCCACAGAAAGGGGATGCAGGGGTTCAGAGCGCGAGGGTCTGTTCGGAAAGCGCCTGGCGGAGGTCATCGAGACGCCAGGCCTCCGGGGGCACGTCGCCGGGGCGGCAGTCCGGAAAATCCCGAAGGAAGAGGCCCTGCCAGAGGTAGGCCAGGAGATCCTGAACGGGCGGGTTTTCCATGCAGGGATACAGCGGCCAGGGCTGCTGGAGGCCGGGGAAATGGAGGGCGGCGTCGGCGGGGATGTCGTGATGCCGGGTCTGGTCGAGGCAGGCGGTGTCGAGGATGCGGTTGTCGAGGCTGAGGATGTGGTAGGGTTGATTGCGGAAGGGGGAGTCGGGGGCGGGGCGGAGGGTGAGATGGGTGCGGGCGGTGTGGAAGCGGAAGCCGGGAGGATGGAGGTAGAGGGGGTTGCTGAGGGTGAGGTGCTCGACGGGGCTGGCGGACTGCGGTGCCCCCCTGTCGTGCTCGCCGAAGGCCCGCACCAGCAGGTAGGCCGGATGATCGCCACCGGTCACCCGAAACCGCAGCTGTCCGGAGGGGACATGGAAGAGGCTGTGCAGCAGCTGCCCGCCGCGGCCGAGGATTTCGACGCGGGAGAAGCAGGACTGACCCGGCGGGGGATGCAGATCGACGAAGACCTCGACGGAGGCCCCGGGCGGAAGGGTATGAATTCCCCCCATGGCGGTGCTGCAGGTGTGGATGTCGGCAAAGCCGCCGGTGCTGGGCATGAGCCGGCCCTGACGTCCGGCCCGGGTGAGCGATGCCAGCGTCAGCTCCTGCGGACAGTGCACGAGGGTGGTCATAAGCGGATGCAGCACATCCTGATCCAACTGAGAGTTGGACTGATCGCTTTCGGCGAATCCGGGAATCACCGCGCCGGTGTCGAGCCAGTCGAACCAGAGGGCCTGGTAGGCGGGCTGGAAGACGTCGTAGCCCATGACGACGAGGCCGTCGAGGAAGCCGTGGGCGAGGAGGTGGAGGCCCGCTTCGGCGGCGATATTGGTGACGAAATCCCGGTGATGTTTCCACCAGCTGGTGGGATGGGCCCAGATGCCGAGGGCCTGGTGGGCGCGCTGGTGGCGGAGGATCTCGAGGTAGGGGCGGCGGCGGAAGGGACGTCCGGCCAGGGGGTTCCACTCGCGCTGGGGATCGTTGCGGTAGTATTGAACAGGGCGGTCCTGGGAGTAGTCGTGCCAGGCGGGCAGCTCGAAGTGCCAGTTCAGCCACCACAGATGCCCGTAGCGGGCTTTGGGGGTTTCGTTGTCGAGGTAGAAGAGGGTGTCGCCGTTGCTGAGGCGGTTCAGATCGGCCAGGTGGGCGCGGACCTCGGGCTCGAAACGCAGGGCCTGCAGATCGACCCGGCCGGCATCATAGGCTTCGCGTTCCGTGGTTTCGTATTTTTCCACAGCGGCGGCAGTGACAGGTTCCCAGGGGGAGCCGAGACCAAAAGCGCGGATGCGGTGCGCACGGCACCAGTCGACCAGCAGACGGTTCACCTCCCCGACCGGACGTTCTTTGCCGCGGAGATGATGCGAGTGGGTCAGGGTGGAGACCCAGTCGGAAGGAAACGACGCGTCCGGCCGGGGAAGAAAAACGGGGTGCCCCAGGAGGGAGAAGCACCCCGACGTCTGCGAAAGATGATACGGCAAACGTCTCCTCAATGCAGCCGTTTGCGGAGGAAGCCGTAGCCGGCGAGCAGGCTGATCAGCGACAGCGCGAGGGTGGAGGGTTCGGGGATGGTGACGACCATGGAAGAGATTTCAATACCCTCAAACGTGCCGTTGTTCACACTTCCCTGTCCTGCACCAATACCCACATAGCCTCCGGCAAGCACGCCGGAGGTGTCAGTGAAAGACAGGCTTCCCCGGGAGGTGCTGCCTTCAAAAAGTTCCGCCGACAGATCCACATTCGCTCCATTGTCCAAGGCGCTGAAATTCAGACTGTAGACTGAACTCCCGGAAGCAGGGGTGATGCTGAGGGAATCCAACAGGGTCGTGTCGTTGAAAGCTGTAAATTTCCGTAACTCGAAGGTGCTGTTGTCCAGGATGCGGACATAGTAGTTCGGGTACGTGTTACTTCCCGCACCTTTGTCGGTATTGCCTACATTTTGACGGAGAGAAACCACCACATCCGAATTTCCAGCATCATTCACGTATTCGAATGTCATACTCAGCGCGACATCGCCTGAAATATATCCGTCCGGGTCGCCCGGCGTGGGTGGTGTATCGAGAGGAACCGTGAGCACAAGGGTTCGGTCCTGATTATAACGTCCGGTGAGTTGATAAACATCATCTGTCGCATTGTATATAACGTTCTGATTTGCCTGCGATCCCTCCCCTCCGAAGGTATTGCCGATCTGCGCCAGCCGGAAATCCCCGGTGTCATCCTGGGTCATGTCCAGCGAGTATAAAGGAGCCGCGAGGGCGGCCATCGGGAGGACCCCGATGCTAAAAAGAAGCAAGGCTGTTTTTTTCATTATTTCGTCCTGTGTGTTGGGTTATGCGTCATCCGGATGGGTGGCTGCAAATAGTTTAGCCGATTGGAGGGATGAAGACGCAGCAAGGAATAATGAAGATTTGATGAGGGCGGTTAAAATGCGGGCGGGATTCTGAGAAGAATAACTTTGTAAGTTGTTTAATATAAACAGTTATAGAAATAATACCATAATCAGACATAATCTAGTATTTTAAGAACTGGTTTTTGAATATCTGGTGGAGGGTTGTTCAGAGGGAAGGCTCAGGCCTGATTTTTGGCGATAAGGTCGATGAAGTGATCGAGCCAGGCGATCTGGGCCTCCACCATGTGGATTTCATGATCGATGAGGAGCCATTCGGCATAGGGTTTCCCTTCCTCCTGTTCGTAGTGGTCGAGTTTTTGCTGAAGGTATTTCAAATGACGCCGGGCATCCTGTTTTCGTTTGCGGGCCATTCGTTTGCGCTCTTCCCGGGGGAGGTAGGAGCACATGCCAATGAAGACGTGTTCGCTGAATTCGGTGCGGGTGAAGCTGGCTTCCTCTTCGAGGAGTTCCTGATAGAGTTGCTTGCCGGCTTCGGTGATCCGAAAGACGGTGGAGGGGGGGTAGTTGCCGTTTTTGACGGATCGGGATATGAGGCAGCCCTGTTCTTCGAGTTTTCCGAGGGCGCGGTAGATGGTGGCGGGGCTGACGGGGAGGTGTTTGTGGATGCGCCATTTTTTGAGACGCTGTTTAAGGTTATAGCCGTTGAGTTCGTCCTCCATGAGGCAGAATAGACTGATGATGCAGGTGCGGCGCCATTCTTCGGTGGGATTTCGGGTGGCCATGGACGTTCTCCAGTGCAGCGGGTGGGATGTGATTTTTGAAAGACTAGTTTCCTCTGAAAAAGCTGTTTTCCCGATTATTTTCGGGACTGCTAAGTGAAATCCTAACCAAAACCGGCTTGGTGTGCAAGTATATTATAGTATATACTAGTAGGTAAAAGACTATAACCCGTTTCTCTCTTTCTCTTCCCACCCTGTCTCTGGAGTTGATTATGCGTATCTCAGCCGTCTCGTTTTTTCGTTTTCAAGTGTACTGTGCCGCGATGCTGCTGACAGCAGGGCCCGGACTCCCGGCCGATGAGGCGGGGGCCGAAAAGGTCATCCAGGATGTGCGGGTGCTGAGTCCGGAGTGGATCTGTGTGGTGGTGGATCCCACGGCGGAGACCCTGGCGGCGAGGAAAGAGATGTTCGGAGAGGCCTTTGCGAAGGATCTGGACGATTACCGGAACGGGCGAGGGAACAGTTCCTGGTACTTTGCCAAGTCGGCGGCGTACCGGACGATGCTGGCGATGAAGGCGTATCAGTATCCGCTGTTTGTGGGGATGCAGGACGCGTCGTTTTGGACCGTGAACGGGGAGCAGCCGGCGGAGGTGTCGGTGTGGGCGCATTCGGTGGACGGATTTCCGGCGGTGTCGGCGGAGGATGCGCCGACGCATGGGGTGTATCTGCCGCTGTCGCGTCTGGCCCACATGGCCTATTTGAAACTGGACACGCCCTTGTCCTCCGGTGAGCCTGTGGAGGTGCTGAGCGAGGACGGTCGGCGCTTTGTGTTGTCCTATGACGAGGAGCAGACGGTGAGCTGGAGCATCAAGGTGAATCAGTCCGCCTACGATGTGGCGGCCCTGGAGAAAACGGCCTACCTGGGTATGTGGATTCCCGGAGTGGGTCCGGCGGATTTTGCCTCTCTGGAGGGCGGGCCTTTTGTGCTGCGGCGGGTGAGCGGGGGAGACCTGACCGGAGATCCGGTTTTCGAGGGCACGATTCGGCTTCGCCGTCTGGCGGCGGATCAGGAGGTCCGCCGGGATGGCGGCGCGAATCTTACCGGGGAGGATGTCTATGAACTGGATTTTTCAGGGATGGCGGAGACGGGCACCTTCGCGTTGCAGATTCCGGGGCTGGGGCGTTCCTGGCCCTTTGAGGTGTCGGAGGATGGGTATGGGAAGGCGTTTTACACCATGATGAAAGGCTTGTTTATTCAGCGTTCGGGGAAGTCGCTGTCCCTCCCGCACACGGGCTGGGAGCGTCCGGCCTGTTTTCTGGAGACGCGTCCGGGCCAGTATGTGGCGGAGAGTGAGGGCTGGTATTTGCAGCGTTACCGGACGGACGAAACACCGGCCCGCTTCGGATTCCGCGACGAAGCCGGAAAACAGCTGCGGCTGTCGGCCTTCACCCTGATTGGCAATACCGACCCGGAGGTCGAGCCGATTCCCGGTCTGTGGGGAGGCTGGCATGACGCGGCGGATTTCGACCGGCGGTATCATCATTACAATGCGGTGTGGGATCTGCTGGCGCTGGCGGATGTGCGCGCGGGCCAGTTTCCGGACGGACAGTTGACTATGCCCGAATCGGGGAACGGGGTGCCGGATCTGCTGGACGAGGCGGAGTGGGGGCTGGAGGTGTGGCGGCGCAGTCAGCGCCCGGACGGGGCGGTGTCGAGCTGGATCGAGCAGGAGAGTCATCCCCATGCGGGGGATACCCTGGAGAGTGCCTTCACCCACGGCGACGAAGAGATGCCTTTTTATCTGTCCATTCCCGACCGGACGGGCAGTTTCGCTTACGCGGCGAGCGCGGCCTGGCTGGGTCGGCTGCTGACTCCCTACGCGCCGGTGCGGGCGCGGGCATGGATTGTTTCGGCGGAGAAGGCCTTTGCCTGGGCGGAAAGCGAGGAGGCGGTGATGCGGGATCTGCGCTTCCGGATTGAGCGTCCGATGCGGGACCGGGGGCTGCAGGGACAGGTGATCCGTTTCGATGAGGATCCGGAGATCCGCCGGGGCGACCGGGCCTTTAGACAATCGGCGCTGGCGGCGGGAAATTTGTATCTGGCGACCCGCAACCCGCGCTATCTGGCTCATTGGAGGGTCAGCGGATTCGTGGAGGCGCTGGCAGAACGTCCACACGAGGTCAATCCCAGTCAATTGGTCTCCGTGCTCGAAGAGGCCGGGCTGCCGGCGGAGGATGTGGCCAGGGTGCGGACGGAAATTCTGAAGCTGGCCGACAGCTTTATGGAGGCGCAGAGGGCGCATCCCTACCGCATGTACTGGTATGCCCCGGACGCGGGCTGGTTCCACACCATGGCCTGGGGCAATATCCACAATATGACCCGCCGCTTGTCGGTGGCCACTCTGATCAGCGGCGAAGAGCGTTACCGGACGGCGCTGCGGCATGCGGCGAATTTTTTCCTCGGCGCCAATCCGCAGGGCACGTCGATGATCACCGGGATCGGATCGGTGTTCCCGGTGGTGCTGCAGCATATTCATTCAAAAAACGACGGTATCGCGGAGCCCACCCCGGGAATTGCCCCGTTCTGGCTGACCTACGGGGTGAATCTGATTCCGTTTTACGTGGCCGACAACGGTCATCCCAGCGTGCAGGCATTTTACGAACCCAGCGCAATGGCCTTTATTCCCGGTCAGCTGGGCCGGGCGGAGATTCAGCGGGAACTGGAGGCGGCGGACAAGACGGGAAACTGGGTGCGGGAGAACAGCAAAGGAATCCGCGAGGCGGTCTGGAAACACTATCCGGTGCTGCGGCGCCGGGCCATTCATCCCACCCATGTGGTGGATCAGAATGAATTCACCGTGAACGAAACCGTTTCACCGCTGGCCCTGATGTTCGGCACGCTGACGGCAGAGGGATGGCGGCCTCCGCCGGAACTGCTTCAGCGCAGCCCGCAGCGCGATCTGGACACCCTTCCTTATTACAGCATGCCTTGAGGAGAGAGATGATGGAACTGTATCTGATCCGGCACGGAAATATGAAAGGCGATCCGCACATCCACCTTCGGCCGCCGGTGACGGACTGTCTGTCCGACACGGGCCTGAGACAGGCGGATGCGCTGGGTCAGGCCTTAAAGAATGTGGCGTTCTCGCATCTCTACAGTTCCCCCCTGGGGCGGGCGCTGCAGACCGCGCAGGCCGTGCAGGGAGCGCGTTCGATTCCCATTCAGGTGGAGGACTGG
>JAGYLC010000119.1 GCA_018401235.1 Kiritimatiellia bacterium
TTTTCCAGTAGAATCATAGGATCAAAACCGGTAAGATTGAAACCATGATGATTGCCATGATTCGGGGTCATTCGTTGTTCCCGATACCAGCGGGAGAAAGACGGATTCACCATTTGGCCGATTTCCAGATGCAAGTGACTGCGTTGAGGTGGAATGCCCAGAGTGGAGGTGAAACCCATGATGCCGATCACCTGGCCGCGATCCACGGATTCACCTGCTTTCAGATCTGAAGGAACCGAGGCCAAGTGGGAATACAAACTGTACACGACCCCCACCTCATCCGGGTGGTCCACTACCACATAAATCCCATAACTTGAATTTCCCGCAATGCGATTGATATATCCCACAGTCCCGACCGCGATCGAATAGATTTCATCCATCGCCCGACCCCGCCGATCCCACTGAACCGGGGCGATGTCCACTCCCTCATGAAAAACCGCGCGACCGGAGTTATTGGTACGGGTTGATCCATAGAAAGCAGACTGAATACGACCTGACCCTGTGGGCATATACACCCTGGGATTATCCACATCCTGCCAATTCCGTTGCGGAGTAGGGTGCGTAAAAAGCGGCCAATCCGGAACCGGATCCGGCAATTCAATTTCGATCGCCCACTCTTCCTCCTCTAGAGCTACACCTATTTCCGTATCAGAGCCGGAGCGATGGTGAAGAAACACCGCAGTCAGCAGAACTAGCGCCCCCGCCACTAGCGACAGACGTTTTTTTGGAAGATGGGAGATAAATTTAATTGGATCAAACGACATGCGCAGCACCCTGTGCCACAATCATCCCATCCGGTCGAAATAAATTTTCAACTATTAACTATGCAACAGGTAAATAATAGATTGACAAAGAGTGGTGCGGGGGTATAGGAGAGGTATGAAGAAGAAAAGTTATTTTTGGGAGTATCCGTCGATTCGGTCGGTGTGGGCGAATGGGGCGCGGAAGGGGAGGGGGTTGCGGATATTGCCGGAGGGGATGGGGTATTTTGTGCATGTGACGAGTCGGGCGAGGGGGCAGGCATTTTTGTTTGGGGATCGGGAGAAGCGGGTGTTTGTGCGGAAAATGCGGGAGTGGGCGGATTTCTCGGGGATTGGAGTGATTACGCATTGCGTGATGGATAATCATTTTCATCTGATGCTGTGGGTGCCGGTGATCGAAGAAGTGTCGCATGAGGATATTGTGGGAAAATTGTCGGGGGTGTGGCCGGAGGGGAAGGTAAAGGCGTGGGAGGAGACGTATCAGGTGCAACCGGAGGGGAAACAGGAGAGGATGGATAGGGAAATGATCGGGCGCATGGGCGATTTACCGGAGTTTATGCGGGTGCTGAAGCGGTCGTTCTCTTGCTGGTACAACGCGGAGCATGATCAGTCGGGCACGCTGTGGGACAGTCGCTATCGGAGTGTGGTGGTGGAGGAGAATCCACTGGCGTTGATGTCGGTGGCGGCGTATATTGATCTGAATCCGGTGCGGGCGGGTCTGGTGCAGGATCCACTGTCGTATTTGTGGAGCGGGTATGGGTCGGCTTGCGGGGGAAATGGACGTTCCCGGGAGGGTCTGGAGGTGTTGGTGCGCTGCGCACGGGGAATCCTGCCGGGGTCGGCAGAGGGGCTGCGTCGGGGTCAGTTGAAGAAGGAACTGGGTCGGGAACAGGTGCGCGGGGCGATGAAAGAGGAGCAGGAGGCCCGCGCGGCCCCTAAAAATTGGAAGGAGGTACAGTCGTCGTATCGAATTTGGCTGTATTTCACGGGGAATGACGGGTCGGAGGATCCATTGTCGCGGGAGCAGAGTCGGGATCGGAGCGGATTTGATCCGGTGGAGGTGATCGCGGAGTTCGAGAAGGCGGGCGAGGTGCCACTAGCGAAAATGCTCTTGCATCGACAACGCTATTTCACGAGGGGCGTGGGGATTGGCAGTCCGGAGTTCCTGGAGGAGTTGATGGAACAGTTCCGGGGTTGTTTCGGGGAGAAGCGGAAGCGGGCGGGTCGACCCATGAAAGGGGATTGGCTGGGATTGGAAGCGCTGCGCCAGGTGGAATGAGTCCGCGCCCCACGCATTAGAAAGACGGCGAGGACGTCGTCACTCCGTGGTGGGACACACACGAATTCAATTGACTATCCAGTTGACCTAAGGCGAGGGGTATCGTAGTAAAAGCGTTCCCTTTTTTACCCTTTAACCCCGAGTACATTGATGAACGTTGAAATTGAAGAACTATCCCCCTGCCGCCGAAAATTGTCGATTGAAGTCCCTGCCGAAGAGGTGGCGAAAGAATTCGACGATGCTCTAGCCACCTACTCACAAAATGTGGCCCTGCCGGGCTTTCGTCCGGGGAAAGCGCCCAAGCAACTGGTAAAATCGAAGTACAAGAAGGAAATTCTGGGGCGGCTTCGGGATCATTTGCTGCCGAAGAGTTATCACGAAACTCTGCAGGAACAGAAGTTGAACGTACTGACCATTCTGGAGATGGATGAGGACATTGAAGTGAAGGAAGGCGAGCCGTTGGTTTACTCGGTTACGGTGGATATCCGCCCGGAAATTGAATTGCCCGAATACAAAGGCATGAAGCTCACGAGTGAGAGCGAAGAGGTCAAGGAGGAGGAAGTGGATGCCCGCATTGAAGCCCTGCGTGAGCAACGGGCGGATTTTGACGAGGTGACCGACCGTCCGGTGGCCCGCGGGGACATGGCGCAGATTGATTTCAAGGGTTCGTTGGATGGCACAGCCCTTGAGGAAGCCGAACCGGAAGCAAAAGGTCTGGGTGAAGGCAAAGACTTTTGGCTGCAGGCCAGTGACGAGGCGTTTATTCCCGAATTGGGCCTGGGCTTGGCCGGTTTGTCGATTGGCGATAAAGAGAGTATCAAAGCGAGCTTCCCCGCCGATTTTGTGGTGAAGAATTTGCAGGGCAAGGAAGTGGAGTTCGAGGTGGAAGTGAAAGCGATTCGCGCCCGGAAATTGCCGGACGTGGATGAGGCCTTTTTCAAAAGTCTGGGTGTGAAAGACGGAAAAGATTTCCGCAAGCAGATCCTGGATTCCCTGGAAGCTGAGAAAGACCGGGCCGCGAATGGCAAGCTGCGTCAGGCGATTGAGAACGACCTGCTGGAAAAGGTCAGTGTGGAACTGCCGGAAAGTCTGGTGGCGGACGCTACCCAACAGCAGATTCAACAAATTGCCGGGGACATGCAGAAGGGTGGCATGGAGGAGGATCAGTTGATGGAGCAGAAGGATCAGATTCTGGAAACGGCCAAACAGGTGGCCGAGCGCCAGGTGAAATTACGCCTGATTCTTCAGGAAATCGCCGGTAAAGAAGAATTGGCGGTTTCGGAATCCGAATTTAAACGTGAAATACAGATGATGGCCTATGCGTATTCGATGCAGGCAGATGAATTGGAGCGGCGCTTGAAGCAAAACAATCAGCTTGATGATTTGCGCGGAGACATTGTGTGCCGTAAGGTACTGCAATTAATTCAGGACGAAGCGGTCATTGCCGACTAATTGCCGACTAATTGCCGACTAGGCCAACTAAGGATAAAAAGAGACATGAACGAACAAAATTATATTCCGATTCCGTATGTGATTGAGCAAACCAGTCGCGGTGAGCGGTCCTACGACATCTATTCCCGTCTGTTAAAAGACCGGATTATTTTCCTCGGCACCGAGGTGAATGATGTGGTGGCCAACCTGATTATCGCCCAGTTGCTGTTTTTGCAGAGTGAAGATCCTGATAAGGATATCAATCTCTACATTAATTCCCCCGGCGGTTCGGTGACTTCCGGTTTGGGCATTTACGATACGATGCAGTTCCTGAAATGCGACATTTGCACCTACTGTGTGGGTCAGGCCGCCAGCATGGGCGCGTTCTTGTTGTCCGCCGGTGCGAAAGGCAAACGCTTTGCCCTGCCGAACGCCCGGATCATGATTCACCAGCCTTGGGGCGGGTTTCAGGGTCAGGCCACGGACATTGATATTCATGCTCGGGAAATTCTGCGTTTGAAAGAGCGGCTGAATACGATCATGGCCGAAAATTGCGGCAAGAAAGTGAAGGATTTGACTGCGGATACGGAGCGTGACAACTTTTTGTCCGCTGACGAGGCCAAAAAATATGGTCTGGTGGACGAAGTAATTGTGAAACCCATTCCGAAAGTCTGAGGCGGTTGATATGGCAGCCAAAACAGAAGAACCCCGCTGTTCCTTTTGCGGAAAATACCAGCGTGAAGTCAATCGGCTGATCGCCGGTCCCGGCGTGCAAATTTGTGATCAGTGTGTGTCACTATGCAATTCACTGATTGAGCGGGAAGCGAGTGAAAAAACCGAGCCCACAGCTAAGATTCGGGTCCCAAAGCCCTGCGAAATCGTGGACATGCTGAATGAGCATGTGATTGGTCAGGACTACGCCAAAAAGATTTTGGCGGTGGCGGTTCACAACCACTACAAACGGCTCAAGGACCTTGACCGAGGCGGAAAATCAGATGAAAACGATTTTGATGATGTAGAGATCGAAAAGAGCAACATTCTTATGGTGGGACCCACCGGCAGCGGGAAAACCTACCTGGCCAAGACCCTGGCCCGGTTCCTGGAAGTGCCGTTTTGCATCGTGGATGCCACGACCCTGACGGAAGCGGGATACGTGGGAGAGGATGTAGAAAATATTCTGCTGCGGCTGCTGCAATCGGCGGATTTTAATGTGGAACAAGCCGAACGCGGAATTATTTACGTTGACGAAATCGACAAGATTGGACGTCGCACTGAGAATGTCTCCATTACTAGGGACGTGTCCGGTGAAGGCGTTCAGCAGGCGTTGCTGAAGATTTTGGAAGGAACGATAGCGAATGTGCCGCCTCAAGGGGGGCGCAAGCATCCTCAGCAGGAATATTTGAAGGTCAACACCGAGAAAATCCTGTTCATTTGTGGCGGGGCGTTCAACGGACTTGACGAGGTGGTCAAGCGTCGTAGGGGCAAAGGGGTGATGGGCTATGGGTCGGCGCTTCCCACGGGGGTGGGGTTGAGCAGTGACACGGTGGTGGACCCCCACGATTTGGTGAAATTTGGTTTGATTCCGGAATTTGTGGGACGTCTGCCGGTGGTGGCGGTGCTGAACGAGTTGTCGGAAGAGGATT
Organism: Kiritimatiellia bacterium; assembly: GCA_018401235.1. GTDB lineage: Bacteria > Verrucomicrobiota > Kiritimatiellia > SS1-B-03-39 > UBA6053 > UBA6053. The sequence continues at coordinate 5,115 of JAGYLC010000119.1, forward strand.
TGATTCATATTCTCACCCAGCCAAAGAACGCGATGACCAAGCAGTTTGCCAAGTTGATGGCGATGGACGGGGTGGATTTGAGTTTTACGGACACCGCGTTGGCTGAAATCGCCCGGATTGCCCACAAACGGGGAACCGGTGCGCGTGGACTCCGCTCCATTCTGGAACGGGTCATGCTCGAAATCATGTACGACACACCCAATCAGAAGGGCGCGAAGCGGAGCTGTCGGATCACCAAGCCGATGGTGGACAACCGTCTGGCGGTGATGGATGATGAATTAGATCAGCGGCGGATTGCTTAAAGCGGACCTCGTATCGCATGAACACGTTTTCCTACATTATCACGGGTGCTGCTGGATTTATCGGGCGGAATCTGGTGGCGGAACTGAATGCCCGCGGTGAGACGGACCTGTTGCTGGTGGATGAACTGGGAAGCTCGGAAAAATGGAAAAACCTGGTGGGGCTCCACTACGAGGATATCTGGGACCCGGAAACCTTTCGTCAGGCGATCCTGGATGGAGCTTCGGGGGCAGGGGTGAAAGCGTTGATTCATTTGGGGGCCTGCAGTGCGACCACTGAGACGGATGCGGACTACCTTCTGGACAACAATTACCGTACCACCCGCGATTTGTGCGAGTGGTGTCTGGAGCAGGGCGTGCGTTTCGTGTATGCCTCCAGTGCGGCGACCTACGGGAACGGGGAGAAAGGGTATTCGGATGCGGATGAAGGGACTCCCAATTTGCGTCCGCTGAACATGTATGGTTATTCCAAGCACATGTTTGATTTGTGGGCGCTGAAAAATGATCTGCTGGATGAGATTGCGGGGGTTAAGTACTTTAATGTGTACGGGCCGTATGAGGATCACAAGGGAGACATGCGGTCGGTGGTGTACAAGTCCTTTGAACAGATTCATGAATCCGGTGGGGTGAAATTATTTCGGAGTCACCGACCCGATTACGAGCACGGAAAGCAGCTTCGGGATTTCGTGTATGTGAAAGACGCAGTGGACGTGACCTTGTGGCTGGCGGAGTCTGGGAGTCCGGGGGGGCTGTATAATTGCGGGACAGGACAAGCGCGGAGCTGGCTGGATCTGGCGAATGCGGTGTTCGCCGCGATGGGGAAAGAGCCGGATATTGAATTTATTGACATGCCGGAGGCTTTGCAGTCGAAGTATCAGTATTATACGCAGGCGGAGATGAGCAAGCTTCAGCAGGCTGGGTACGACAAGGTATTCACGCCGCTGGAGGAAGGGGTGGCCCAGACGGTGGCGTATTTGAGGGGGTAGGGCGGTCAGAGGGGAGAGGTCAGAAGGGGAAGGGGGCAAGATGAATCGTTTCGGGTAGGGGGTGACCTGTCGCGGCGTACATTATGACCAATGACTACTGCTATTCTTCCAACCACTTCGCGAAGCGCTGGACGCTCATTTTTTCGTGGGGGCGGAGTTCGGGGGCGAAGAGGTTGAGGCGCAGTTCTTCGATTTTGAGAAAGGCGTGGCGCAGTAAGGGCGCGGGGAGGTGGGGGGCGGCGGCGGAGAGGGCGTCGAGGGCGGGTTCGAGGTTACGGAGTTTTGCGAGATCTTTTTGGGGATCGCGCAGACATCGCTCCATCCGGTAAATGCGCCCTTTGAGGTATTTGGGGTAGCGGGCGAGGCAGAGGGGCTCCCGACACCAACCGGGCGCCCAGAGGGTGCTGGATTGTAATTCCAAGTCGGATTGGATGTGGCAGTCGGGCAGGCGGTCGATCAGGTCGCTTTCTTTGGATTTCAGCTCGAAGATGTCCTGCAGCTCTTTCGCTTTGCGCTCCGCCACTTCGAACAAGATCCCGCGGGCATGTTCGCAGGCCCGGTGGAACGCTTCCCGATTGGCGGGCAGGCGTTCGTGCAACTGCAGGGACTCCATTAGGATGCCGTCGAGCACATCCGACACCGCGTCCGCCCCCCGGGAGGGAAGCATGGACAGATCCAGTTGGGTGTGGGTGGGCAGGGGCAACTGCTTTTGCAAATAACGGACACGGTCGGGTTGGGT